>JAICWX010000522.1 GCA_025934635.1 Streptosporangiaceae bacterium | reverse complement strand
GGGCCTCCATGGATCCGCCCATGATGTGCGCGATGTGCTCGGGCGAGGGGCCGAGGCCGTCCGGGCCGAGCGACAGCTGGGCCGGCCAGCCGATCTTGGCGTCCCTGATCATCACCGGGTCGTCGGCCACCTGGCCGCGATCGGCCAGCCGGTCGACGCACTGCCTGACGATCCGCAGCGATTGCTCGATCTCGTCCATCCGGATCAGGTACCGGCCGTAGGCGTCACACGTGTCCACCGTGGGTACATCGAACTCGTAGGTCTCGTAACCGCAGTAGGGCTGGGACTTGCGCAGGTCCCAGGGCAGCCCGGTGGAGCGCAGCATGGGGCCGGTCACGCCCAGCGCCATGCAGCCCGCCAGGTCCAGGTAGGCCACGTTCCTGGTCCGCCCGACGAACACCGGGTTCGCGTCGATCAGCGCGCGCAGGTCGTGCACGAGCTTGCGGCTGCCGTCCAGGAACCCGCGGATGGCCTCGAGCGCGCCCGGCGGCAGGTCCTGGGCCAGGCCGCCCGGCCGGATGTAGGCGTGGTTCATGCGCAGGCCGGTGATCAGCTCGTACAGGTCCAGGATGCGCTCCCGCATCCGCAGGCCCTGCAGGAAGATGGTGGTCGCGCCGAGCTCCATGCCCATCGGGCCGATGCCCTGCAGGTGCGAGGAGACCCGGTTGAGCTCCATCAGCATGACCCGGATGATCTGGGCCCGCTCGGGGATCTTGTCCTCGATGCCGAGCAGCCGCTCCACCGCGAGGCAGTACGCGGCCTCGTTGAAGAACGGCATGAGGTAGTCCATCCTGGTGCAGAACGTGACGCCCTGGGTCCAGGTGCGGTACTCCATGTTCTTCTCGATGCCGGTGTGCAGGTAGCCGATGGAGGCGCGGACCTCCTCGACGGTCTCGCCCTCGATGGTGAGGATCAGCCGGAGCACGCCGTGGGTGGACGGGTGCTGCGGCCCCATGTTGAGGACCATCCGCTCGCCGCTCTGGAAGTCCCTGGCCTCGTTGGCGGCGGCCACCATCTCGTCCCAGTCCTCGCCCGAGACGGTGTAGACGCGGCCCTCGGCCGCGTCCCCGTCGGCGTCGCTCGCGCCGGCCGGCGCGTGCGGCGTCTGCGCTTGCGTCATGAGTAGTGCCTCCGCTCGTCCGGAGCCGGGATCTTGGCGCCGCGGTATTCGACCGGGATGCCGCCGAGCGGGTAATCCTTGCGCTGCGGGTGGCCCTTCCAGTCGTCCGGCATCTGGATCCGGGTCAGCGCCGGATGGCCGTCGAAGATGATCCCGAAGAAGTCCCAGGTCTCCCGCTCGTGCCAGTTGCAGGTCGGGTAGACGCCGACCAGCGAGGGGATGTGCGGGTCGGCGTCCGGTGCGGTCACCTCGAGCCGGACCCGCCGGTTGTGCGTGATCGACAGCAGGTGGTAGACCGCGTGCAGCTCGCGCCCGGCGTCCTCCAGGTAGTGCACGCCGGAGACCCCGGTGCACAGCTCGAAGCGCAGCGCCGGGTCGTCGCGGAACTTCGCGGCCACCTCGGGCAGCCGCTCGCGGCGCACGTAGAAGGTCAGCTCGCCGCGGTCGGCGACCACCCGCTCGACCGCGTCGGAGAAGCCGACGCCGGCCGCCTCGAGCGCGGTGCCGAGCGCGTCGGCGATCTCGTCGAAGTAGGAGCCGTACGGGCGCGGGCTGTCCAGGACCGGCGCCCGGTGCACCCGCAGCAGGCCGTAACCCGAGGTGTCCGGGGTGCCCTCGACGCCGAACAGCCCCATCCGGACGACCGGCTCGGCCAGCCGCTCCTCGCCCAGCCGGGCCGGCAGGCTGGCCTGCTCCTCCTCGGCGGAGGCGTCCGGGGCAGGCGGTGCGGCCGGCGTGGCCGGAGTCGGCGGCACCGGCCCCTGCGCTGCCCCCGAGCCGTGGGTCTGCTCCGGGCTTGCCTTCTTCGGCTCGTCGGGCCCGCTCACAGCTCGGATCCCTCGGGCGACAGGATGTGCAGCGGGGTCAGGCCGAGCCGCGCGTTCTCCAGCTCGGTGATCTGCCGGTCACGGTTCTTGCCCAGCTTCGTGTTCATGATCTTGTCGTGCAGCTTGATGATCGAGTCGAGCAGCATCTCCGGCCGCGGCGGGCAGCCCGGCAGGTAAATGTCCACCGGCACGATGTGGTCGACGCCCTGGACGATGGCATAGTTGTTGAACATGCCGCCGCTCGAGGCGCAGACGCCCATCGAGATGACCCACTTGGGGTCGGACATCTGGTCGTAGATCTGCCTGAGCACCGGTGCCATCTTCTGGCTGACCCGGCCGGCCACGATCATCAGGTCGGCCTGGCGCGGGGTGTTGGACGCCCGCTCCATGCCGAACCGGGCCAGGTCGTGCTTGGGCCCGCCGGTCATCATCAGCTCCATGGCGCAGCAGGCCAGGCCGAAGGTGGCCGGCCATAGCGAACGGGCGCGGGCCCAGCCCGCCGCCTTCTCCACCGAGGTGAGCAGCACGCCGCTTGGCAGCTTTTCTTCAACACCCATGGCTAATCCCACTCCAGCCCGCCGCGCCGCCAGATATAGGCGTACGCGATCAGCACCGTGAAGACGAAGGTCACCATCTCGACCAGGCCGAAGGCCCCGAGCTTGTTGAAGGCGACGGCCCACGGATACAGGAAGACGATCTCGATGTCGAACACGATGAACAGCATCGCGGTCAGGTAGTACTTGACCGGGATCCGGCCGCCGCCCGGGGGCGTCGGCGTCGGCTCGATGCCGCACTCGTAGGCCTCGAGCTTGGCCCGGTTCCACCGCTTAGGCCCGGAGATCGCGCCGAAGGTCACCGAGAAGGCGGCGAAGCCGGCCGCGAGCACGGCCAGCACGAAGATCGGAACGTACAGTCTCAACGGGGTTTCCTCCCTCCACAGGCCGGATGCCAACCCCTCATCTTAGGGACTGCCTGCATGGCTACTCACTCAGGGTTAGGTGCGAGTCGGGATAGGCCGTTGACCAGGCGGTCTGTTGCGTCGCCGCCCGGATCGGTCAGGTTGGCCAGCAGCTTGAGGGCGAACCTCATCAGGGCGGGCCGTGACATGCCGTGCTTGGTGGCGAAGCGCATGAAAGAGGGCTTGCCGATCAGCTTCACGAAGACGCGACCGAGCGTGTAGTAGCCACCGTACTCCTGGCTCAGCGCGTGCGGGTACCCGGCCAGGACCCGCTCGGTCTCGGCTCCCCGGCCCCGGGCCAGCGCCTGCACCACCGTCCGGGCCAGGATCTCGCCGGACTCCATCGCGTAGGCGATGCCCTCGCCGTTGAACGGGTTCACCATGCCGCCGGCGTCGCCGACCAGCAGCAGCCCCTGGTGGTAGTGCGGGGTCCGGTTGAAGCCCATCGGCAGCGCCGCGCCGCGGATCGGCGCGGTGCGGTTCTCCTCGGTGAAGCCCCACTCGGCCGGCATCGACTTCAGCCACTTGCGCAGCAGGGCGTGGTAGTCGGTGTGGCCGAACGCGGCGCTGGTGTTCAGCAGCCCCAGGCCGACGTTGGACGTCCCGTCGCCCATGCCGAAGATCCAGCCGTACCCCGGCAGCAGCCGGTCGCCGTCCCACAGGTCGAGCCAGGATTCCAGGTAGTCGTCGTCGTGGCGGGGGCTCTGGTAATAGGTCCTGACCGCGACCCCGAGCGGCCGGTCGTCCCGTTTGCGCAGGCCCATCGCCACCGAGAGGCGGGACGAGTTCCCGTCCGCCGCCACCACCACGCGGGCGGCGTAGCGGCGCTCTTCACCGCCCTCCGGGCGGGCCACCACGCCGGTGATCCGGCCGGTCCGCTCGTGCCGGACCGGGCCGGTCACGGTGACGCCCTCGAGCAGCCGCGCGCCGGCCTGCTCGGCCCGCCTGGCCAGCGCCTCGTCCATGTCGTGGCGGGTCCGGACCAGGCCGTAGCCGGGGTAGCTCGACAGTTCGGGCCACGGCATTTCCAGCCGCATCCCGGCGCCGATGACGCGCAGGCCCTTGTTCCGCACCCAGCCGTCCTGCTCACCGACCTTGATGCCCATGCCGACCAGGGCCTTGACCGCGCGCGGGGTCAGCCCGTCGCCGCAGACCTTCTCCCGCGGGAACCTGGACTTCTCGAGCAGGAGCACGTCGAGCCCGGACTGCGCCAGGTAGAAGGCGGTGGTAGCACCGGACGGCCCGGCGCCCACCACGATGACGTCGGCTTCATCGGCAGGTGGCTGCTTCGGGGCGGGGGCGGGGGGTGCGTGTTCGGTCACTTGATCAGATCCTGGTGTTCTTGTGAACCGCTTCACAAATTCTTTGCCATCAGTTTAGACCTAGCGGGGCGGCGCTTTTTCATCCGGGGCAGCCGACCCCCGTGGCTCCGCGGCTCGGTCAGGGCAGTGTCGTCAGGTCCGGTTGTCAGGTCTGGTGTCAGGGCAGTGTGGTCAGGTCCGGCGGGCCACGTGCACGGCCACCGCGCCCAGGCTCAGGTCGCGCCACTTCACCGCCGACCACCCGGCCGCCTTGATCAGCCCGGCCTGCTCGCGCTGGGCGGGCCAGGCCACGATCGACTCGGCCAGGTACTCGTAGGCTTCGGGGTTGCGGGCCGTCCGCCGGGCG
>JAICWX010000265.1 GCA_025934635.1 Streptosporangiaceae bacterium | reverse complement strand
GCCGAACGGCTCGTCCATCAGCAGCACGTCCGCGTCCTGGGCCAGCGCCCGGGCCAGCGCGACCCGCTGCCGCATGCCGCCGGACAGCTGGTGCGGCCGCTTCCCGCCGAACCCGGTCAGGTGCACCGTGTCGAGCAGTTCCTCGGTGCGCTGACGGCGCTCTGCCTTGGCCACTCCGCGGGCCTTGAGCGCCAGCTCGACGTTCCCGGCGGCGGTGAGCCAGGGGAACAGCGCGGGCTCCTGGAACATGAACGCGACCCGGCCGCCGCCGGCCGACACCTCACCCGTCGTGGCCTGTTCCAGCCCGGCGACGAGGCCGAGCAACGTGGACTTGCCGCAGCCCGACGCGCCGATGAGGCAGGTGAACTCCCCCGACGGCACCTCAAGCGACACATGGTCGAGCGCGCGCACCGCTGAGCTGCCGTGCCCGAACACCTTGGACACGTCCGTCAGCTTGACCGATCCCCCGACCGGGGGCGCCGCGCGGCGATCAGTCACCGTCACGGAATTCACCTGCCTCACCATTGGCTACGAACTGACCGGGGATTCGCCGGCCGCGGCCAGCACCTTGTTGAGCGGGCCGAGATCGAAGATCCCGGCCAGGTTGACCGGATCGAGCAGGCCGAGCGACACGGCCTGGCTGGCGTCGGTCCTGAGCGAGGCCGCATTCGGGTCGTTGGTAAAGGTGATCTCCTTGAACGACGCCGCCACCAGGTCCGCCGCCAGCGGCTTGCCGGTGTAGGAGGCCAGCTCCGCGTTGGCGTCGGCCTGCGCCTTGGCCGGGTCGGACTTGATGAAGGCGTTCGCCTGGACCTGGGCCTTGAGCAGGTCGGACACGATGCCCGGGTGGGCCGAGAGGAAGCTCTTGGTCACCATGAGCAGTGTGGTGACGCCGGGCTCGTTGAGCAGCACCGTGCCGCCGTCGCTGACCATCTGGATGTCGTAGGGGGCGGGCTCGGATGCGCCGGCGATCTGCCCGGACTTGAACTGGAGCACCGCGGCCGAGTTGGGCTTGGTCGGCTTGATGAACGCGTCACCGCCGCCGGTCTCGGTGGTCGCCAGGCCGTGCTGCTTGAGCCAGTAGCGCAGGGCCACGTCCTGCGTGTTGCCGAGTGACGGCGTGGCCAGTGACTTGCCCTTGAGCTGGGCGGCTGAGGTGATGCCCTTCTTGACCACGATAGACGCGCCGCCGGTGGCGGCCCCCGAGATGATCTGGATGTTGCTGGCCTTCTGCCAGGCGGTGATGGCGGGGTTCGGCCCGACGTAGGCGGCGTCGAGCTGCCCGGCCAGGATCGCCGTGGTCTCCTCGGTGCCCGCGCTGAACGCGGTGGCCTTCAGGGTGCCCGCGGAGCCCAGCGCCCTGGAGAAGAAGCCTTCCTTCAGGGCGATCAGAGCCGGTGCATGGGTGATGTTGCTGAGGAGGCCGAGCCTGACCGTGACCGGGGCGCTCCCCCCGGCGTTCGAGGTGCCAGCCGAGCCTGACGACGAGGCGGCGGAAGAACAGCCCGCCAGCAGCAGGGCCGCGCCGATCGCCGCGGCGGTAATAACACGTCGCATCTAGTACCTAATTTCTATCGTTTATATAGGAAACAACCCGATTCACTATACACGAGGTAGGCAAAGTAGGGAATTGGCTCTGACCAGGGAAAACGAAGTCGATCGGTCTGGTTACAGAGGTAACGCGGCTGGTCTCAGCCGCCCGCGTCGCTCGAGTCCTGCAGGGTCACGCCGGCTACCCCGGGGAACTTGTCCAGGCATGTCTCCAGCCGGGCCACGTCGGCGTCGCTGGCGCGGTCGATCCGGAAGATCAGCTGCTGCAGCGCGTACGGGGAGCTGAGGTCGGACGGCAGCGGCGGCGCGTCCACGGCCGGGATCTTGGCGCAGGTCGATCGCACGGTCAGCCGCTGCGACACCGGCGTGCCGGACCGGAACGAGACGACGGCTTCCCGCTGCCCGAGTGCCTGGTTGAACTGCGCGCAGCCCGCCAGCGCGGCCGCGGCGACCAGGACCACGGCCGTCCCGGCCAGCCAGCGCCGCCCCTGCTTCACTACACCGGGTAGTACCCGCATGATGCCAGCCTACGGGCTGACCGCAGCTAGTACGGTAGCGGGCAGGGCCCTGCGCGGATCAGGCCCGGCCCGGAAACCCAGACTGCTAGGCGAAGATGCCCACCGCTCGTCACATCCTCATCGTTAACTCCCGCAGCGTGCACCAGCCGGTCTTCGTGGTCGGCGCACCGCACTCGGGCGCGGACCTGATCGGTCGCGCGCTGAAGGCGTCCGCGGGCTTCCACCTCACGATCGGCCAGCCTAACGTGCTGCGCACGGTGTACGCCTTCGCGCGGCGCCCGTCCATGTACCAGGGCCGCACGCAGGCCGCCGCGACCGTCATCAGGGACGCCTTCGCGCAGGGCTGGCAGATCACCGCGAGCAGCTGCCTGGAATGCACCAGGGAATGCCGGGCGGCGGCCGGCCTGGCCGCGGACGCCGTCGGACCGTGCGTCGAGCAGCGGGGCCTGGAGACGTTCGGGGACGCGAGCCCGGACCTCATTTACTGCGCGGAGGCCCTGACCTACGCGTTTCCGGACGCCAGGATCGTCCAGGTGATCAGGGACGGCCGGGACGTGGTGGCGTCGATGCTCGCCGACCCGGTGGTGATGTCCTGGTTCCGGCCGAGCTTCGTCAACGTGGACACCGAATTCCCCAATCCGTTCTTCGGCCTCGAAGACCCCGAGGACCGCGACCTGTGGCCTCAGCTGTCCGCGGCCGGCCGCTGCGCGCTGCGCTGGCGCTGGTCGGTGCGGCTGGCGGCCCGGCTGCACCACAGCCTTCCGGGTGGCCAGCTGAAGACCATCCGCTACGAGCAGCTGCTCAGCAAGCCGGACGAGGCCGTGGCCGATCTGTCCCGGTTCGCCGGAACCAGCGTGCAGGCGGCCGAGATCCGCAACGAGGCCCGTACCGCCCGCACCCGGGGGCGCGGGCGCCGCGCCCCCGCCTACGAGCTGTCCCTCACCTCCGAGGACATCACCCAGATCGAGAAGATCGCGGGCGAGGAACTCCGCCGTCTCGGCTATGCCCCCTGAGGGTTTAGGCGACCTGCCCGGCGAACTGGGTGCGGTACAGGTCGGCGTACAGGCCGCCCGCCTCGAGGAGCTCCGCGTGCGTGCCGCGCTGGGTGATCCGCCCCCCGTCCACCACCAGGATCTGGTCGGCTTCCCTGATCGTGGAGAGCCGGTGCGCGATCACCAGCGACGTCCGGCCGGCCAGCGCCGTCTTCAGCGCACGCTGCACCGCCACCTCGGATTCGGAGTCCAGGTGGGCGGTGGCCTCGTCGAGGACGACCACCGCCGGGGCCTTGAGCAGCAGCCGGGCCACGGCCACGCGCTGCTTCTCGCCACCGGATAGCCGGTAGCCCCGGTCCCCCACCACGGTGTCCAGCCCGTCGGGCAGGCCTGAGATCAGGTCCCAGATCTGGGCGGCCTCGCACGCGCCGATCAGCTCGAGCTCGGTCGCCTCGGGCCGCGCGTACGTCAGGTTGGCCCGGATGGTGTCGTGGAACAGGTGCGCGTCCTGGGTGACCACGCCCACCACGTCGTGCAGTGACTCCTGGGTGACGTCCCGCAGGTCGTACCCGCCGATCCGCACGGTCCCGGAGTTCGGGTCGTACAGCCGGGCGGCCAGGGCGGTAATCGTGGTCTTGCCCGCTCCCGAGGGGCCTACCAGCGCGGTCAGCCGACCCGGGGGCGCGCGGAAGCTCACCTCGTGCAGGACTCCCGGGCCCGCGTCCTGGCGTTCCGGCGCGGGCAGCGCGATCGACTCCAGCGAGGCGAGCGAGACCTCGCTCGCCGACGGGTAGCGGAAGGAGACCCCGGCGAACTCGATCTCCGGGGCGGGGGCGCCGGCCGCGTTTTCGCGGGGCAGGGGCACCGCGTCCGGCTTGTCGGCGATCAGCGGCCGCAGGTCGAGCACCTCGAAGACCCGGTCGAAGCTGACCAGGGCGGTCATGACGCTGATCTGCACGTTGGACAGCGACGTGATCGGCCCGTAGACCCGGCCGAGCAGGGTGGTCAGGGCGACCAGCGTGCCGATCTGGAACGTGCCGTTGATGACCAGGGTGCCGCCGAGTCCGTAGACCACGGCGGTGACCAGCGAGGCCAGCAGGGTCAGGGCGACGAAGAACACCTGGCCGTACATGGCGGTGACCACGCCGATGTCCCGGACCCGGCCGGCGCGCAGGGAGAACGCGTCGGTTTCCTCGCGCGGCCGCCCGAACAGCTTCACCAGCATCGCGCCGGCCACGTTGAACCGCTCGGTCATCGTCGAGCTCATCTCGGCGTTGAGCTGCATGCTCTCCCGGGTCAGCCGCTGCATCCGGCGGCCGACCAGGCGCGCGGGCAGGATGAACAGCGGGATCATCGCCAGCGCGATGAGGCTCACCAGCCAGGACAGGTAGAACAGCGTGATCAGGATGACGACCAGGCTGAGCAGGTTGGAGATCACGCCGGACAGGGTGGAGGTAATGGCCTGCTGGGCGCCGATCACGTCCCCGTCGAGCCGGCTGACCAGCGAACCGGTCTGCGCCCGGGTGAAGAAGGCGACCGGCTGCCGCTGGACGTGATCGAAGACCTGGGTACGCAGGTCGTAGATCAGGCCCTCGCCGATCCGGGCGGAAAACCAGCGGATCACGAAGCCGAGGAAGGCGTCGAAGATCGCGACGGCGCCGACCGCGACGGCGATTCCGATCACCACCCGGTCGTTGCGGGCCAGGATGCCGTGGTCGATGACCTGCCGCAGCAGCAGCGGGTTGACGACGGTGATCACCGCGTCCACGCAGGTGGCCAGCAGGAAGACGGTCAGGTGAAGCCGGTAGGGGCGCGCGTAGGCCGCGATCCGCCGGACGGTGCCCGGCTTGAGCTTCTGCTTGGTGATCGAGGGATCCATCCGGAGCCCTCGCATCGCGACTATGTTTGCCCGCCCGTACATGAAAAGGGAAACCGTCGGGGGCGGCGTTTAGTTCCGGTGCCGGGCGGGATGGCTGTCAGCTAGCAGCGAACTCCTTCAGGCTTCCGGGCGGGGTCCCGGCGGCGGCGTCGCCGGGCCGGTGCCATCAGGGCACGCACCGATGTGGCTAGTGCTTCACCTTGTTCTTGCCACTGCGGGTCGCGCCTCCGCGTCCGCGCAACGTCACTCCCGTCTCGGTCAGGATCCGGTGGACGAAGCCGTACGACCTTCCGGTTGAGGCGGCCAGTGATCGGATGCTCTCGCCCGAGTCATACCGTTTGCCGAGGGTCGTCGCCAGTTTGCTGCGATCCACCCCGGTCACCCGCGTGCCTTTCTTGAGGGTCTCGGCCACGTGTACCTCCCGTTAGATGCGGTCACCTATGAGTTACGCGTTCCCCACTCGCAATGATCAGGCATGATCGCGGGATTGGCCACCCACATCGCAGTAAATGATCACTATATTTTTAACGGGCTATGGCAGATTGGCTGGTCTTAGGCTCCGCGGCGTCAACTGGCAACAGCCTCACGCAAGTGCGACGAGATCGGCGAAATCCTCGCTCCACGCGTCTTCCACTCCGTCGGGCAGGACGATAACGCGTTCCGGCGATAGGGCCTGAACCGCACCTTCATCATGCGTCACAAGCACTATCGCTCCGCGATAGCTCCGCAGCGCCTCGAGGACTTCCTCCCGGCTGGCCGGATCGAGGTTGTTGGTCGGCTCGTCGAGCAACAGGACGTTCGCGCCTGATACAACAAGAAGAGCGAGGGCTAGCCTCGTCTTTTCTCCTCCAGAAAGCACTCCGGCGGGCTTTTCGACATCATCACCGGAGAACAGGAATGACCCGAGAACCTTACGCTGCTCCGATTCGGTAAGGTCCGGAGCGGCGGAACGCATGTGCGATAGAACCGTTCGATCGGTTTCCAGCGTTTCATGCTCCTGGGCATAATATCCGAGGCTAAGGCCATGGCCGGGCGCGACTTTTCCGGTGTCCGGGGCCTCCAGGCCGGCCAGCAGGCGGAGCAGTGTCGTCTTGCCCGCTCCGTTGAGCCCGAGGATCACCACCCGGCTGCCCCGGTCGACGGCGACGTCGACCCCGGTGAACACCTCGTCCGAGCCGTACGACTTGGTCAGGCCCTCCGCGGTCAGCGGGGTGCGGCCGCACGGGGCCGGTACCGGGAAGCGGAGCCTGGCCACCCGGTCGGCGGTGCGCTCGGCCTCGACGCCGGCCAGCATCCGCTCGGCCCGGCGCTGCATGTTCTGCGCGGCGCGGGCCTTGGTCGCCTTGGCCCGCATCTTGTCCGCCTGGGCCATCAGCGCGCCGGCCTGCCGGCCCGCGTTCACCCGCTCGCGCCGCCGGCGCCGCTCGTCGGTCTCGCGCTGCTGCAGGTAGGCCCGCCAGCCCAGGTTGTAGGTGTCCAGGCAGGCCCGCTGCGCGTCGAGATAGAACACCTTGTTGACCACGTCGGCGAGCAGCGCCACGTCGTGGCTGATCACCACGAGGGCACCACGGTAGCTCTTGAGGTGGTCGCGCAGCCAGGCCACCGAGTCGGCGTCCAGGTGGTTGGTCGGCTCGTCGAGCAGCATGGTCGCGGAATCAGAGAACAAGATCCGGGCCAGCTCGACCCGGCGCCGCTGGCCGCCCGAGAGAGTATGCAGCGGCTGCTGCAGGACCCGGTCAGGCAGCCCCAGGCTGGCGGTGAGCGACGCCGCCTGCGACTCGGCCGCGTACCCGCCGAGCACGGCCAGCCGCTCCTCCAGCCTTCCGTACTTACGGATCGCGGCGGTGGCCGTGCCGGAGTCGGAGGCGGCCATCGCCGCCTCGGCCGCGCGCAGCTCGGCCCGTAGCTGGTCGAGTCCGCGGGCGGACAGGACCCGGTCGATGGCCAGCATGTCCAGGTTCCCGGTCCGCGGGTCCTGCGGCAGGTACCCGACCGTACCGGACCGGCGGACCGAGCCCGCGGCCGGCTGGGCCTCCCCGGCGAGCACCTTGGCCAGCGTGGTCTTCCCGGCCCCGTTCCGGCCGACCAGGCCGATCCGGTCTCCCGCGGACACCTGGAACGACGCGCCTTCAAGCAGCAGGCGCGCGCCAGCCCGCAATTCGATCTCACTTGCCACGATCATGACTGACTGCTCCTAGGACTGGAATCGGACAGACCTCTCCCCTCGAGGTGTGTCCTAGTCCGAGGTGGGGAGCATGGCATCCATCGTACTTGGTCAACCAGTAACCGGGCCAACGGATTCCGGCTCGGTCAGCCGGATGCGGATGGCCAGGAAGGCACGGGGGGTCTCGCGCAGCACGGCGAGCCGGGGGTCGGGCACGGTGAGGAAGCGGCCGGAGGCCCGGGCCAGGTAGTCCGCCAGGCGGGCATCGCCGCGCAGCCCGGCGGCGGACCGCTTGTCCCCGCCCAGCACCACGGCATCGAGGCCGCCGGGACCGTACCGGCCGAACACCTCGGCCGCGGCGTCGGCCGCGGCCCGCAGCGCCGTCGCGGCCTGGTTCTCCCGGCGCCGGGCGAAGCGCTGCTGCGACCAGCCGCCCGCCGCGCTGCGGCCGTGCACCGGCCTGCTCCCCGTCTTGGAGACCGCCAGCCGGGGCGGCACGCCGGAGAAGACGCCGACCGCGTACCCGCCCAGGCGCACCAGCAGGACGCCGACCGTCCGGTCGGCGGCGGCGCTGGCCGCCAGCGCCCCGGCTACGGCACGCTCCCCGCCGAGGGGAGAAGAAAGCAGGGCCGGGGACAGCAGCGGGGACGGGAACGGCGGATGGCACTCGGCCGCCGCCCCGTCGGCGGCGGTGAAGGTGACAGTTCCTTCTCTGCCGACCGCCCCGCCCGTTACCGTGCCCGCCGACGGGGACTCGGCGGTCCCAGCCACGCCGCCGTGACGCTCCGTAAACGCGGTGATCCAGGACACGAAGCGTTCTGGCGGAACTTCCACCCAGCGGCCGCCGCCTGCGGCAGGATTCTTCATCACACACTGCCTCTTGACGCTTACTATCCGTACTATTGTGGCCTCACCCGGAGGCGGCCATCGACGCGGCGGGCTCCCCAGTTTGCCTAGCTAATGACAACGACAAGGAATACATCTATGAAACCGGTGACTCCGACGTCCGCCATGTCGCAAGGCGGCACTTTCATGCGCCCCGGGGCCGTGGCCTGGGGCCAGGGTGACGCCGGGGTCCACGATCCGGCGAACCTGGCGACCCCGGCGACCGTTGAGGACGCCCTGGCCGCCGCGGTCAAGGATCCCGACCGGGTGACGGCACTGCTCGACGAGCTTAGCCGAGGACGGCTGTGGCTTCCGCTGCCCGACGCGCGCCCGGTCACCGACGGATCGGCGGTGATGCTGCCCACGGTCACCTACCTCGGCGCCGAGTTCGTCCCCGCGTTCACCTCGGCCGAGCGGCTGGCCGGCTGGCCCGGCCGGGCCGCGACGCCCGCGCCGTCGCCGGGCGAGGGAGAACGGGTCCCGTCCGGAGACGGCCCGTTCGCCGACATGCCGCACATCGTCGTCCCGGCGGCCGAGCTGGCCCGGCGGATGCCGGCCGGCGTGGGCATCGCGCTGAACCCGGGCGCGGAGACCAGCGTCCCCATCTACCCGGAAGGGGTCGGCTACCTGGCGGCGGCGCTGGTGGTCGCCGAGGGCACCCAGGTCAGGGTGGGCCGGCCGCCCGCCGATCCCGTCCCGCTGCTGAGCGAGGTCAGGAGCGCGCTGGGGGCGGTGCCGGCGGTACGGCAGGCGTCCCGGGCGTGGCTGTCGGTGCGCGGCCAGGGCGAGGGCCTGGTCATCTCCGTGACCCTCGACGACCCGGGCAGCGAGACGGCGCACCTGGAGGTCCTCAGCACCATCGAGCGGGCGGTCGAGCGGGCCGGCCAGGACGGTGCCGGGCAGGAGTTTCCCATCGACGTCACGTTCCCCGGCGAGGGCGAGCCGGACCAGATCGACGCCTGGATCTCGGCTCACGCCGAGCCGTTCTACATCCGGGCCTAGCCGGCTTAGATGTTGAAGCCGAGGGCGCGAAGCTGCTCGCGCCCATCGTCGGTGATGCTCTCCGGCCCCCACGGCGGCATCCAGACCCAGTTGATGCGGAAGTCCGTCACCAGGCCCTCCAGCGCTTCCCGGGCCTGGTCCTCGATCACGTCCGTCAGCGGGCAGGCGGCGCTGGTCAGCGTCATGTCGATGGTGGCGATCCGCTCCGCGTCCACATCGACGCCGTAGACCAGGCCGAGGTCCACCACGTTGATCCCGAGCTCGGGGTCCACCACGTCGCGCAGCGCCTCGAGCACGTCCTCCTGGTCCTTGGTGAGCTCAGCGGGGGCTGGCTCCGGGGCTGCCGTCTCGTCCGTGGTCACGTTCTCTGTCATTGCGCTGCCTCCATGGCCTGAGCGGTCGCGTCCTTCCATGCCATCCAGCCGAGCAGGGCGCATTTTATCCGGGCCGGGTACTTGGACACGCCGGCGAACGCCACCGCGTCCTCGAGCACGTCCTCGTCCGGCTCGGCCCGGCCCTTGGACTGCATCAGCTCCAGGAAAACCTGGCTGACGGTCATGGCCTCATCCACCGGCTTGCCGATCACCAGGTCGCTCATGACCGAGGCGCTCGCCTGGCTGATCGAGCAGCCCAGCGAGTCGTAGGACACGTCCTCGACGACGAGCTCGCCGTTGACGTCCTTCAGGGTGACCCGCAGCGTCACTTCGTCGCCGCAGACCGGGTTCACGTGGTGCACCTCGGCATCGAACGGGTCCCGCAGCCCCTTGTGATGGGGATTGCGGTAATGATCCAGGATGATGTCCTGGTACAACGACTCGAGCTGCATCACGTCACCTCCTAACACTCACAAGCGGCCTGGTCATCCCGCGCCGAAGAAACGCTGGGCGTAGCGGACGCCGTCCGCCAGGGCGTCTACCTCGTCGTGGGTGTTGTACACGTAGAAGCTGGCCCGCGTGCTGGCCTGCACGCCCAGCGTCCGGTGCAGCGGCCAGGCGCAGTGATGCCCGGTGCGCACTGCGATGCCGAGCTCATCGAGCACCTGGCCCACGTCGTGCGGGTGGACGCCGTCGATCTCGAAGGCCACCGTGCCGCCGCGGTCCCCGGTGGTCTCGGGACCGAGGATGCGCACGCCGCGGTTCGCGCGCAGCGCGTCCAGCGCGTGCGCGGTCAGTGCTTCCTCGTGCGCGGCCACGTTGTCCATGCCCAGCGCGGTCAGGTAGTCCACCGCCGCGCCGAGCCCGGCCGCCTGCGCGACCGGCGGGACGCCGGGCTCGAACTTGGCCGGCGGCGGGAGGAAGGTGGTCTCCTCCATCCGGACGACCTCGATCATCGACCCGCCGGTGAGGAACGGCGGCAGCGCGTCGAGCGCCGCGTACCGGCCGTAGAGCACGCCGAGGCCGAGCGGACCGAGCATCTTGTGCCCGGAGAAGGCGAGGAAGTCCGCGCCGAGGTCCGCGACGTTCACCGGGTGGTGCGGCACCAGCTGGGCGCCGTCCACCAGGAACAGCGCGCCGACGGAGTGCGCCAGCTCGCCGATCGCGCGCAGCGGCGGGATCACGCCGGTGACGTTCGACTGGCCGGTCACCGCGACGATCTTCGTCCGCTCGGTGACCAGCGTCTGGTCGATGTCCAGGCGGCCGTCCGGCTGCTCGGTGAACCACTTCAGGGTCGCCCCGGTGCGCAGCGCGAGCTGCTGCCACGGCACCAGGTTGGCGTGGTGCTCGAGCTCGGAGATGAGGATCTCGTCGCCCGGCTTCAGCGACCAGGCCAGGCCGAACGCGACGAGGTTGATGGCCTCGGTAGCGGACTTGGTGAAGACGACCTCATCGGGCGAGGCGGCGCCGAGGAAGGCCGCCAGCTTCGCGCGGGTCCCCTCGTAGATCTCGGTGGCCTCCTCGCCGAGGAGGTGCGTGCCGCGGTGCGCGGCGGCGTTGTGCCGCTCGTAGTAATCCCGCTCGGCGTCGAGCACCGCGACCGGGTGCTGCGAGGTCGCCCCGGAGTCCAGGTAGACCAGGGGCTTGTCGTTCCGCACGGTCCGGGCGAGGATCGGGAAATCCTTCCGGATCGCCTCCACGTCCAGGGGCTGGCTCATGCAGGCGCCCCGGCGAACCGCTCGTAGCCCTCGTTCTCCAGCAGCTCGGCCAGCTCGGGGCCGCCCTCTTCGACGACCCGGCCGGCCACGAACACGTGCACGAAGTCCGGCTTCACGTACCGCAGGATCCGGGTGTAGTGGGTGATCAGCAGGACGCCGTGGCCGGGCTTGGCGCCGAACCGGTTGATGCCCTCGGAGACGACCTTGAGTGCGTCGACGTCGAGTCCGGAGTCGGTCTCGTCCAGGATCGCGATCTTCGGGTCGAGCAGCTCGAGCTGCAGGATCTCGTGCCGCTTCTTCTCCCCGCCGGAGAAGCCCTCGTTCAGGTTGCGCTCGGCGAAGGCCGGGTCGATCGACAGCGCCTTCATGGCCGCACGCAGCTCCTTGACGAAGTTGCGCAGCTTGGGGGCCTCGCCGCGGACCGCGGTCACCGCGGTCCGCAGGAAGTTCGACACTGACACGCCGGGCACCTCGACCGGGTACTGCATG
>JAICWX010000193.1 GCA_025934635.1 Streptosporangiaceae bacterium | reverse complement strand
TGTGCGAGATCGCCGGGCTCGACGCCATCACGCTGCAGCCCGCGGCCGGCGCGCATGGCGAGCTGACGGGAATCCTGCTGATCCGCGCCTGGCACGAAGCCCAGGGGAACGCGCGCAAACACATCCTGGTTCCCGATTCGGCGCACGGCACCAATCCGGCGACCGCGGCCATTGCCGGCTATCAGGTGCGGAATCTCAAATCGAACGATCAGGGCATGATCGATCTCGAGGAACTCGCGAGGGCCGTCACGGAAGACACCGCTGCGCTGATGGTGACGAATCCCAACACGCTCGGGGTGTTCGAGGAAAACATCGCGCGGGCGGTGGAGATTCTGCACGCGAAGGGCGCGATGGCGTATATGGACGGCGCCAATATGAACGCGCTCGTAGGGATTGCGCGGCCGGGCGATTTCGGCGTCGACGTGATGCACATCAATCTGCACAAGACCTTCTCGACGCCCCACGGCGGCGGTGGACCGGGCGGCGGTCCGGTGGCGGTGCGCAGGCATCTGGAGCCGTTTTTACCCGTGCCGAGGCTGCGGCGCGAAGGCGAAAAGCTTTCGTGGAACTACGATTTTCCGCAAAGCATCGGGAAGGTCCGGGCATTTTACGGAAATTTCGGCGTGCTGGTGCGCGCGCTGGCCTATATTCTGGCGCACGGCGGACCGGGGCTGCGCAACGCGACCGTGGACGCGGTCCTGAACGCCAATTACATTCGCCACCGGCTGCGGCCCTGGTTCGATCTACCCTATGACCGGCCCAACATGCACGAGGTGGTGTTCAGCGACGACCGCCAGGCGGCGAAGGGCGTGCGTACCGGCGATATCGCGAAACGCCTGATCGATTACGGCTATCACCCCTATACGGTGAGTTTTCCGCTCATCGTGCACGGGGCGCTGATGATCGAGCCGACCGAGACCGAGTCCAAAATCGAGCTCGACGGCTTTATCGATGCCATGATTTCCATCGCGCAGGAGATCGAAAAAGATCCGCAGACGGCGCTGAAAGCGCCGCACTTGACGCGCACCAGCCGCGTGGATGAGGTTTCGGCGGCGCGCCGGCCGGTGGTGCGCTGGAAGCCGGCGACGCAGCCTCGGACAAAGGATCCGGCGGCCGATCTTGTAGCCGCGGGAGACGGCGCCCGCGGATCGGATTAACAGGTTCAATCCGGCGAATAAAAAGAACCGATCAGGAATCGTTGCCCCCAGCGCCCGATTTCACTGATAATCAATGTTTACTGACAGGATCGCTTTGTCAGCTGCGGCTGTAGTACCCGAAGTCTGCCCCGGCGCTCCGTCCAAATCAATAATCCGTTCCGGAGAGCAATGTCGACACAATTACAGGATTTTCTCACCCTGCCGTACGCTGAGCTGGAAGAGCTCAATCTGAAGGCGAAAGAACAGCGGGCGAAGCACGTGGAGCCGGGCAAGCTGCAGGAAGAGCGGCTGAAGTATCTGACGGACACGAAAAGCATTAAAGCCGTCACGGTACTGTTCAGCGATCTGGAAGGCCGCCTGCATATGCTCGACTACGACAAAAAATTCCTTGTCAAGAGCTATGACAATCTGACGTTCGACGGTTCCTCGATCCGCGGTTTTACGGCCCAGCGCGAGAGCGATCTGCGGCTGCATATGGACTGGAACGCGTTCTACTGGGCGCCTTCGGATTTCTTCGGCGCGGGCAAGGTGCTGATCTTCGGCGAGGTGATCGACAAGGACGGCACACCCTATACGGGCGATATTCGCGGCATGTTGAAGTCGTACGCCAACGAGCAGTACGAAAAAAACGGCTTTACCCTGAACGCCGCGAACGAGATTGAAGGCTTCCTGTTCAAGGGCGTTGACGCCGAGCGCAATTACTACCTCACGAAGAAATTCGAATATGTAAACACGGGCGGCTATTACCATTCGCTGCCCGGCGACACGCTGCGCACCTTCATCGATCGCGCCGCCGAAGTGCAGCGCTCGATGGGCTTCCAGAACGAAAAGGACCCCGCCGTGGTCAAGCCGGGCCGGGACGTGACGATCGTCGGCTACTCGCGGGCCGCGGTGATCGCGCTGGACGTCGCCCGTCGGCTGGAGAGCGACGGCATCTCCGCCGAGGTCGTCGACCTGCGCAGCCTCCGTCCGCTGGACCGGGACACCGTCTGCGCCTCGGTCCGCAAGACCAGCCGGGCGGTGATCGTGGAGGATGACTGGCTCAGTTACGGGACAGGAGCGGAGCTCGCTGCCACGATCGGCGAGGGCGCGTTCGACTACCTCGACGCCCCGGTCCGGCGGGTGGCCGCCGCCGAGGTGCCGCTGCCGTACGCCAAGCCGCTCGAGGTCGCCGCCCTGCCGGACGCCGCGGCGATCATCCGGGTCGTCCGCGAGACCCTCGGGGGGAACTGATGGCCGACGTGCTCATGCCCCGGCTGTCGGACACCATGGAGCAAGGCGTCCTGAGCCAGTGGGTCAAGCACGAGGGGGACCAGGTCCGCAAGGGCGACGTGCTGGCGGTGATCGAGACCGACAAGGCCGCCATGGACATGGAGGCCTACGACGAGGGCGTGCTCACCCGCATCCTGGTCGAGGAGGGGGCATCGGTCCCGATCGGCGCCCCCATCGCCGTCATCGGCCAGGCCGACGACGCTCCCGCCGCTGCCGCGCCGCCGGTTCGCGCCCCCGGTCAGGCAGAACGAACGGTGGTTCCTCCACCCGCACCCGCACCGGCACCGGCCGGCGGACCGCCGACCGCGGTGCCGGCGTCCCCGCTGGCCCGCAAGCTCGCCCGCGAGCGCGCGATCGACCTGAGCACCCTCACCGGCAGCGGCCCCGGCGGCCGGATCGTCCGCGCCGACATCGAGAAAGCCGCCCGCACGCGCGATGGCGCCCAGCCGGCGCCGGCGCCCACCGGCCCGGCGCGGCCCGCGCCTGGCAGTTCTCCGGCCGTGCCTCTCGCGGCCGTGCCCCCGTCACCTGTCCCCTCTGGCGTGGCGCCGCTGGCCCCGGCCGTGGACGCCGAGGAGATCCCGCTGACCACGGTGCGCCGCCTCACCGCGGAGCGGCTCGCCGCCAGCGCCCGCGAGGCCCCGCACTTCTACCTGACCGTCGTGGCTGCCGCGGGCAAGCTGCTCGCGTTCCGCGCCCAGGCCAACGAGCGCCGCGGCGCGGGCGTCAAGATCACCGTCACGGACCTGCTCATCCGGGCCTGCGCGACGGCGCTGGCGGCCCATCCCGAGGTCAATTCTTCCTGGGACGAGACCCGCATCCTGCGGCACCGCCACGTCAGCATCGGCATCGCGGTCGCCATCGACGACGGGCTCATCGTCCCGGTCATCCGCGACGCCGGCCGCAAGTCCCTCACTGAGATCGCCCGCGAGGCCCGCGACCTCACCGCCCGGGCGCGAGCCCGCAAGCTCACCCCGGACGAGCTGGCGGGCGGTACCTTCACCATCAGCAACCTCGGCATGTACGGCATCCGGCAGTTCACCGCCGTCATCAACCCGCCGCAGGCCGCCATCCTCGCCGTCGGCGAAGCCGTCCGCCAGCCCGTCGTGCACGACGACCAGGTCGCCATCGGCACCACCATGACGCTGACGCTGTCCATCGACCACCGGGCCGTCGACGGCGCCACCGCGGCCGCCTTCCTCACCCACCTCCGGGAGCTGATCGAGGAACCGCTGGACATCGTGCTCTGAGATCTGCCAGGAATATTTACACAAATAGACTTGTTAAAACTAATAGTTCTTGGAAGGAGGTGCCTGATGGCCATCACCTACGAAGGCGCCACCGAGCATGTCAGGCAGATCGTCCACCATCACGCGCTGCTGCGCCGCGGCCTGGAACGGCGCGCTGGCACGGTCTGCGACGCAGCGGCCAGCGGTGTCCCGTTCCAGCGGCAGCTGGCGACGCTACGCGGCTACCTGGAAGAGGAGGTCCTGCCTCATGCCGAGGCGGAGGAGCGGGTCCTCTACCAGGCGGCGGCCAGTCATGCCCGCGGCGGTGAGCTGGTCCGCGCCCTGACCGCCGAGCACCGCGAGCTGGCCTACCTCGCCGGACGGCTCCAGCCTGGCGCGGACGGCGGCGAGGCCGCCACCGTCTCGGAATGGATCGCGACGCTGTTCGCCGGGCACGTGGCCAAGGTGAACGACCTGCTGCTTCCCGCGCTCACCGGGTCCGGCGCTGACCTGGCAGCCCTCCTCGGGGATATGTACCAGCCGCAGGCCGGCGCGCAAGCGTGACGGGAGGAGATCCTCATGTATCCGAACTCAGATCTTTCAGCGGGGCAGCTCACCATCATGGCGGTGGTCGTCGTCGCCGTGCTGGCGGCATGGCTCATCGCGGTGTTCCTCGCGGCCCGGCAACCACGCGACAAGTCCGCGGCCGTGAGCGCCGGACGCCGTGATGAGGAAACGGCCGCCACCGTCACACAGCTTCCTTCTGATGACAGGCCGTCAGGGAAGGCGGCGGCCTTATCCGGTATCACGCCGCGCCCGCACCCGGCAGGACGGCCTGGGACGCGGGTACGCGAATAGCCGTCACGGACGAGGTGCTGGTAAATGCCAGCTGCACGATCACCTGGAGGTGTGATGACAGACCCGATTGCCAGGCTGCGGACAGCAGGAGTGTCGGTCTGGCTGGATGACCTGAGCCGGGAGCGCCTGACCGCCGGCAGCCTTGCCGCGCTTCGCGGCCGGGGAGTATCGGGGGTGACCACTAATCCGACGATCTTCGCGAAGGCCATCAGCGGCAGTGACGCCTACGCCGGGCAGATCCGGGACCTGCGGCTGCGCCGGGTGCCAGCGGATCAGGCGCTGCGGGAGCTGACCACGTCCGACGTGCGTCAGGCGTGCGACGTGCTGCGCCCGGTGTATGACGCCACCGATGGGGTGGACGGCCGGGTGTCGATCGAGGTCGACCCGCGGATCGCCCGCGACACCGGCCGGACGGTCGCCGAGGCCCGCGCGCTGTGGTGGCTGGTGGACCGGCCCAACCTGTTCGTGAAAATCCCGGCCGCCCGGCAGGGCCTGCCGGCGATCACCGCCTGCCTGGCCGAGGGGATCAGCATCAACGTCACGCTGATCTTCTCCCTGGCCCGCTACGGCGAGGTGATCGAGGCGTTCCTGGCCGGGCTGGAAGCCGCCCGCGACGCGGGGCGGGACCTGTCCGGGATCGCCTCGGTCGCGTCGTTCTTCGTGTCCCGGGTGGACACCGAGGTGGACCGGCGGCTGGACAAGATCGGCACCGAGCAGGCCGCCGCGCTGCGCGGCAAGGCAGCGATCGCCAACGCGAGGCTCGCCTACCAGCGTTACGAGCAGTCGGTCTCCACCGGCCGGTGGAAGTCGCTGGCGGAGGCCGGGGCCGGGCCCCAGCGCCCGCTGTGGGCCTCCACCAGCGTCAAGGACCCCGCCTACGACGACACCCGGTACGTCACCGGGCTGGTCGCCCCCGGCGTGGTCAACACCATGCCCGAGGCCACGCTGGACGCGGTCGCCGATCACGGGGACATCCCGGACGACAGCATCCACGGCACCTACGCCCAGTCGCAGGCCGTCCTGGACGACCTCGCCGCGGCCGGCATCGACTACGCCGAAGTCGTCCAGACCCTGGAAGACCAGGGCGTGACCGCGTTCGACGCCAGCTGGGCCCACCTCGGCCAGCGGCTCGCCGCCGCCCTCGGCACACCGGAGGAGTAACACCAGATGCCAGCTTCAGAGACATTTGTCATCGCCGGCGGCGGCCTGGCCGGCGCCAAGGCCGCGGAAGCGCTCCGCGAGCAGGGTTTCAGCGGCCGCATCGTACTGGCCGCCGAAGAGGACATCCGGCCCTATGAGCGGCCGCCGCTGTCCAAGGCCTACCTGCAGGGCAAGGCCGAACGGGAGACGATCTTCGTCCATCCCGCGGAGTGGTACGACGCCAACCGTGTCGAGCTGCTGCCCGGCACGGCGGTCACCGGGATCGACCGGGGCCGCCGCGAGGTGACGCTGTCCGATGGCGGGCGCCTGGCTTACGGCAAGCTGCTGCTGGCCACCGGATCGGCCCCCCGGCGGCTGCCGCTGCCTGGCGCGGACGCCGACGGCGTGCTGTACCTGCGCAGGGTGGGGGACAGCGACCGGATCCGGGACACCTTCCGGGCCGCGTCCCGGGTGCTCATCATCGGGGCCGGGTGGATCGGCCTGGAGGTGGCCGCGGCGGCACGGCTGGCCGGGGTCGAGGTGACCGTCCTGGAAGCGTCGGACCTGCCGCTGCTGCATGTCCTCGGCCCGCAGGTCGCCCCGGTCTTCGCCGGGCTGCACCGTGAGCACGGCGCCGACCTGCGCCTCGGCGTCCGGGTCGGCGAGATTACCGTCAGCGGCCAGAAGGCGACCGGGGCACGGCTCGCGGACGGTACCCGGATCGGCGCGGACGCGGTGATCATCGGTATCGGCGCGGCCCCGCAGACCCGGCTAGCCGAGGCGGCGGACCTCGACGTGCGAGACGGGGTGGTAACCGACGCGGCGCTGCGCACCTCTGATCCGGACATCTACGCGGCCGGGGACATCGCCAGCGCGTTCCACCCGCTGCTCGGCACGCATATCCGGGTCGAGCACTGGGCCAACGCGCTGCACCAGCCGGAAACCGCCGCGGCGGCCATGCTCGGCCGCGACGCCGCCTACGACCGGCTGCCGTACTTCTACACCGACCAGTACGACCTGGGCATGGAATACGCCGGCTACGCCGGGCCCGGCGGCTACGACCGGGTGGTCTTCCGCGGCGACGTCGGCAAGCGCGAGTTCATCGCCTTCTGGCTGTCCGGCGGCCGGGTGGTCGCCGGGATGAACGTCAACATCTGGGACGTCACCGACGCGATCCAGCACCTGATCCGGTCCGGCCAGCCGGCCGACCCGGCCCGGCTCGCCGACCCCGCCGTTCCCCTGGAGGAGGTCGTTGCCTGATGGCCGCCGGAACGTATATGCCTCCCGCGCTGCCCGCCCCGGACGTGCGGTTCCTTTCCGAGATGGCACAGCCGTTGCGGGTGGACAGCATCCGGTGCAGCGCCGCGGCCCGGTCGGCATCTCCGCCTCCCGCTTTGCTGCCGCCGCTCGCGAAGTGCCCAAGGACTGAGGGAATGGAGGCCCAAGATGGGTACTGACATCCGGGTCCGGCGTGTCTACGAAGATCCTTCCCCCGCCGATGGCGCGCGCGTGCTGGTGGACCGGGTATGGCCGCGAGGGATGCGCAAGGACGCCGCCCGGCTGGACGAGTGGGCCAAAGACGTCGCGCCAACCACCGAACTGCGGACCTGGTACCAGCACGACCCGGCCAAGTTCGACGAATTCCGCCGCCGGTACAACGCCGAACTGGCCGGACCCGGCCCCCGGGAAGCGCTCAACCGGATCCGCGCCCTCGCCGCGGACCGGCCGGTGACGCTGCTGACCGCCACCAAGGACCTCAGCCTCAGCCAGGCCGCCGTCCTGGCCGGCTTGCTGCGGGAACCCGCATAGCGGCCGGCACCGGCAAGCTACCGGGTCTCGTCCGCGGCTGGCTGCCGCTCGCCGGCTTCGTCGCGTGCTGTCAGCCGGGCGACGCACAGGCTGGGCTCGACGAACGGATCCAGCCGGTCGGCGCTGACCGGAGCCCGCATCTGGGCCAGTGCCCCCCGCATCAGCCCGAGATGCAGCGAGCAGATGACATCCTGGTGCTGCCGGGCCACCTCGCGGAACGGGCACTGGCGCAGGCACAGCCGGTACTTCCCGGCGCCGTCACCGGCCTCCGCCCGCGGCGCGAAACCCAGCTCTTCCATGATCGCCGTGAGCTTCTCTACGGCATCCGCGGCGGTCAGCCGCTGGTACGGCGGCGGCTGCTCGGTGAGGTAGGCACCCCACTCGCGCCCGGCCTCCTCCGCGGCCCTGCCCGGCTCCGGCATGGTGCCGGCGATGAGGCTGGTGAGCATCTCGGCGAGCAGCCGGTAGCGCCGCCGTCCCGCCGGACCGTCGGCGACCGGCCGGTAGCCGATCCTGGGCCTGCCGGGCGTCTCGCGGTCTTCGGTCTCGCGGACGGCCAGGCCTGCCTCCGCCAGCGCCTCCAGGTGGAAACGTGCCGTGTTCTGATGCAGCCCCATCCGCTGCGCGACCTCCCGGACGCCGAGCGGGCCGTCCGCGGCGCGCAGCATGTCCAGCACGTCGGCGCGGCTGCGGCCGAGCGGAGAGGCATCCTCGGGTGCCAGGAGCTGCTCTGTATCCATAGGTTTATTTTATATCAGTAATCGTAGTGGAAATTAAGGGATCGGTGCGGGTGCCGTGCCGCCTGCCTGGTCAGGCGGCACGGGCAGCGCGGAAAGCCGCCATGACGCGGCGGTCTCGATCCGGTGCCGTTTCCGTGCCTGCGGGCAGGCGGCCCGGCGCCGACGGTAGCGGCGAGGTCCGCCAGGTAGCGGAGACCATCGGCACCGGATCGCACGATCCGGTCCGGGCCGGCGACGGCCGGGATCACCTGGCTGGGCAGCGCCAGCCATTCCTGCCGCCACTGCCGGATCCGCCGCCACCCGGCCGTGGTGAGCGGCCCGCCGTCCGGCGCGATCGTGCCGCCCGACCGGCGCACGATCCGGGCCAGATCCGGGTCCCGGTCCAGCACGCCGGGGATGTCCGGGCTGGCCAGCCGGTCAGTGATGTCTTCTCGTGGCCACATCAGCCCGGTGACCACGCGGCGCACCTCATAGGCGCTGCTGACGTGCCGCCCCTGGACCCAGATGACGCGGAACAGGCGGCGGCGCAGCTCATCGGCGAGGCCGTCGCTGACCGCCTCGGCGCAGGCGGCCACCGCCGCCTTCGTGTTGCTGATCAGGACCGGCGGCCCGGCCGGCACGTGCTCCCCGGGCAGCGCGAGCGAGGCCACCTCGGCAAGCTCGCGGTCCCAGGTGGCCTGGTCGCTGTCTGACCGGCTGCCGGTCACCGGCAGGCCGCGGTCATGCTCGACCGCGCGCCAGCCCACCGCGACCCCTGCCCGGTTCAGCAGGTCAGCCCGCTGGCTGGCCAGGCAGGAATACGGGCAGTTGAAATCTCCGTAAATGATCACGTCCATTACGACCTCCTCTGGAACTTCCGCGCCGCGGCAGCAGCGCGAGAGCCGCACCGGCGCTGACTGGCTTGCACCGCTATTCCCGTGGCGGAAGCGCGGCGACGAACGGAGTGTCGGCGCCCGCCACGCCGAGCTTGGCGGCACCGCCCGGCGAGCCGAGGGGCTGGTCGCGGCCGGGCAGCGGCTCGGCGAAGAACCGCGCGTTCTCCCCGGCGTACACCTGCCATTTGCCCGGCAGGTCGTCCTCGTAGTAGATCGCCTCCACCGGGCACACCGGCTCGCACGCCCCGCAGTCCACGCACTCATCCGGGTGGATGTACAGCATCCGCTCGCCCTCGTAGATGCAGTCCACCGGGCACTCCTCCACGCACGCCCGGTCCAGCACATCCACGCACGCCTCCCCGATCACGTAAGTCATCCCCATCCTCTCTTTCTGCACCCTGTCTACATCTTATTTTAACAGTCTAGTTTGTAAAAACAATTATAAACGCCTCGAGTGTCCGGTCTGCGTGGCAGGGACGTGCTGACTGCCGAGGAAGCACCGGCTAGCACGACGGCTTCTCAGTTCCCACGAGCCGGGTTCCGGCAGGCCGAGAGCGCTGTGCTGGACCGGGAGCAGGACTGCGGACCTTACCCGCTGAGCCCGGACCGGACCTGGCGGGCGACCACGCGGGCGCTGAAACTCCGATATCCGTGCCTGCGGTCCGTCAGCCGGCGGATCAGCCAGGGATATCCGCAGTACGCGAAGACTGCGGGATGGCCGGCGGTCGACAGCGCATCGAATCCGGTGCCGGACATCCCGTGGAGCGACTCCGACAGCTGATCAGGGCCTGCGGCGCGCATAAGTACGTCGGTTGTACCTCAGTGCCCCGCAGGACCATGTGGTGGGCGTGGCGACCGGCACCGTCTCGCTGGGGCGCCGTCCGGCTTGCCGTACTCCGCGCGCTCGGGCCGGGCTGGCGCTGACCGTCATCGCCATGGGCTGCGGTGATGCCTGCCCGGTCTTTCCCGGCAAGCGCTACCAGGACTGGGATATCGCCGACCCGCAAGGCCTCGGCACGGACGCGGTCCGGCCCATTCGCGACGAGATCGAGCGCCGGCTGCTCGCCCTCCTCAGCGAGTTCGGCGTTCCGGCCGGCGGGGTGTCGTGAACGGTTGCCGGGACGCTGCCAATGGGCTCGCTAGCCGTTAACCCGGCGGGCAGCCGATGAGCGCGCTCAGGCTGATCAGCGTCTCGGGACGCGCTCGGTAGTACACCCAGACGCCGCGCTTTTCCCTGTCTACCAGTCCCGCGTCGTGCAGCACCTTCATGTGGTGGCTGATGGTCGGCTGTGACAAGTCGAATGCGTCGGTCAGGTCGCACATGCAGGCCTCGCCCTGGCGGGAGGCGACCAGCGACATCAGCCGCAGCCGGACCGGGTCCGCCAGCGCCTTGAGCAGCGGAGCCACCTGCTCGGCCCGGTCCATCGACAGCGGCTGCGCCGAGAGGGGGGAGCAGCATGCGACGGTGTCCGCAGGGGGCAGCAGCGCGAGGGGATTCGACATACGTCTATATTGACATCTGTCGATGTCTTGTGGCAAGCTCGGGCGAGAGATATAGATCAACGTCTATGCCACGACCTTCTGGAGGTCCTGTGTCCCGTGTCCAGCTCGCGCTCAATGTCAACGACATCGACGAGTCTGTCGCCTTCTACAGCAAGCTGTTCGGCGTCGAGCCCGCCAAGCGGCGTCCCGGCTACGCCAACTTCGCCGTCTCCGAGCCGCCGCTCAAGCTGGTGCTCCTCGAGAACCCGGGCCAGGGCGGCACCCTTAACCACCTCGGTGTGGAAGTCGCCGCGATCACCGAGGTGGACTCCCAGCAGGCGCGCCTGGCGGACGCCGGCCTTGCGGTGATCGACGAACGGGATACCACCTGCTGCTACGCCCGGCAGGACAAGTTCTGGGTGAAGGAAACCCCGGATGGCGAGTCCTGGGAGTATTACACGGTCCTGGAGGACAGCCAGACCTTCTACGGCGAGGGCGCCGGCCGGGCCTGCTGCAGCGATGGCGCCGCATCCCCTGAGCAGGCCACGTCTGCCGGAGCCTGCTGCTAGCCGAGGCCGCAGAGTTGCCGCAGGTGTCCCGGCGCGCACGCTGGCTGGACCGCCTGCGGCAACTACTGTCATGCGCCTGACCCAGATAGCCACTATCTAGGCTTCCCTTAACAGCCCTTCATCGTCTATCGTCGATTAACGATGAATGAGATGCAGCCGCTGGACCGGCAGACCGCCGACATGTACGCGTCCTGGTTCAGGGCGCTGGCCGACGGGACCCGGGTGCAGATCGTCTCGCTGCTGGCCCGGGCCGGGCGGCCGCTGACGGTCAGGGAGATCGTCGCGGCGGTGCCGGTGGGCCAGTCGACAGTGTCGGAGCACCTGCGGCAGCTGGCGGCGGTGCGGTTCGTGCTGGCCGAGGACCGCGGCACGTCGCGGCTGTACCGGGTCAACGATGCCTGCGTGACCTGCTTCCCTACTGCTGCTGACCTGGTGATGGGCAAGCCATCGCCCTTCCCGCCTGGAGGTTGACCATGGCTCTTGCTGACCGTGACCAGATCCGGGCGGCGGTCGCCGCCCGCTACGCCGGCCTGGCCCGCGCCGCCCAGGCCGGGCAGGCGATCACCGACGGCGACCCGGACACCTCAGCCTGCTGCGGCGCTCTCGCGTACCCCGATGCCAGCGGTCTGCCCGAGGCTGCGGTGCGGGCCAGCCTGGGCTGCGGCAACCCAGTCGCAGTGGCGGACCTGGCCCCGGGTGAGATTGTGCTGGACCTGGGCTCGGGCGGCGGCATCGACGTGCTGCTGTCGGCCCGCCGCGTCGGCCCGGCCGGTAAGGCGTACGGGCTGGACATGACCACCGAGATGCTCGACCTGGCCCGGGCCAACGCCGCCGCCGCCGGGGCAGCCAACGCGGAGTTCCTGCAAGGCCAGATCGAGGCGATCCCGCTGCCCGGCGGCTCGGTGGACGTGATTATCTCCAACTGCGTGATCAACCTGTCCACGGACCGGGCCGCGGTCTTCGCCGAGAGCTTCCGCGTCCTTCGCCCCGGCGGGCGCCTGGGCATCTCCGACATCCTCGCCGAGGACCGCCTCACCCCCGCCCAACAGCGCGAGCGCGGCGCCGCGGTCGGCTGCATCGCCGGGGCGCCGTCCTTCGCCGAGTACCGGGACGGCCTGGCCCGCGCCGGGTTCACCGCGATCACTATCACTCCGACTCAGCAGGTCGCGGACGGCGTGCATTCAGCGATCATCCGTGCTGTCCGGCCCTGACCATGCCCGTCCTTGGTGCCGGGGTGCGGGTCGAGCCGATGACCGTCACGCACGCCGACGCGGTGCTGGCGATCTACCAGGCCGGGATCGAATTCTTCACGGTACCTGCCCCGATGTCCGAGCAACTGGCGGTATCCGGCGCTTGCGACCTTTGGTCGCGAGCTTCAACGATTCAGCGCCTGCCGAAGTGCAGACAATGCGCTTCCGGCCATCGAACCGGTTGCGCCGCACGTTGCGCATTCCTGACGAGCGGTTCGGCACGGGTGCGGCTGCCCGAGGGCGAGCTTGTCTGCATAGCACAGGCGCAGATAGCCCGCCCTGATGGACGTACCTCCCGGGTTGAACGCAGAATGGCTAGAGTGCGCTGATGCCCGGGCGCGGCCGCCCATGGTGCCGATCTCGGTGCTCGGAGTGCTCACGATCGTCGGCTATGGCGCGTGCTTTTACGCCTACGGCGTGCTGATCGGGCCGATCGGCGCCGATACGCGCTGGCCGGGCGCGGCACTCGGCGCGATCTTCAGCGCGACGCTGGTCATCACCGGCGCCGGCGGGACGGTTGCGGGCCGGGTCCTGGACCGCTGCGGCCCGCGGCCTGGTTTCCTGCTCGCGGGTATCGCCGGGCCCGGCGCGATGCTCCTCGCCTCGGCGCAGGGCGCGCTGATCCCGTTCGGCATCGCCTACGCGGGCGGCTGCGGCCTGGTTGGAGCGCTCGGTTTCTACCACATCACGCAGGCGCTCGCTGCCCGCACCGCGCCCGCGGCGGCCGCGCGGGCCATCATCTGGCTGACGCTCTTCGGCGCCTTTTCCAGTCCCGTCTACCTCCCGCTGACTGCCTGGCTCCTCGAGTCGGCCGGGTGGCGCGGCGCGATCCGCATCGAGGCCGGCACGGTCGGGGTCGCGTTCGTGCTCGCCGCTGCCATGATCAAGAATCCGGGCTGCTCCCGGCCCGGCCAGTCGGCCGGCCGCCCAGCCGGAGGGCTCCGGATCACCTGGCGAAGCCCGCTGGTCCGGGCCTGGCTGGCCGCTACGTTGATCGGCGGGGCGGCGGTGAATGCGCTCATCGTCTACCAGGTCCCGGTCACTACCCGGGCCGGGCTGCCGCTCGGCATCGCGGCGGCCGTGGCCGGGTTCCGCGGCCTGGCCCAGCTGGCCGGGCGGCTGCCGCTCACGGTCCTGACCAGCAAGCTCGGCGCCCGCATCACCCTCGTGCTCGCCTACGCCATCGCCGCGGCCGTCACGCTGCTGCTGTTCGCGGGCGGCGCGCTCGCGGCGGTGCTGGTGCTGAGCCTGCTCGCGGGCGCCGCGACCGGCGCGGTATACACGCTGCAGGGCGTCTACGCCTACGAGCTCGCCGATCCCCGTCACCTGGGCACGCTGCTGGGCATCCAGCAGGCTGTCTTCGCCGCGGGCGGCGCCCTGGGCCCTCTCACGGCCGGCGCGCTGCTGAGCACCGCCGGCTCTGTCGCCCCGGCGGTCACGGTCATCAGCGCGGGATTCGCCGCAGCCGCCGGCGTGCTGCTGCTCGGCCGTACGCCCGGCCCGGCCGCGGCCAGCGACTCCGTCGCCGGGCAGGACCGCGCGTGATCCCGGTGCCACTGACACCGCATCCCGGCGCAGGGGCGCTGACCAGGACGGCCTGGCCGTCGGACCGGAGGGTTAATGTCTGGCACAGCTGCGACTAGCGTCGTTTGCCGGTTATACGCCGACGGCAGCCGGTGCGTTACGCACATGTGCGGCCAGCGGGGCGGCCACGTGCTCGGCGTCGCGGTGCACGCCGCGCAAGGTGTTGGAGGAGAACGACCGCTGGAACTTCATTCCTTACTAGCGTTATTATCGCGATATGGCGATGGATGATGCCGGGTGCGTGACCGCGGCGATCGCCGCTGGGGTGAACCCGGCGGTGGCGCTGTTCCGGTCCCTGGGGGATGAGACCCGGCTGCGGATCGTGGCGCGGCTGGCCGGCGGGGAGGCGCGGGTGGTTGACCTGACCGGCGAGCTGGGCCTGGCGCAGTCGACGGTGTCCAAGCACCTGGCCTGCCTGCGCGGCTGCGGCCTGGTGGACTACCGCACCGAGGGGCGGCAGTCGTTCTACGCACTGACCCGCCCGGAGCTGATGGACCTGCTGCGGGCCGCCGAGAGCGTGCTGGCCGCCACCGGCGCTGCGGCGGCGCTGTGCCCGGCCTCCGGGACCGCGCCCCGGGCGGCCGTGGCGTGAGCGCGACTGACGGGAGCGGCGGGCAGCAGCGCGACGCCGGGCCCGGGCACGATCACGGCCTGCCCGGCGCCGGGCACCGCCGTCCGCTGGCGATCGTGCTGGGCATCTCCGGGACCATCCTGGCGGTCGAGGTGACCGGCTGAGGTGCTGGCCGCCGCGGCGCAGGCCGCGGTACTGCTCGCCGTCGGCGGGTTCGTGCTGGCCGAGGCGATCCGGCGGCTGATCGAGCCGTCCGCGGTCGCCTCCGGCGCGATGGTGGTCTTCGGCGTCGTCGGGCTGGCCGGCAACGCGGTCTCGATCGGGCTGCTGTCCCGCATCTCGGGTGGCAACCTGAACACGCGGGCCGCGTTGCTGGAGGTCATCAACGACGCGCTCGGCTCGGTCGCCGTGCTGATCGCTGCCGCGGTCATCGCGCTGACCGGCTGGGACCGCGCGGACGCGGTCGCCTCGCTGCGCATCGGGGCGCTGATCTTGCCCCGGACGTGGAAGCTGCCGCGCGAGACCGTTGACGTGCTGATGGAAGCCACCCCCCCGGGGCGTCGACCTGGCCCACGTCCGCGCCCACATCCTCGGGGTGCCGCACGTGCACGCGGTGCACGACCTGCACGCGAGCTCGGTGGCCTCCGACCTGCCGGTGCATCCGCAGGATGCCGGACTCCAGGAACAGCTGATCGTGGAAAACGCCGGCGTACTTGAGTCGGCGCCGCAGGGCGGCGATGGGCGCACCAGTCACCAGCGTCTTGGCGTTCGACCGCAACGGCACGTACAGGACCGACTCGTTCTCCGACACGGACCTTAGGCTAGGGCCAGCGCAGCTTGGCTGTGTGCCTCACCGATCGTGCGCTCGCTATAGGTACTGGCCCGGCCGTTCGTCATCGGTGATCGGCTCGTCGAGCTGGATGTGTCCGGGTATGTCATCCGGGCTGATCGTGGTCAGGGTGGCTGGGCCGGGAGCAGGCAGGATAGTGATCCGGCGAGCCTGGCTGGCGGCGGCCTGGTCCAGCAACCGGACGGCCAAGCGGGCATTGCCAGATTGATGGCGGCTTTCGGCCTGTGTCAGCATCGAGGCGCACTGCCGGGCCGGTGAAAGATCATGCGCTCCCTGAAGGTCAAGGGCCTGTCCGCTGGTGTCCACGCTGGCCTGCGCCCGCATGCCGACCGGTGAGAGGCGGGCGGCCAGGATGGCGGAGTGGGGGTCGCGGCGACGGCCTTCTCCGGCCCGCGCGATCGGTCCGTCTGGGGCAATGGCCAGCCGTAGCTGCGTGGCGGCCCTGGCGGCCTTGTCGCCGGCTTGCAGCAGGTGCTTCGGCGCGGTGGAGTCGCAGAACCGCGTCGCGGTCAGGTCGGCGATGACGACCGTGACCCGGGGGCGAGCGCGTCGGTGATCGGGTCTCGGCGTCCCCGGCGTTGGTGACGTCGATTCCCCGGGCAGGGTGACGATGACCGGGGCCAGCGGCGATGTCACCCATCCGGCATAGCCGGATCCTCCTCACGGGCTCAACGGGAACCTTCAGGAAAGTCCGGACCGGAGACGCCAGGATGCGGGGTGCGGGACCCCGGGGTGCTGCGGCGGCGTGGGCGGCGGTGGGGTAGAGCCGGAGCTGCTGGGCCAGGCCGGTCATCCGCATGATCCGGCGGACCGGGCTGGCGAGCGGGACCGCGATGCGGAACTCGGTGCGGCCGGCGGCCGCCCGGCGCTGGATGGCCAGCAGGCACCGCAGCGTGGCGCAGTCGCAGAAGGTGGTGACGGTGAAGTCGGCGATGACGACCGGGGCTCCGCAGGCGAGCGCCGCGCTGAGCTGGTCGTGTACCTGCTCGCAGGTGGTCATGTCGATCTCGGCGGCGACCGTGATCAGGACCGGCGGCCTGGCTTGCTGCTGGCTGGTCATCGCGCAGCCTCCGGTCCTGTCGGTACCGCCTGGCTGTCAACGCTGCCATGGCTGACGCGGGCGTGACAGCCGCTGAACGAAGGCTTCGAGACCTCTGGTACTCGAAACGAAAACTTCGTTTTTTCGATATGTGCCAGTATGCAGGAAAAACATCCGGGTAGTCAGCACGTTAGGTCGTAAGGCGAGCAATTCGCTGTTGATGCGCAGGGCTTACCCGGCCGCGCCGTCGCTCGCCGGTTCACCGCTACAGGAGGCACGATGCCGAGGTCTCGCCGCTACTACCACCTGTCATCTGCCGATGAGCTCCCCGGAACGTTGCAGCGCTCGCCGGAGGAAGCCCAGACGGCGTTCCGCCAGGCGCGCGAGGATGCGGTCCGGGCCCACGGCCAGGGGGATCAGGCCGACCGGGCCGCCTACGCGGCGCTGAAGACGGC
>JAICWX010000489.1 GCA_025934635.1 Streptosporangiaceae bacterium | reverse complement strand
CCGCTGGGGTCGGCGATCAGCGGGAACTCGTCGTGCTGCTCCCTGATGCCGGGCGACAGCGCGGTCCTGAACAGCACCTCGTCCATCTCGTAGCGGGCATTGCGCAGCCCGTTCTCGATCAGGTCCAGCGTGACCGGGTCCACGTCGGCCCGGTCCAGGGCGGTGGTGTCGCGCTGCACGACGGTGGCCATGGCTCAGCTCTCCTTCGGGCGGATCAGCAGGCTGCCCCAGCGGTCGACGGTGGCGACGTGGCCGGGCAGGATCAGGGTGGTGGAGTCCATTTCCGTGACGATGGCCGGGCCGGGCAGTACGTCGCCGGCCCGCAGCAGCGTCCGGTCGTACCGGGCGGCATCTCGCCACCCGCCGTCCACGTAGATACGCGCCTGCCCGGTGCGCGCGGCCGCCGGGTCGCCGGTGCCGGGCTCCAGTACCGTCGGCGTGACCTTCGGCCGCGGCCCGCTGACCGAGGCCCGGGCGTTGACGAGCTCGTGGTCCACGGGCAGGACGAACGAGAAGAGCCGCTCATGCTCGGCGTCGAACCGCTCGCCGATGATCCGCAGGGCCCCGTCCGGATCATCCAGCCAGGCGGGATCGACGTCGACGCCGATGTCGAAGCCCTGGCCGAAGTACCTGACGTCAACCTGGTAGGCGACCTGCTGCTCGCTCTCGGCGATCCCCTGGGCGGCCAGCCGGCCCGACGCGGCCGAGGACAGGTCACGCAGGATGGCGGCCAGCTCACCGCCGGTCAGGTCGGCGAACCGGCGCAGGCAGGTGCGCGCCGACTCGTCCCGGGCCGACGTGGTGGCGTCGCCCAGGGCGCACAGCACGCCCGGCGACGGCGGCACGATGACCGGCCACGCCCCGGTCAGCCGGCCGAGCGCGTTGGCGTGCAGCGGCCCGGCGCCGCCGAAGGCGACGAGCGCGAAGTCCCGGGGGTCGAACCCCTGCTGGACGCTGACCAGGCGCAGGCCGCCCAGCATGTTCTCGTTGACGATGTCGACGATCCCGGCGGCCGCCTCCTCGGCGCTGGCCAGCCCCATCGCGTCGGCCACCTTCTGCACGGCTGACCTGGCCGCCTCGGCGTCCAGGGTGATCTCGCCGCCCGCGAGCGAGGTGGGCAGGTAGCCGAGCACCAGGTTGGCGTCGGTGACAGTCGGCTCGCTGCCGCCCTTGCCGTAGGCCACCGGGCCGGGATCCGCCCCGGCCGACTGCGGCCCGACGCGCAGGGCCCTGGTCAGCTCGGGCACGTGGGCGACCGAGCCGCCGCCCGCGCCGACCGTCCGCACGTCCACCGCCGCGGCGCGGACCGTCAGGTCGCCCACCTTTGTCTCCCGGCCCACCCGCGGCTTGAGCCCCTGGACCAGCGCGATGTCGGTCGAGGTGCCGCCCATGTCGAAGGTCAGCAGGTCGCGGTAGCCGGACTGCTCAGCCACCCATACCGCCCCGGCGACGCCCCCGGCCGGGCCGGAGAGCAGCATGGTGACCGGCGCGCCGATCGCGGCGTCCGCCACCGCGAGGCCGCCGTCGCTGCGCAGGATGGACAGCGACGCGCGCACGCCCTCGGCGGCGAGCTGCTCGCTGAGGTTGGCCACGTACCTGGCCACCTGCGGCTGGACGTAGCCGTTGGCCACCGTGGTCAGCGCCCGCTCGTACTCCCGCAGCTCGGGCAGTACCCGGCTGGACAGGGAGACGGGAATGCCGGGAAGTTCCTCGGCGGCCAGTTCCCCGACCCGCCGCTCGTGCGCGTCGTTGGCGAACGCGTTGATCAGCGAGACGGCGAGTGCCTCGATCCCGGCGGCGCGCAGCCGCCGCAGCTGGGCCCGGGCCGCGTCCTCGTCGAGCTCGCGCACCACCGAGCCGTCGCTGGCGATGCGGCCGGGGACCTCGACCGTGTTCTCCAGGGCGGCCAGCGGCTCCGGTTTCGGCCAGATGATCCAGCCGGCCAGCCCGCCGGGGACGAACGACCGGGCGATCTGGAGCACCTGCCGGAAGCCCTCGGTGGTGACCAGCCCGACGGTCGCGCCCTTGCCCTCCAGGATCGCGTTGGTGGCCACCGTCGTCCCGTGCAGGACGTGCGCGATGTCAGCCCGGTCGACGCCGGCCTGCTCGCAGACCTTGTCGATGCCGTGCAGGACCCCGACGGACTGGTCGTGGGGCGTAGACGACGTCTTGGCCCGCCAGGTTGACCCGGCGCGCTCGTCGACGAGCAGCACGTCGGTGAAGGTACCGCCGACGTCGACCCCGAGGCGATAGCTCATTTCCCTGCTCCCTAGGTGGTTAATCAGATGACGGCGGCGGCCCGCAGCCGGGCGAACTCGGCTGGGTCGAGCCCGACCAGGTCCCGCCAGACCTGGTCGTTGTGCTCCCCCAGGGCCGGGCCGGCCGACCGGACGGCTCCGGGGGTGGCGGACAGCTTCGGCACGACGTTCTGCATGGGGATCTCGCCGAAGTCGGGGTGCGCGACGGTGACGATGGCGTTCCGCGCCGCGAAGTGCGGGTCGGTGAACATGTCCCGGGCCCGGAAGATCCGCCCGGCGGGCACGCCCGCCTCGTGCAGGCGGCCGAGCAGGTCGTCGGCCGGGAGCGTGGCGGTCCAGGCCGCGATGAGGTCGTCCAGCTCGGCCATGGCCGCGCCGCGGGCCGAGTGCGTGGCGAACCGGGGATCGGCGGCCAGCTGGGGGCGCTCCATGACCGCCGCGAGCCGGGTGAAGACGGAGTCCTGGTTCGCCGCGATCAGGACCAGGTCCCCGTCGCCGGTCGGGTACACGTTGCTGGGCGACACGTTCGGCAGCACCGCGCCGGTCCGCTCCCGCTGGTAGCCCGCGACCGCCCACTCCGGCAGCAGCGACTCCATCATGGCCAGGACGGCCTCGTAGATGGCGGAGTCCACGACCTGGCCGCGCCCGGACCGCTCCCGGTGATGCAGGGCGACCAGGGTGCCCAGGCAGGCGAAGGTGGCCGCGAGCGCGTCGCCGAGCGAGATGCCGGCCCGGACCGGCGGCTCCCCCGGCGAGCCCATCACGTACCTGATGCCGCCCATCGCCTCGCCGATCGCGCCGAAGCCGGCCCGGGGGGCGTAGGGACCGCTCTGCCCGTAGCCGGTGACCCGGGTGATGACCAGGCCCGGGTTCTCCTGCCAGAGCGCCTCGGGGGACAGCCCCCAGCGCTCCAGCGTGCCCGGCCGGAAGTTCTCCACCAGGACGTCGGCGCGGGCGAGCAGCTTGCGCAGCAGGCCCTGTCCCTCCGGGGACCGCAGGTTGCAGGTGACCGATTTCTTGTTCCTGGCCACCACCGGCCACCACAGCGACTTGCCGTGCGGCTTCTCCCGGCCCCACTCGCGCATCGGGTCGCCCTGGCCCGGCAGCTCGACCTTGATCACCTCGGCCCCGAAGTCGCCGAGCAGCTGACCGCAGAACGGCCCGGCCAGCAGCTGGCCCAGCTCCACTATCCGCAGGTCGCTGAGCGGAAGTTCCGCCTGCTCGCTCACTGGTCCGCCTCCGCTTGGTCACTGAGCATCGTGGCGCGCGCGTTGTACAGGTGGCTGCGCATGACCGCTTCGGCCCAGTCTGGCTCGCCGGCCCGCGCCGCCGCGACGATCTCCAGGTGATGGGCGAGGCTGCGGGCCAGGGCGCCGGGGCTGTAATGCTGGAAGTTGCGCCGGACCACGGCGGCGTGGGTGACCGCGGTCAGCGCGGAGGCGAGCGCGGGGTTACCCGCCCGGGCGATCAGCAGGCCGTGGAACCGTTGGTTCAGCTCCACGATCTCCGCCATGGCCTGGTCCCGGGCCAGCGCGAGCATCGACTGGGCCAGCTCGCCGAGCTCGCCGAGCTCGGCCGCCGACAGCAGCGGCACCGCCTGGCTGACCGCGTACGGCTCGAGGCGCAGGCGCACCTCGAAGATCTCCCCCAGCTCCTCGGCGGTCCAGGTGGCCACCCGGGCGCCGCGGTTCGGGCTCAGCTCGACCAGGCCCTCGGCGGCCAGCCGGGACAGCGCCTCCCTGATGGGCGTCCGGCTCACCGACAGCTGGCGGGCCAGGTCAAGCTCGGCGATGCGCGCGCCGGCGGGAATCCGCCCGGCCAGGATGGCATCCCGGATGGCGTCGGCAGCCTGCGCAGCGGCCTGTCGCATGACCCTCCTCACGCGGATTGCATGTAATACTGCTCCGACGCTGACTGCGATGACAAGGCCTCCCCGCAAAGAGGCTGCATATTGCCGGTATACACAGATTGCCGATGAGTATGAAACCATGCATGCATGCAATCTGTGCAGATCGTGGAGGTGGCCCCGCGGGACGGGCTGCAGAACGAGGCGGTGACCCTGGCCACCGCGGAGAAGGCCGAGCTGGTCGGCCTGCTGGCCGGCAGCGGGGTGCGCCGGATCGAGGTGACGAGCTTCGTGAACCCGGCCCGGGTCCCGCAGCTGGCCGACGCCGAAGAGCTGTGCGGCATGCTGCCGCGCGGGGCCGGCCAGGGAGGGCAGGTCTCCTGGATCGGCCTGGTGCTGAACGAGCGCGGCCTGGACCGGGCCATCCGGGCCAGCCTGGACGAGGTCAACGTCGTCGTGGTCGCCACCGATACGTTCAGCCGGCGTAATCAGGGGGTCAGCACCGACGACGCGATCGCGGCGTGGACCCGGATCGCGGCGCGGGCGCGCGCGGCCGGGCTGCGGACGACGGTCACCGTGGCCGCCGCGTTCGGCTGCCCGTTCGAGGGGGAGGTCGCGCCGGAGCGGGTCGCCGACGTGCTGGCCCGCTGCGTCCAGGCCCAGCCGGACGAGGTGGCGCTGGCCGACACGATCGGCGTCGGGGTGCCGGCCGGGGTGCGCGCGCTGGCCGACGTCGCCGCCGACATCGCGCCGGGCCTGCCGCTGCGCTGGCACTTCCACAACACCAGGAACACGGGCTACGCCAACGCGATCACCGCCGTCGAGCGCGGCGCGGCCGCGCGCGACGCCAGCGCGGGCGGGATCGGCGGGTGCCCGTTCGCCCCGGCCGCCACCGGCAACAACGCGACCGAGGACCTGCTCTACCTGCTCGACCGGTCGGCCGTGCGGACCGGCGTGTCCGCGGCCGCGCTCGGGCCGGCTACCGCCCTGCTGGCCAGCTCCCTCGGCCCGCCGGTGCCGGGCCTGTTCGCCAAGGCGGGGCCGGTCCCGCCCGCCCCGCCGCCGGGCCGCGAGTCGCCGGGCCGCGAGTCGCCGGG
>JAICWX010000573.1 GCA_025934635.1 Streptosporangiaceae bacterium | reverse complement strand
CAGGCGCCGGTGCTGGTGTCCAGGATGCCGACGGTGGCGGGGTTATCGAACAGCGGCGGGCGGAACCCGGTCAGCCGCCGGTCGCCGGCGTCTAGCGACTGGCCCGGGTTGAGCAGGTAAATCCGGTCCAGCGGCAGCGGGCGCTCAGCAGACATGACCCCGGCGCCAGTAAACGTGGTGACGACCCGTGCCTGCGGGGCCGCCTCCAGGAGGGCGAACAGGCCACCGGTGTGATCGCGGTCGGGATGAGTCAGCCAGATCCAGGCGACGTCCGCCGGATCGATCACCTCAGCCAGGCTGGCGAGGAAGTCCCGGTCGGGCAGCCCCATGCCGGTGTCGACGACGACCGGCTGCGCGGCGTGGATGACGAACGCGTTCACCGGCAGAAAGCCCAGGCCAGGGATCTCCATGTAGTCGTTGAGGACGCTGATGTCGTGCTGGGCGCGGTAGCTGCGCATGGGTCTCCCCCTCAGGTTGGGACGGAACTCGGACGGCGAGGATCTCCCGCCACATCTCCGAACGGCATTCGGATTGCCTATCAGAATTAGGAAAACCGTTCATAGTTAGGCAGTATGAGATCGCCCGGCCGCCATGTCAAGGCCGCGAGGACCGCGCGGCCTCGTCGATGCCGCTGGCGGGTGTTAGCGTTCTGGCATGGGCGTCCGGCCCTGGCTGGCTTTAATAGCGGCAGCGGAAATGCTGACCGCTGGCTGCACGGCGGCATCTCCCGCAGCGGCCGCGCACCTAAGCGTGCAGGTCAGCGAGCGGGTCTCGCTGGATGACGTCCCGCTTGACATCCAGGTGAGCGGGCTGCGGCCCGGCGATCACGTGACCGTACGACTTGAGTCGCGCAACCGGCAGTGGGCCGCCCAGGCGACCTTCCAGACACCGGCGACCGTCCTTGACCTGGACAAGACGGCACCCACGGCGGGGAGTTACCGTGGCGTGGACGGCATGGGGCTGTTCGAGGCGCTGGCCCCGCGGCGTGGCGGTGCTGAATTCGCCCGGGACAATCCCGCGGTCTTCACTGTGACCGCGGCGGCGCCAGGTGGCGGCACCGCCACGGTCACGCTGACCCGCGAGCTGACGGGTCCCGGCGTCACGTGCTCACGGCAAGAAGTCTCGCGCCGGGGGTTCTACGGCCTGTACTGCGCACCGGCGCCGCCCGCGGGACGCCGCCCTCCGGTCCTGGTCTTCGGCGGCTCCGAGGGAGGCCTGTCCAGCGCGGCGACGGCCGAGTTGCTCGCCTCGCGGGGGTTCCCGGCGCTGGCGCTGGCCTACTTCGGCGAGCCGGGCTTGCCCGCCGCGCTGGACCGGATACCGCTGGAATACTTCGCCGGCGCGGCCCGCTGGCTCGGCCGTCAGCCCGGCGCAGACGCCCAGCGGCTGACGGTATGGGGTGTCTCCCGCGGCAGCGAGGCCGCGTTGCTGCTGGCCGCCTACTTCCCGGGCCTGGTTCAGGCTGTCATCGCCGGGTCGCCGAGCTCGGTGATCCACGGGGCGGTCGGGCTGACCCACCCGGTACCGCCCACTGACCCGGCCTGGACGCTGCACGGCAAGCCGCTGCCAATCGCCACTCGCACGGTGACCAGCCCGGGGGCCATCATCCCCGTGCAGAAGATCAAGGGGCCGGTCCTGCTGCTGGTCGGCGGCGAGGATCAGCTGTGGCCCTCCCCGTTCTACGCGCAGCAGATCATGGCCGGGCTGAGCCGTAGCCATGACCGGTATCAGCATCAAGACCTTGTGTTTCCCGACGCCGGGCACGCGGCCGGAGGCGCATTCCCTTACGCCGCCAACACGGTCACCGTCAGCACGCCGGTCACGACGCTGCATCTGGGCGGCACGCCGTTCGCCAACTCAGTCGCCGAGACCAAGGCCTGGCACGACGTACTCACGTTCCTGAACCACCTCGGCTGATGAACCTCAGAACTGGTTCTCTCCCCCCACGGCAGCCCGTTGCCGTTCCGTCTTGTCCGCCTCGCGAGCTGTCAGCACGTGAGCCCCGAGTTCTACGGCCCGGTCACGCTGGCCTTTGGTCAGCGTGTAATGCCGGGTAACAAAGGAGGCGGCGCGCTCACCATGACCAGGAGAATGAGGAACCGGTCCTGACCCCGCAGTTTATTTACGTACACAGCCATGGCATTCTCCTTTCCGTGCCTCACCCGCCTATATAGCTCTCCGGGACAGGACCGTCAAGGCCGCCCGGCTATTAAGCTGGGATGGCTGGTCACGTAACGGGGCCTTCCGCCGCCAGGAAGAATGCGCTGAGCCTATCCGCGATAGGGAAGGGGTGTTCTTCGGGAAAGAAATGCCCGCCGCCGACCGGTTCGCCGGTCACGTCGGCGGCGACACCGCGCCACAGCGCCAGCGGCCCGCCATCGTCGGCGTACCAGCTCGACAGCGGCCCGGATGCGCTCCACAAGGCGAGCAGCGGGCAGCTGATGCGGCGGCCCGCCGCCCGGTCGGCCGCGTCGTGGTCACGATCGATGCCTGCCGCCGCCCGGTACTCCTCGCAAATGGCGTGGATATGGTCAGCGTCGCTGAGCGCCGCCACGTAAGCGGCGCGGATTGCGTCGTCAAAGGTGTCCGCCGGGCTGCCCCACTCCGGGCTCAGCGCGTTAGCGATCACGGCGTCCGGGGCGCCGCCGATCAGGCGCTCGGGCAGCGGCTCCGGCTGGGCCAGCAGCGACCATGGCCAGAAGCCGAGCGCGAGGCGATCATCGGCATGGTCCCAGACGACATCGACCGGCAGTACGTCAAGGACTGCGAGCGCGTCCACCCGGTCCGGGTGGTCGAGTGCCGCGCGATAGGCCACCCGGCCACCGCGATCATGACCGGCGAGGAAGAAATGCCCGAAGCCAAGCTGGGCCATGACGCTGATCATGTCGCGAGCCATCGCCCGCTTCGCGTACGGCGCATGGTCGGCGCTCGACGGCGGCGTGCTGCTGCCGCCGTAGCCGCGAAGATCCGCACACACCACGGTGAACCGCTGCGCCAGTCGCGGGGCGATGTCCCGCCACATCAGCCGGGTCTGCGGAAATCCGTGCAGCAGCAGCAAGCCCGGCCCCGCACCGCCGCGGCTCACGCTGATAACCGCCTCGCCGGTGTCGATGCGCAGGTGCTCCAAGCCGCTCACCGTTTCACCGTAATGTCAGTGGACCAGCATGGGCGGCGAGGCCGGCACCGGGGTCGGGGTAACGCGGCATGATGGGGGACATGGCCCTGCAGCTAGCCCCGGAAGAGCCCGAAGCCGGACCGTGGCGTGCGGAGCGGCTCAGCACGGTCGTCAACGCGGTGACCAGGCAGGGACTGGACCAGAGCCGTCCAGTGGTGCTGGCCGTGGACGGGCGCAGCAATAACGGCAAGACCACGCTGGCGGAGCGGATCCGCGAGCTGGTCCCCGGATCCGTGGTCATCCACACCGACGACATCGCCTGGGAACACTCCCGCTTCGGCTGGGCCGACCTGCTGATCGACGGGATCCTGGTGCCCGT
>JAICWX010000408.1 GCA_025934635.1 Streptosporangiaceae bacterium | reverse complement strand
GGGCCGAAGCGCGGCAGGAGCCGCTTGGCTACCAGCGGTCCGGCCGCCAGCAGCACGGTCATGGGGACGATGGCCGCCCCGGTGCGCAGCGCGCTGTACCCGAGGATCTGCTGGAAGTAGAGCGACAGGAAGAAAAAGCCGCTGGTCATGACCACACCCAGGCAGGCCATGAGGGTATTGCCCACGGCCAGGGGGCGCCGCCTGAGGATGCCGAGCGGGACGAGCGGGGCCGCGCTGCGCACCTCGATCAGGCCGAACGCGGTCAGGAGAACCACCGCGGCGGTCAGGGCGGCGAGCACCGGGACCGATCCCCACCCCTGGCTGGTGGCCTGGGAGACGGCGAAGACCAGGGAGCTGACCCCGGCGGTGACGGTGAGCGCGCCCGGCAGGTCGAGGCGGGTCCCGTCACGCCTGGCCGGTGACGGCACCGGGCTGGCCGCGGCGGCGATGAGCAGCGCGACGCCGATGGGGACGTTGATGAACAGCACGTAGCGCCAGGAAAACCCGGTGGTGAGCAGGCCGCCCAGCACGACCCCCACGGCGCCGGCCGACGAGCCCGCCGCGGCCCACAGGGACAGGGCGCGGGTGCGGGCCGGGCCTTCCGGGTGGCTGGCGGTGATCAGGCTCAGGCTCGACGAGGCCAGCGCGGCGGCACCGACGCCCTGCAGGACGCGGGCCGCGATCAGCAGCCACGGACTCTGGGCCAGGCCGCCGGCCAGGCTGGCGGCGGTGAAGACCGTCAGGCCGCCCTGGAACACGCCGTTGCGGCCGAACAGGTCGCCGGCCCGGGCCGCGAGGAGCAGGAACCCGCCGAAGGTGATCAGGTACGCATCGACCACCCACTGCTGATCGGCGGCCGAGAGCCCGAGAGCGGTCTTCATGGCCGGCAGGGCGACGTTCACGATCGACGTGTCGATGATGACCATGAAGTTGGCCACGCACGCGATGGCCAGGACGACACCGGGCGGCACGGGCGGCCGGGCGGCCGGCTCGGCCGAGGTCACCGGCGCGGCGGTGGTTTTGAAGTGGGACATGACAGCGACTCCTTCGGGAAGGTCCCTTCGGTTCTGGCTCTATTGAACAAGTTCAAGTTGAACAAGTTCAAGTTAATTACGCTAGGCTGCGGAGTCAAGCGAGCCGGACAGGCCGGCCCGAGGATGAGGAGCGAGCCGGATGCGGTTGCGCCGCGAGCAGGTGGTGGACGTAGCGATTGCCCTGCTCGACGCCGACGGGTTGGACGCACTGACCATGCGCAAGCTCGCCACCCGTCTGGGCGTGCAGCCTGGCGCCCTTTACTGGCACTTCGCGGGCAAGCAGGCTCTGCTGGATGCGATGGCCGACCGGTTCCTCGAAGGCTTCACCGCCGACCCGCCGGCCGGGGCGTGGGACGAGCAGTTCGCGGCCCTGGCCTGGCGGCTACGCCAGGTGCTCCTGTCCCACCGCGATGGTGCCCGGGTCATGGCCGGCACCTACGTGGCCGAGCCCAACACCATCGTGCTCGGCAATGTGGCCATCGAGATCCTCCAGGGCGCCGGGCTGCCGCCGGAACGGGCCGGCTGGGCCGTCTTTGCCGCGTTCCACTTCGTGCTCGGCCACACCATCGAAGAACAAGCACAGCTCGACCTGACCGAGCGCGGCGCCTGGAATCCGAAGCTGACCGTGGACGGGATCGAGAACAAGCTGGCTGTCACGGCCTTCACCGCCGATCCGGCCGAGCGGTTCGGCTACGGCCTCCAGCTCTTCCTCGACGGCATCCGCCAGCAACTGGCGCGGCTTCCCGCCGAGTGAGGTTCCGCGGGCCCGTATCCAACCGTCGCCCGGCTGTGGGCGGGTTACGTGGCTACGCCGGGGCCGTCGGGGCGGGCACTGAGGATCGCGCGGGCGTCGTCCTCAGCCAACCGACGGCCGCAAGCCGAAGAAGATTCCGTTCAACGAGGCGAACTTCAAGAAGCGCGAGTTCCAGGAACTATGGGGCCGCATCAACCACAAGGCCGTCTATCAAGTCGAGTTCGACTCCGCCGAACTGATCGCCAACTGCATCCGGGTGCTCGACAAGTCCCTCAACGTCACCGTCATGCAATACCTCGTCGAGAGCGGCAAGCAGGTCGTCGGCCTCGAAGTCGAGCGGCTCGAGGCCGGCACGGGCTTCAAGGTGTCCGAGACGAAGGTGGAGCACTCGGCCGTGTCCGCAGGCTCAACCGTTAAGTACGACCTTCTCGGCGAGATCGCCGAGAAGACGCAGCTCACCCGCCGGAACTGCGCAGCGATCCTCACAGGCATCAACCCGGCACGTTCGCGAGGTTCAAGCAGAACCCCGAGCAATTCATTACCGAGACTGCCGGGGGCGGGGAACTGGGGTATCGACGGGGATACTGACGGGCGCGTCGCCTGGGCCACGCTCGGCGGGTGAGATGCGCGGTTACGGGCTACACCACGGCTCACGCCTCAGAGCTGCCCTCCTCATGTCACTCCTGGCGGCGGAACGGTGCTTCGTCCCGCTGGGCGGCCGGAGCGTCCTCCTCCTCTTCGACGAGGGCGGCGGCCTCGGTGCGGGCGGCGCCGCGGGATCGGGCCGCGAGGTCGCCGGTGAGGCTGCTCTGCTCGATGCACCACTGGGTCCACTCCGGCAGCAGGCGGAGCGCCTCATTGGCGTAACCGGGAAGGTAGCGGTCACGGATCAGGTGCGCCGCCATCTCGATCCGGTGCGGTGAGCAGGCGTAGCGCGAGCGCTCCGCGAGGGGCGGCTCAGGTCCCCACTCGTAGAGGATCGTGCCCACCGCGTCGGCCGTGTCCGGCGGGACATCACCGTGCCGGGTCGCGTACCAGCTCAGAAACGCCTCGTGCACCTGGCCGGAGTCGTCATCGGACGAGGCCGCAAAGGCGTCGGCGTCCGTGGCATCAGCGAAGGGGACGAGGGCGCGGGCGCGCCGGAGGAGCCGGTAGTACTCCCAGATGAGGTCGCGGGGTTCAGATCCCTCCAGCATCTCCGACAGCGGCCCGGTCCGCAGGCAGTCTGCCAGCAGGCGGGCGGTCAGCTCGGGTGCGCAGGGCGACAGCGCCGTCCCGGCGGCGGGCCCGACGGCATGCTGCCATTCGGCCAGCGCGTCCTGCGCCGAACCGAACACCCCGGCGCCCACGACGTTGAGGACCCAGCACGAGTCGATGTCCCAGGCGTACCAGTGGTCTGCCTTTTCGCCGTCGTAGCCGAACGGGGCGGCGAGCAGGAACCGGCTGCCGTACGCGTCGCACGCGACCAGGGGGTCCCCGGCCGGCCGGGCGCCGTCAGCGGGGAGCTCGGTTCCGGCCGCCAGCCCGCGGCCGGCCAGCAGCCGGGCGGCCTGGGCCGCTTCGGCCCGCACGGTCTCGTAGGGATCCTTGATGTCGGGGAAGGTCTCACGGGCCAGCTTCGCGGTCTCGCTGCGGGGGTCGCCGGGCGGCACCGTCAGCGCCAGCCCGCACAGCAGCGGCCACAGCTGCCGCCAGCCGCTAGTACCGCCGGCCACCGACGCCCGCAGTTCCGCCCCGGTCTCCTCCGCCAGCGCGCGCAGCCACTGGAACGCGTGCAGCCCGGTCGGCTCCGAGTTGAGGCGCTCGTAGAACTCGTCGCCCACGATCCGGCAGGCTTGCGTCTCCAGCTCAACGAGACGGGACGGCCAGATCAGGGCACGGGCGGCGGCGAGGATCCGCTGATGGGACTCGTCCCACCACGGACTGGGCTCCGCCCCGCCGACCATGGCGTAGGCCATATCCCGCAGCGGAAAATCCTGAATTCCCGACCGGAAATCCAGCATCAGCGGCGGGAGGTCCGGTTCGTCCGCGATCGCCGGCCGCCGCTGAGCCAGTTGCCCGGCCCGCCGCTGCGGGTTGCCGCTGATGCCCTGGCGGGGCCCTTTGCCTCGCCCGGAACGCTTCCTCGATGCCACCCCGTCAGCGTAGCGACTCGAGGCGGTGCGCTCCGCCCGATAGCGGTTACCGGGACATAACCGGGGGGTTCGTTCATCATGCGAGCTGGGCTTGCCCGACTCCGGCAATTCTTCGGCTCAGCGACCGCAAATGCGATGACCAGCACAGCTCGCACGTACGGCGCGCCTCTCGGAATGTGCGCGAGATAGGCACGCCGTACGCTCAGGCGAGCAGATCACTAGGATCGGCCTTACTGATGCGAGACTTAGCCGTCGTAGTTGTCGCGGCTGCCACACTTGGCCAAGCCACGCGCGACCATGTAACCAATGGTCAAGTAGGTAATCAGGTGCAGCGCCTCGGAAGCGCTGAACGGGTCCACGCCGTGTCCGTCTTTCCCCACAACCAGGGCTGTGATGATGACGGCAACGACCGCGCCGATGTAGGCCATCAACTCGGTGGTTTTGGTTGATGCCTTGGTTTCGGTGCTCAGGCGGCGCGCGGGCCGCTCTTTGCTTGAGTAGCTAGCACCCATGCCCTCTGGGGTGGTAGTCGCCATTATGCTTCCTCTCATAGGGGGCTACCGCTGATTGGCAACCCGCCTGGACACACCGCAAATGGGTGGCCGATGTCACGAATCACCCCAGGTCTAGAGATGCAGCAACGGCGGTGCGCTACCCCGCGGAATGGGCGCCAAACCGGTAAAATTGACGGTAGTTTTACGCGCTTAACCTGGCTTTCACGGGGCCTCCGCTGGGCGCGAGCGGGGTGCTGACCGCGGCCCGCACGACCGGGACGTCCGCCCGGGGCAGGACGAACAAGGTGCGCCGCATCGCCATCCAGCGGACCAGGCGGCGGCGCTCATACATCGCGTCCGCTACGTCGGCCAGGGTCGATGCGGCGCTGCGGGCGAGCACCGAGAGGTAAACCGAGGCCGGGTCGGTGGCGTGCAGGGCGACCAGGGCCGCAGTCACCGCTTCCGGGGTCCCGGCGTCGCCTGCGAGGTGATGGCGGCGCACGAGCGCGCGGCGGCGCTCCTGGACCGAGGCGGTCCGCATGGTCAACCCCTCGCCGGAGCCCGAGACCCAGCACATCAGCCGCTGCCAGCGGTTCAGGGTCTCCTGCGCGACCAGTCCTGCGACGGTCCGGTGTAGTAGATCCCGCCGTTGTTGACGGGGGCGATCAGGGCCTCGATCCGGCGGGCGGGCTCCGGGATGTCGAAGTGCTTGCCGTGCAGCTCGGCGATGGTGCGCTCGGCCAGCTCCTGCATCCAGGCCCGGAAGGACTCCCGTCCCTCGATGCGCTGGGCCGGGTCACCGTCCAGGAACGCGACCGCCTCCTCCCGGGTGGCGCCGGGGTGGATGAGGCTGGCGACGCGGGCCTGTTCGGCGCGCAGGCGGGCGATCTCCTGCCAGCTCCAGGCGTAGGCCTCGAGCGGGTCGACGGCGGTGCCGAGGAAGCAGCGAGGCCGGCGGTGGCGGCCGTCGGCCATGCGCCGGGTGATGTTGACGGCGCCTTCTTCGCCGTCGGTGGGCATCGAGTCGAAGAGCTCGGGCACACCGTGCACCCAGCTGTCGATCACGTTGAGCTCGCTGGTGGTGTCCCCCGTGTCGTAGCGCTCGACGGCGATGGCCAGCCGCTCCCCCATCGCGGCCCGGGCGACGTGCTCGCGCCGCCCGGGAGCCGCATATGTAATCGTCGGCGATGCTGTCGATGGAGGGCATAGCCGGGGACTTTAGACGCGGGCGGCGCGCATCGCTACCGGGTGGGTGAGGTCGCGCCGGGCGACATGTACCTCGGCGGCGGCTAGGGCCAGGGACGTGAAGAGCGCGGCCAGGTTGACGCCGATCCAGACCAGGACGGGCAGGGGGCCGTCGTCGCCCGAGATGAACGAGATCATGGTCACCGCGGAAACGGTAATCGCCGTGACGGCGGGGCCGAGAAGCGGGAATCTCTTCGATTCGCCGAAAGGGGAAAGGAACCAGTAGACCGTGGACGTCAGGGTGAACGGTATGTACCAGAGAAAAATCAGGCCGGCGACCAGGCCGAGAGCGCTGTACTGGTAGCGCAGGTAGTCGAGCAGGGCGAATCCCCCCACTATCAGGGCAGCTAGCAGGGCCCGGCCCGCGGGCCGCAGCCCTTCCGGCGAGAAATCCTGACGGCGGACGATGATGACTGCCGACAGGATGATGGTTATTCCTATCGAAATGAAGATCGTGAACACGACATTTGACGCCCAGTCGCTGTTCTGCTGGTCGCCGGCCCGGAAGTGATCGTAGATCAGGATCGACAGGCCGAAGCCGACGACCGTCCGGACCAGCGAGAGCAGCCGGAGCCCGTGAAACTCCCTGAATGGCGCCGGGCCGAACAGGCGCGCGGCGCAGACCCAGGGCATCCACGACCGGCTCCAGATGCTCGTCTTGTTTTCCATGACATTGACCTTTCTTCCGGAGGTGGCGGTCAGCCGATCAGGCCGATTCCGGTGATGGAGCCCGCGGCGCCCTGGCCGTAGCGGGGGTTGAAGCTGTCGATCTTGACGTGGGAGGTCGAGGCGAAGGCGGCCTCGGGCTTTCCGGTGCCGCCGAAGTCGCCATCCGCGGTGACGACCGTGCCGTTGGGCTGGACCTGGATGACGACGCCGACGTGCTGGGCGTAGAAGACCACGTCGCCTACCTGCAGGAGGGACGTGTTCGTGCTGAACTTGCCGTTCCGCTGGGTCCAGGCGACCTGCCAGTAGCCGTTGCCGTCCGGGGTGGCGGCGATGCCGGCGACCGGCGCGTTGCTCGGGTAGACCGAGGCCGCCTGCGCGGTTCCTGAGGCGAGCGGGACGCTCAGGATCGTCGCGCCGAGAGCGGCGGCCGCCGCCCAGGTCTTGCAGTTCATCAGCCGATGCCTTTCTGCTCGGATAACGGGTCGTTCGTGCGCT
>JAICWX010000406.1 GCA_025934635.1 Streptosporangiaceae bacterium | reverse complement strand
GGTGCAGGCGAGCGCGTAGAGGTCGGCCCGGCCGTCGAGCACGTCCCCCTCGATCTGCTCGGGGGCGAGGTAGTCGAGGGTGTCGGCGATCTGGTCCGCCGCCGTGACCAGGCCGGGCGGGAACACGCGGCCCATCCCGAAGTCCGAGAGGTACACGTGACCGGGCGCCTTGTCACCGGCCGGCCCGGGCCGGCGCCCGGCGACGGTGCCGGCGGTATCGAAGAGGATGTTCGCGGGCTTGACGTCGCGGTGGACCAGGCCCTGCGCGTGCGCGGTGTCGAGGGCCGACGCCACCTGGGCGATGATGCGCCAGGCGTAGTTGAGCGGCAGCGACCCGCTCCGGCGCAGCAGCGCCCGGGCGTCGCCGCCGCGCGCGTAGCGCATGACGACGTACGGGGTTCCGTCCTCCTCGCCGGCGTCGTAGACCGGGATGATGTGCGGATGGTCCAGGGCGGCGGCCTCCCGGGCCTCACGGACGAACGTGCCGGCGAAGTCGGGGTCGCGCGCCGGATCCGGCGCTAGTACCTTGACCGCTACCTGATAGGTCAGGCCCTCGTCGCGGGCAAGGTAAACCGCCGCCGTGCGGCCCTGCCCCAGGCGCTCCCCTAGCCGGTAACCGGCGATCTTGCGGCTCACGGATCTCCGCTCGCAATGCGGTAGAGCATCTCTCGGCGACCTGGCCGGACATGCTCGCGGGGGCGGCGGCTGCACCCGCATCGCAACGATAATGACATTCCCCCAGGTCTGTCCGGACAACGCGAATCCGGCGGTTCGGGTGTCCAATGGCCGCCATGACAGAGCTCGCCGGATTCACCAAGGCCGATCTCACGCTGGCCGCGGGCGCCCGGTCGTATGAACGTGGTCTGGATTACCTCCGCGCGGTGACGAACCTTGAGGTCACGGGCACGAGCAGCACCGCGACCGTATATGGCGGCAGCGAGTACCGGGGGCGGCTGACCTCGCTGAGTTGCTGCTGCAGGACTGATGAAGATCCTCGGCCAGCATGGGCTCTGAGACGGATCTTCCCACCGTCTGATATTTGGTATACCATCCAGCTCACCAAGGACGGAAGGACTGCGGTGGATCTGCGACTAGACGGCAAGGTCGCCTTCGTCACCGGTGCCAGCAAGGGCATCGGCCGCTGCGTCGCCGAGTTCCTGGCCCGGGAGGGCTGCGATGTCGTCATCACGGCCCGGACGGCCGGGCCGCTGGATGCCGCCGCGGAGAAGATCGCCGCCGGCACCGGCCGGGCGGTACTGCCGCTAGCCGGGGACATGAGCGTGACCGAGCACGTCCAGCGCTGCGTCGACGCGGCCCTGGAACGGTTCGGCCGGATCGACATCCTGGTCACCTGCGCGGGCAGCTCGCCGGGCGGCCTGCTCGAGGACCTGACCGAAGAGCAGTGGATGGCCAGCCTCAACCTGAAGTTCATGGGGTATGTCCGGTCCGTGCGTGCTGTTATCGGCCACATGCGCCAGCGCGGCGAGGGCGCGATCGTGCTCGTCGTCGGCAACGACGGCCTCAAGCCCAGCTACTGGGAGATGACGGCCGGCGTGGCCAACGCGGCGGACATCAACTTCGCTTCCTCGGCCGCCGAGCAGTACGGCCGGTACGGGGTGCGCATCAACACCGTCAACCCCGGGCCGGTGAACACGGACCGGTGGGACACGCTGGAGAAGGCATTCGCCCGCGACAAAGGCGTGACCCAGGACCGGGCGCACGAGCTGGCCCAGCAGTCCATCCCCTTCGGCCGCATCTGCGAGCCGGAGGAAGTCGCCGCGCTGGTCACCTTCCTGGCCTCGCCGCGAGCCAGCTTCATCAACGGCGCCCACATCCCGGTCGACGGGGCGCAGCGCAAGGCAATCATGGACCAGTGAGGGAGCCTGCCATGACCGACGCTACCGGCGCCGCGGCGCAGCGGCCGCTTCAGGTCGAGATGAACGGCATCAACGTCATCGCCGAGAGCGAGCGCAAGGGCCACCCGCGTGACCTGTTCTGGCCCTGGTTCGCCGCGAACATCTCGGTGCTGGGACTGAGCTACGGCGCGTTCGAGCTCGGCTTCGGCATCTCCTTCTGGCAGGCGCTCATCGTGGGAGTGGCCGGAATCATCCTGTCGTTCCTGGCCTGCGGTTTCATCGCGGTGGCGGGCAAGCGCGGCTCAGCGCCGACGATGGTGCTCAGCCGGGCCGCGTTCGGGATCAACGGCAACAAGCTCCCGGCGGCGGTCTCGTGGGTGCTGACCGTGGGCTGGGAGACGGTGCTCGTCATCCTGGCCACGCTGGCCACGGCCACGGTGTTCTCGCGGCTGGGCTGGGGAGGAGGCACCCCGACCAAGGTCGTCGCGCTGATCGTGGTGGTCGCGCTGACCATCTTCGGCGGCGTGATGGGCTTCGACCTGATCATGCGGCTGCAGACCTGGATCACGATCGTGACCGGCGTGTTCACGGTGGTGTTCATCGCGCTGGTGGCCGACAAGATCCACTGGTCGGCCGTGTCCGGTATCCACGGCGGCTCGGCCGAGGCCGTCATCGGCGCGCTGGTGTTCACCATGACCGGGTTCGGGCTCGGCTGGGTGAACGCCGCCGCGGACTACTCGCGCTATCTGCCCAGGCGGTCCTCGGGCGCGGGCGTGATCGGCTGGACCACGTTCGCCTCCTCCATCGCGCCCGTCTTCCTGCTGGTGTTCGGCCTGCTGCTGGCCGGCTCGTCAAAGGGCCTGTTCAATGCGATAGAGGCCGACCCAGTCGGGGCGCTGGCCACCCTGCTCCCCACCTGGTTCCTGGTGCCGTTCGCCATCGTGGCCGTGCTCGGCCTGATCGGCGGCTCGGTGCTGGACATCTACTCCTCCGGGCTGGCCCTGCTCACCCTGGGCGTGCGGCTCCCCCGCTACCAGGCCGCGCTGATCGACGGCGTCGTGATGACACTCGGCACCATCTACGTGGTCTTCTTCGCCGATAACTTCGTGGGCCAGTTCCAGGGCTTCCTGATCACGCTGGGCGTGCCGATCGCCGCCTGGTGCGGGGTCATGCTGGCCGACGTCGCGCTGCGGCGGCGGGACTACGCCGAACCCGAGCTCTTCACCCCGGCGGGACGGTACGGCGACGTCAGGTGGCTGCCAGTGCTGGCGGTCGTCGTGGCGACCGGCATCGGCTGGGGTCTGGTCACCAACGGCCTGGCCAGCTGGCTGACCTGGCAGGGCTACCTGCTCGGGCCGTCCGGGCTGGGCGGCAAGGACGGCGCCTGGGCCTTCGCCAACCTCGGCGTGCTGATCGCCCTGGCCATCGGTTTCCTCACCACCTTGCTGTTCAGCCGCTCCGCCGTCCGCGCCGAGGAAGCCGCCCCGCTGCCCGCGCCGGCCGCGGTCTGAAGAATCGCCGTCCGGAAATCGCTGTCTAGGGAATCGCCGGCTAAAGAGTTAGCCTGGCGGTATGGGGATGCCGTCGTCGCGCTGGGACGTGCTGGTGCGCGAGACCAGCATCGCCGCGCGCCGGCGCAAGCGGCGCCGCCTCCAGCGGCGGATGCTCTGGCTGCTGACCGTCGTCACCTCGGCGGCGCTGGCGGTCATCGCGGTGTTCGTGATGGACATCGCCCGGGTCCCGGTCAAGGTCAGGCCCGCCGCGCTGTCGGCCTCGGCGCGGACGGTCAGTCACGGTTCCGCCGGCGCGCACGGGGGCACGAGGTCCTCCCCCAAGAAGGCACAGCCGCGGCCCGGCAAGCCCGCGGTGACCTACCCGCAGGTGTCCGACGTCACGTCGAACCTGTCCTACCGCCAGCTCTCCTCGCCCTGGCAGCCGGGCTGCCCGTCCGACCTGAACACGCCGATGCTCGACTGGACCGCGGGCGAGAACACCGTGGCCGGGCACGTCACCATCGGCGGCTCGGTCATCGACTGGCACGGCCTGGCCTGCTCGGGGCCGCTCGCGCAGGCGTTCGGCTACACCGGACCGGCGGAACTCCAGGCGGCCGCGACGGCGCTGGTCAGCGCGATCGACCCGGCCTACTACGCCGGCGTCCGGCATTCCCGGACAACCGAGATCGACCAGGCGACCCGGGTCAGCGGGCACCAGGCCTGGGAGATCGAGTTCACCATGATCTACCCGCACGGCGCGCGCCAGGGCATGACCTGGAACACCGAACTGGGTGCGGTGGTGGTCGCGGACCGCGGCCCGGACCTGGCCCCCGCCGTGTTCTACGTCTCGGTCCCGGCCACCCTCGGCGTCCCGAACGTGGACGTGCTCACCGGCTCGCTCGGCCTCAGCCAGTCGTAGGACCGGCCGCCGTAGCGGACTGTCTCAGGGCGTCTCGGTGATGGTCACGTCGCCGCCGCTGCTGTTCACGTTGATCGTGTCGGCGGCGGCTTGGTTGTTCTTCACCGTGGAGTGGTAGTCACCGCCGTCGGTCACGGCCGTGATCGCGTACTGGGTCGCGTCCCGCGGCAGCACGATGGTGATGTCTCCCCCGCTGCTGTTGACGGAGATGTAGGCCGGCACCTTGGTGAACGCCAAGGACACGTCCCCGCCACCGGATCCCACGGTGACGTTCGGCGAGAGCAGGTCGCCGCCGTCGACGTCGCCGCCGCCGGTGCGGAAGGTCAGGAACCCGCGGGCGCCGCTGTCGCTCAGGTTGCCGCCGCTGGTCGTCACGGTGGCGGCGGCGGCACCGGACAGCGAGACGTCACCGCCGCCGCTGTTCAGCGTGACCGTGCTCTGGATGTCGCCGATCCGCATGTTGCCGCCGCCGCTGGTCAGGTCAAGTGCGACTCCCGGCGGGACGCTGAGCGTCGCGTTCAGTCCGCAGTCGCCGAACACCAAGCTGCAGTGGAGGTTGATGCCGGTGCCGTCGTTGACCGAGAAATCCGGGCGGACGAGGCTGTACTGGACGGTGCCGGTCAGCTGGGCCGAGCCGCCGGCGTGGCCCTGCTGCACGGTAAAGTCGCCGCCGTCGATGCTGGCCACCAGGCGGCCGTGGTCGACGGGGATGGTCCGGCTGACCGGGAAGCTCGCCATGCCGATATCGGAGACCAGGCTCACGGCGCTCAGGCCGATCAACGCGAGGGTGACCGGCAAGCCGATCAGCAGGGTGACCCAGCGGCCCGGCGTCATGGCCAGGCGGGCGGGTGCGCGCGGCGGGCCGGTCACCGGCCCGGTCACGGTCGTCATGTCGGTGTCCCCGTTCATCAGGAGCCCAGGTAGTGCAGCACGGCCAGGACGCGACGGTGGTCGCGGTCGCCGGGCGCCAGCCCGAGCTTGGTGAAGATGTTGTTGATGTGCTTTTCCACCGCGCCGCCGCCGACGACGAGCGCCCCGGCGATGGCGGAGTTGGACCGGCCCTCGGCCATCAGCGCGAGCACCTCCCGCTCACGCGGGGTCAGCGCGTCGAGCGGGTGGCGGCTGCGGGCGAGCAGCTGCGCGACGACCTCGGGATCGAGGGCGCTGCCGCCGGTGGCCACCCGGTCCAGCGCCTCGAGGAATTCCGTGACGTCCGCGACCCGGTCCTTGAGCAGATAGCCGACTCCGTGCGGGCGGCCGGAGATCAGCTCGGTGGCGTACCGCTCTTCCACCCACTGGGACAGCACCAGCACGCCCACGTCCGGCCAGCGGTCGCGGACCACCAGCGCGGCCCGCAGGCCCTCGTCGGTGAAGGTGGGCGGCATCCGGACGTCGACGACCACCGCGTCCGGGGTGTGCGCCGCGACCGCGCGCAGGAACTGCTCCCCGTCGCCCTCGGCCGCGGCCACGTCGTGCCCGGCCTCGGTGAGCAGCCGGGTCAGCCCCTCGCGGAGCAGGACGGAATCCTCGGCGATGACTACCCGCACGGCAACTCCACGGCGACGATGGTCGGGCCGCCGGAGGGCGATTCCACCGAGAGCCGGCCGTCGACTCCGGATACCCGGTCGGCCAGGCCGGACAGGCCCGGGCTGTCCGCCTTGGCCCCGCCGATCCCGTCGTCGCTGATCATGACGGTCAGCGTGCCCGGGAACCCGTGGCCCTCCACGATGACCTTGGCGCGGGTGGCCCGGGAGTGCTTGGCCACGTTGGTGAGCGCCTCGGCCACCACGAAGTAGGCCACCGCCTCGACCGAGGCCCGGGGCCGCACCGGCACGTCCACGTGCACCTCCACCGGCACCGGGCACAGGGCGGCCAGGCCGGACAGGGCGGCGTCGAGGCCGCGTTCGGTGAGCACCGGCGGGTGCACCCCGCGGACCAGGTTGCGCAGCTCGGTCAGGGCCTCCTTGGCCTGGACATGCGCCTGGTCGACCAGGGCCCGGGCCGCGTCGGGGTCGTCGGCGAACCTGGCCTTGGCCCGGCCGAGCTCCATCGCCACCGCGACCAGCCGCTGCTGGGCGCCGTCGTGCAGGTCGCGCTCGATCCGGCGCCGCTCGGCCTCGGCCGCGTCCAGCACCCGTTCCCGGCTGTCCTCCAGCTCGGTCACCCGGGCGGCCAGGTCGCTGGGCGGGCCGAGCAGCCCGCGGGAGAGGCTGGCGTCCAGACGGCCGAAGCCGCGGGTCAGTTGCGGCGAGATCAGCAGCAGGGCCAGCCCGAGCGCCGCCGAGGCCGCCATCGTGGGCGTGCCCGTGAACACCACCTCACCGATCCGGGCGCCGCCGCTCGGCAGGTACTTGTTGTACAGCGGCAGCGTGAGCAGGACCAGGGCCGCGGACCAGACGGTCAGGCTGACCGTCATCGCGACCGCGCTGACCGGCAGCCGCAGCAGCGCATAGCCGATCTCGCCCCAGGTCGCCTTCTCGGCGAACACCCGCCGGCGCGGCACGATGCCCCAGCGGTATCCGGCCCGGCTGCCGGCCGGCCAGGCCGGGATCGGCGTCCCCAGCATCAGGGCGATCCGGGCCCGCTCCGCGACGGCGAAAT
>JAICWX010000393.1 GCA_025934635.1 Streptosporangiaceae bacterium | reverse complement strand
GGTCGGTGGTCGGCCGGGGAGGCTAGGTGACCGGCGGGTCGGTGGTCGGCCGGGGAGGGTAGCTGATCGGCGGATCGGCGGCCGGCCTGGGAGACCAGGAGCCACAGGACCATGGCGGCCGGGTAGATGAAGTAGCCGAACCGGGTCGAGGGGGCCAGCACGAACATGATGGACAGGCCCAGGACCAGGCGGATGGTCGCGGCCGGGACGTCGCGGGGCGGGCGGATGAAGAGAGACGCCGCGATGGCCAGGCCGGAGCCGACGAGCAGGATGACCACGATGGTGTGGCCGATGACGCCGGTGGAGGCGAGCACGTGGCCGAGCAGCGGGCTGTCGGCCTGCGAGTGCACGCTGGCCAGCCCGAGCGGGAACAGGATCGTGTTCTTGATCAGGGAGCCCGGCTTGAGGATGGCGAACGGGCCCACGATGACCACGACCACGGCCAGCGCGACGCCGAGGAAACGCCAGGCCATGCGCTTGCCGTCACGCACGTAGAGGAGGGTGAAGGCTATCGCCAGGGCCGGCCAGGCGGTGGCCTTCATCGCCGACGCGATGCCGAGGGCCGCCCCGGCGGCCAGCGTGGTGTTCTCCCGGTAGCCCCAGAGCAGGGCGAAGCCGAGGCACATGAACGCGACCATGGGCACGTCGGTGCCGCCGACGCACAGCTCGAACGCGATGATCGGGGAGGCCGTCAGCAGCAGCGCCCAGCGGACGCTGTCGCGGGCCCCGGCGACGCGCAGCGCCATCGCGAATACCCCGATGAACACGATGCCGAACCAGACCCGGGGGTCGGTGAGCACGCCGTGGCCGAGCAGGGCCTGCGGCACGCCGAACACCGCCATCAGGGGCAGGTACGGGTTGTACTGGTTCGGGTCAGTGGTGCCGGCCAGCGCCTGCGCGCTGCGGTACGGTGTCCCGTCCTGGATGAGCTCGTGCGCCGACTGGGCCACCACGCCGACCTCGGGCTCCCCGTAGCCGTGCGCGATCAGCCAGAGCAGCGGGAACAGGATGGCCCCGCCCACCGCCGCGGTCAGGGCGAGGTTGACGCCGCGGACCGGGCGGGAACGCCAGGCCAGGACGGCGAACGCGGCCAGCGCGTACCCGCAGACGGCGGCCTGCCCCCACAGGCGGTGCCGCGGATCGGTACTGAATAGCGTCACTCCGCCGGCGAACAGGGCAGAAGCGGTCAGCCCGGCGATCAGCCAGAGCCCCGGCATGGTAGTTACGGACTGCCAGGCCTCGGGCTCAGATGCCCCGGTGCCGCCGACGACCCCCGTCGTTGGCGCGAGTACGCGAGTATCGCGTCTCTCCACACGACATATCGTACGCGCCCCCCGGCCGGGCAGGCGTCACCCGTCCGGATGATATCGCTATCGTCCACCTGGCTGACGCACCCGGTAGCCGACCGGTAGCGCAGACCAGCCGAACCGGTCGCTGGCCAGGCCCCACAGCCCGCGCGAGGCCACCAGGGTGGCGATCACGGCCAGGCCGCCCACGATGACCAGGTACCAGGCGCCCTGCGAGGACAGCGCCTCCTGCAGCCCGAACAGCACCAGCGCGCCGAGCACCGGGCCCTCGATCGTGCCCATCCCGCCGACCAGCACCATGAACAGCATGTACACGCTGTACTGGATGTTGAAGACCGAGGTCGGCTCCACGTAGAGGGTCTGCAGCGCGATCAGCGCCCCGACCGCGCCCGCGCCGCCCGCCGCCACCAGGTAGGCCAGCCGACGGCTGCGCCCGACCCGGACGCCGGCGCTCGCCGCGGCCACCGGGTCACTGCCGACCGCCCGGGCGTCGAGCCCGAACGTCCGCCGCACCAGCAGGTACACCCCGGCCACGCTGAGCACCGCGACGGCCAGCGTGGCCCAGTAGATCAGCGCCTCGCGCAGCACCGGGTCGTAGCCCGCCAGCCCGGGGACGCTCACCCCGGTGGTGCCGCCGACCGAGGGCGACAGGGTGGCCGCGATCTGGAACACCGCGGCGATGACCAAGGTGGCGACCGCGAAGTAGCCGCCGGACATGCGCAGGACCAGCAGTAGGGCACCGCGGCCAGCACCGCATCGAAATCGCCGCGACCGGCGCCGGGCGCGACCGGGCCGCCTCGATCTTCGAGGGGCTCATCCCGCTGGCCCGGCATGCCCGCCCGGACGAGGTGGCCCGGGCCATGCTCTTCCTGGCCAGCGACGACAGCTCGTTCGTGACCGGCGCGACCCTCACCGTGGACGGCGGGATGTCGATCTAGAAACTCAGATCACGGGCGGGCGGCCCGCCCGGGTCATCCGCCAGGCGGTGCGCAGCGCGATCGGGCGGCGCGGGCCCGGGTCGGTCCGCCAGCCCTCGGCGAAGCCGGCGAACCAGGGAGCCAGCGCGGCCCGGCGGCCGCGCTCGCGGGCCACGGTGAGCGCCATCCAGTCGGCCAGGTAGACCGCCGCCAGCGGCCAGGGCAGGTTGCGCCGGGCCAGCAGCACCCGGTTCCGCCCGTCCCGGCGGCGGAACTCATCGTGCCGGGCGTTCGGCAGCGAGTGGTGGTTCATCCGGGCGGTGGCGTCGTACTCCAGCCGGTAGCCGCGGTCCATCAGCCGCCAGGCCAGGTCGGTCTCCTCGTGCCCGAAGAAGAACAGGTCCGGCAGGCCGCCCGCCTCGGTGTAGGCCGAGCGCCTGATCGCGCACGCGCCGCCGAGGAACGTGGTCACGACCGAGGACCGCTCCGGGTCGCCGGCCCGCAGCCGGGGCACGTGCCAGCGCGCGCCGGGACCGCCGTCGGGGTCGACCACCTGCATGGACAGCACGGCCAGGGCCGGGTCAGCGGCGAACCGGGCCGCGATGTGACCGGCCAGCCCGGGGTCGGGGTACCAGCCGTCGTCGTCCAGGAACAGCACCACGTCGCCGGTGCAGGCGGCCACCCCGGCGTTGCGCCCGCCCGACACCCCGAGGTTCTCCGGCAGCGAGACGGCGCGCACCCCGGCGGGCAGGCCGGTCACCTCGGCGCCGTTGCCCACCACGACCAGCTCGACCGGGCGGCCGCCCAGTCCTCGAAGATCCTGGGCCAGCACGCTGTCGATGGCCCGGACGACCTCGGCCGGGCGGTTCCCCATCGTGAGGATGACGCAGGACAAGGTGAGGGTGCGCTGGTCGGTCATGGTCATCGGAGCCTCCGGGACGCCACGATGGCGACGAGATGGGCGGCGGTCATCGCCACCCCCACCACCAGCGCGGCCACGGTCAGCACGCGGGTCGCGGTCAGGTCGCCGCCGATGGCGTCGGCGATGGCGGCGATCAGGATAAGACAGGACAGCTCGACCGCCTGGATGATCCGGTGCACCCGCAGCATCGAGGCCAGCCGCCGGGCCAGCGCCAGGCCCGGCGACCGGGGCGCGAGGGCCTCGTCGTCATGCTTGCCGTCCAGGCCGGACGAGGCCCGGGCCACGATCACGGTGTCGGTCTCGGCCTTGATCAAGGTGGCGCAGATGGCCGCGGCCAGGCCCATGGTCACGTAGCCGCCGGACAGCGAGAAGTGCCCCTGGGCGCGGATGCCGAGGCCGGCCAGCAGCAGCGCCTCCGCGATGTAGTGCCCCATCCGGTCCAGGTACACCCCGGCGGCCGAGAACCGCCCGGTGTACCGGGCCAGCTCGCCGTCGGCGCAGTCGAACAGCAGGTACAGCTGGATGAGCAGGAACACGCCGGCGGCGGCGGGCAGGCCGGGCACCGCGGCCAGCACCCCGGCGGCCACGCCGGACAGCATGAAGCAGACGGTGACCGCGTTCGGCGACCAGCCGAGGCGGGCGAACACGATGGTGGCGAACGGGGACAGCTTGCGCATGTACAGCCGGCCGAACCAGTGCTCGTCGTTCAGCCGGGCCAGCACCTCGGGCGGCTGTCCCTTGGCGCGCACCTCGGCCAGCGTGGGACCCGGCATCACGTGGCACTCCCCACGGTGGCGGCGAAGCTCTCCACCCGTTCGGCGATCTGGTTTTCGTTGAGGTCGAGCCGTTCCAGGACGGTGTACCGGCCGGGCCGGGTGGCCGGGGCGTGCAGCACCGCCTTGGTGAACTCGGCGTGGCTCAGGCCCAGGTCGGCCGGGGTGCGCGGCAGCCCGTGGCGGGCCAGGCAGGCCGAGGTGAGCGCGAGCAGGTGGTCATCTCGGCGCAGGTAGGTGCAGAACAGCGCGCCGACGCCAGCCAGCTCGCCGTGGTTGGCCGTGCCGGGGTACAGCTGCTCGATCGCGTGCAGGATCTCGTGGTCACCGCCGCTGCTTGGCCGGCTCGAGCCGGCCACCGTCATCGCTATCCCGGACAAGATCAGCGACTCGGCGAGCACGGTGAGGAAGGCGTCGTCTTCCACCGTGCCCGGCTGATGCAGCACCGCCTGGGCGGCCGTCCGGGCCAGCGTGACCGCGAGCCCGTCGACGGGCTCGCCCAGATCGGCCACGGCCAGTTCCCAGTCCGCGATAGCCGACAGGTTGTTCACCACGTCCCCGATACCAGAACGGACCAAACGGGGCGGGCCGTTGCGCACCCGGTCCAGGTCCACGATCACCGCCACCGGCGGGACCACTCCGTATGACCCCTTACCTGACTCGTGCTCCAGTGAGCTGGTCGGGGACGCGATTCCGTCGTGCGCCAGGTTGGTGGCCACCGCGATCATCGGGACGCCGGCCATGTGCGCGGCGAACTTGGTCACGTCGATGGTCCGGCCGCCGCCGATTCCCGCCACCGCCTCGTAGGCGTTGGCCCGCAGCTGCTTGCCCAGGGCGACCGCACTGTCGACGGTGCCGTCCGCTACCCGGAACACCTCGGCCGGGCCCAGGTCCAGGTCGGCGAGCACGCTGTCACCCTGACCGGGACCGACCGCGACGGCGACCCGGCCTGCGGTGGCGATCCGCCGGTCGGCCAGCAGCGCGCCGAGGTCAGCGACCGCGCCCGGACGCACGTCCACCACGAGCGGCGCGGTGACGATGCGGGACAGCTGCATGAACGGGAGACTACCGGGTTATGCACGGTGCGGGTTCGGTGAACGACTGCGGTTCACCGGAGCCGGGGCGCGATCTCGCGGGCCCGGCGCAGGTCGTCGTGGTTGTCCACCTCGACCCACTCGACCTCGCCGATCGGCGCCACCGTGATGATGGTGCCGTGGTCGACGAGTTCCTGGTAGCCGTCCTCGTAGTACAGCGAGGGATCGCGGCGCCAGATCCGCTCGAGGGCGCCGGCGAGCCGCGGCCCGGAGGCCGGGGCGATGAGCGTGGCCCCGATGTACTCGCCGTGCGCCAGCGTCGGGTCCATCAGCTTGGTGATCTGGAGCAGGTTCCCGCCCGGGCCGAGGAGGACCTTCATCTCCTCGTCGGCCAGCTTCTTGACGTCGTCCACGGCCAGCACGATGCCGGATTGCCCGGCCGCGGCGAGTAGCGTCTTCTCGACCGCGACGGGATGCACCGTGTCGCCGTTGACCAGCAGCGCGCCCTGGGCGAAGTGCTCGCGGGCCAGCCAGAGCGAGTAGGCGTTGTTCCACTCCTCGGCCCGGTCGTTGTCGACCAACCTCAGCCGGACGCCGTGCTCGGCCTCCAGCGCGGGCACCCGGTCCCGGATCGCGCCGGCCGCGTAGCCGACCACGACGGTGACGTCGCGCAGCCCGACCGCGGCCAGGTTGCGCAGGGCGATGTCGAGGATGGTGACGGGGCCGTCGACCGGCAGCAGCGCCTTAGGCAGGCCGTCGGTATCGGGCCGCAGCCGCCGGCCAGCGCCTGCGGCGAGGACCATCCCGATCAACGTCGTCTCCCTCGGTCGGGCCTGGGTTTTCCGGGGCCAGCCATCCGCTGAGGAACTCCCAGATGAATAGCAACCAAAGATAGCCCGCGAGGACGGCGTAGGCGAGCGGCACCAGGCCGGCCAGGCCGGCCGCGCCGGCCAGCAGCATCCGCCCCTCCCAGCCCAGGCCGGCCTTGTCGGCCGGGATCCCCCGCCCGGCCCGGGCCCGCGCGGCCAGGTCCAGGTGGCGCGCCAGCACCGCGGCCAGCAGCGCGAAGATCAGCCAGGGGGCCACGTGCCGGGGCAGGCCGAGGGCGGCCAGGTACACGCCCTCGCCGGCCAGCAGCAGGGCCGGCACCAGCCAGTCCAGCGGCCCGTCGTGCGGGTGCAGGGAAGCGATCGCGGCCAGCATCATCGCCTCGATCGGCACCAGCACCAAGATGCCGGGCAGGTTGCCAAGCCCGAGCGCGGCCAGCACGCCGGTCACCAGCAGGCCGGCCAGCAGCGGCGGCAGCGGCGGCAGCCGCCCGTCGACCAGGCAGCCGATCCAGCGGGCCAGCACGCCGTCGCCCCGGTAGGCGGGCAGCCCTTCGCCCGCGGGCCAGGCGACCCCGGCCTCCGCGTCCGCCCGGTCCGCCGCGTCGGCGGGCCCGGCCAGCAGCGACCGGGTGATCTGCCCGGCCAGCACGTACCCGGCCGCGAGCACACCCCAGGCCAGCAGGAGCAGGAAGGTCAGCCGCGGCCCGAACAAGAGCGCGGTCACCGCGATCAGCGCGAGCCGCTCGCCGGCCGGCAAGGTGATGCTCTCCTCGCCCAGGCGCAGCACCGAGCGGGGGAACAGGCGGCCGGGGGCCCGGGCGGTGTACTCGTAGCCCAGGCTGGCCAGTTTCCTGACGCCGAGCAGCAGCGCGGCGGCGATGGCCAGCCGCCACACGCCGGTCGTCCCGGCGCCGCCCCAGGTGCCCGCGAAGGTGTCCCGCAGCGCGCCGCCGAAGGTGCCGTCCAGGCCCGCCACCCCGGCCCGGAGGGTGACACCGGGGCTGAGTCCGGCGCTGACCGCGAGGGCCGCGTAGATCCCGAGCTCGGTGAGCAGCCCGCAGGCGGTCCCGAGCCAGCCGGTCGCGGCCTTGATCCGGCCTGCGGCGCTGGTCGCGGCGGACAGCGAGCCGACCCGGGCGAACAGGAACGAGCCCGCCAGCGCGGCGACGGCCAGCAGCTTGGAGCGCACCGCCAGCTCGGCGAACCACACCGCGGCGATGAGGCCGAGGCCGAGCGAGATGCCGTAGAGCGCCGCCGGGGTGAGCTGGCGCATGGCCGCCCAGGCGGCCATGTCCCGGGCGGCCGGATCGGCCGCCAGCTGGG
>JAICWX010000431.1 GCA_025934635.1 Streptosporangiaceae bacterium | reverse complement strand
CTAACGACATCGATGGAGCATCAATGCCGCTCCCACGACATCGATGGAACATCCATGTCGTTACCAGGAGCGGGATGAGAGCCGAGACAGGTACGGACGGGGCCTGTGGTGCAGATGCGAGTACTGAGGCTAGGAACTCAGGCTAGGAACTCAGGCTAGGAACTCAGGCTAGGAACAGGTTAGGAACTCAGGCTAGAACTGCAGGCTAGAACTGCAGGCTAGAACTGCAGGCCGCGAGCTAGCCGCCGCCCCTCGCTTCAACGAGTCACGCATCCTCCATTGCCCCGGACTTCCGGCGCGGCGGCCGGGACCCCGGGGCGCAACGGGGGGCCCAGATGCCCTGGCGCGGCAGCCCGAACTCCGGCCACAGCGGGTGTCCAACCCCCGCCAGCGCCCCCGAGCACGCGATCGCGATACGCTCATGATCACGTTCCGCATCCAGGTCGTGTCACTAAGCCCAGGTAGCTATCTACCGAACGAGCAGACCCGTCACGCCCCGTGAGTACCGTTGCGGAGGAACAGGTTGTTGTGGCCGATAAGCCATATAACCGGCATCTGGCGCCCGCTCAACTTGACCAGCCCACGCATGGATGGGACACTGATTGCTGTTGGTTGCGCGCGCGATTCCGCGCGTGTTAAGTATGTGCCCACTCTGGTCACTCAGCGTGGAGGACCTTTTACAATGGCGAAGGCTCTATTCGGCCACGTCGGCGGTCCCGATCCCCGCATGATTTCCGAGATGCGCCGCCTTCAGCAGCGAGTACGTGACCTCGAAGCCGAGCTTGTACGGCTTCAGGAAGAGAATGACGCGCTCGCCGTTGAGGGTAGCCACGAGGACGTGTTGGTGGCGGACCGCGAGCCTGCGTACGTCTAACGACGGCGCTGGCAGGACGCGGTAAAACGACAAAGAACGAACCAGGGGCGCCTACTGGCGGCGCCCCTCTTCGTTGTATATCTGCCCGTTATATGTCATATGACATTTGGTCATGCGGACGTTGACGGCGGCCTACCCTGATCACGAAGCCCAAGGGCTTACCGCACGATCAACACGATCAGTGCGAGATCAGGTCACGCCGCCGCGGTCAACGCTGCCCTGACGCCGTGGTAACCGGAAGTCCTCGTAAGACTTCCGGTCATTTCGGCATGCCTTGCCCAGGAAGCGGCACGCGCTGTCAGCTGCAGTTCGCCATGAATGTCGGCGCCGGGCGGTAGGGTGCGGGGAAGCCAGCCAGGGGAGGAGGGGCGCGCCTGTGTACCTGAAGAACCTCACCCTGCGCGGCTTCAAATCCTTCGCCTCCGCGACCACGCTGCGCCTCGAACCCGGCATCACCTGCGTCGTGGGGCCGAACGGTTCCGGTAAATCCAACGTCGTCGACGCCCTCTCCTGGGTCATGGGCGAGCAGGGCGCCAAGTCGCTGCGCGGCGGCAAGATGGACGACGTCGTCTTCGCGGGCACCACCTCCCGGCCGCCCCTGGGCCGGGCCGAGGTCACGCTCACCATCGACAACTCCGACGGCGCCCTGCCGATCGAGTACACCGAGGTGACGATCAGCCGCCTCATGTTCCGGTCGGGGCAGAGCGAGTACGCCATCAACGGCGACCGCTGCCGCCTGCTCGACGTCCAGGACCTGCTGTCCGACTCGGGCCTGGGCCGCGAGATGCACGTGATCGTCGGGCAGGGCCAGCTCGACGACATCCTGCACGCCGGCCCCGAGGCCCGCCGCGCCCTGATCGAGGAGGCGGCCGGCGTCCTCAAGCACCGCAAGCGCAAGGAGAAGGCGCTGCGGAAGCTGGAGGCGATGCAGGCCAACCTGACCCGGCTGGTCGACCTCACCGCCGAGCTGAGCCGCCGCCTCAAGCCGCTGGGCCGCCAGGCCGAGGTGGCCAGGAAGGCCGCCGTCATCCAGGCCGAGCTGCGCGACGCCCGGCTGCGGCTGCTCGCCGACGACTACGTCACGCTCGCCGCCGACCTGGCCAGGGACGAGGCCGACGAGGCCGCCGTGCTCGCCCGGCGCACCGCCCTGGAGCAGGAGGTCGGCCAGGCGCGGGCGCGCGAGAACGAGCTCGACCAGGCCGCCCAGCAGGCCTCGGCCATCCTGGCCCGGGCCCAGGAAACCTGGTTCGCGCTGTCCTCGCTGACCGAGCGGCTCCGCTCCACCCAGCACCTGGCCGCCCAGCGGCACACCCTGCTGACCGAGGCGACGGCCGAGCCGGACCGCCCCGGCCGCGACCCCGACGAACTCGACCGCCAGGCCGATGAGCTGCGCGAGGAAGAAGAAGGCCTGAACGAGCGGCTGGCCGCGGGCCGCCAGGTGCTGTCGGCCGCGGGCGCCGAGCGCTCCGCCGCCGAGGCCGAGCTGGCCCGGGCCGAGCGCCGGCTGGCCGAGGGCGCCAAGGCCGCCGCCGCCCGGGCGGGCCGGGTGGCCCGGCTGCGCGAGCAGGTCGGCGCGGCCGACAGCCGCAGCGCGGCCGCCCGCGAGGAAATGGACCGGCTCGAGGTCTCCGCGGCCGAGGCGCGCGAGCGCGCCACCCTCGCCCAGGACGAGTACGAGGACGTCCGCGAGCTGTCCGGCGGGGGCGACGAGGACCGTAGCGAGCTGGCCGCCGCCCACGAGCAGGCCGCCGCTGCCTTGACCGAAGTTACCGAACGGGCCAAGGTTCTCCGCACCGCCGAACGCGAGTCGGCTCGTGACCTGGCCGCCCGCCGGGCCCGGGCCGAGACCCTGGCGGAAGCCGCGCGCCGCGGCGTGGACGCCTCGGCCGCCGTCCTCGCCGACCCGGCCCGGTTCACCGGCGTGATCGGCTCGTTCGCGGCCCGGCTGCGGGTGGCCGAGGGCTACGAGGTAGCGATCGCCGCCGCCCTGGGCGCCGCCGCCGAGGCGGTCGCGGTGGCCGGCCTGGACGCGGCGGCCGGCATCCTGGCCACCCTGCGCGCCGCCGACGCCGGCAGCGCCGCCCTGGTCATCGCCGCCGACAGCGCAACCTCCGACTCCGCAACCCCGAGCGCCCCGTCAGTCCCAGCAGGTACCTCCGTCCCCGCCGTCGAACTGGTGCGGGCACCGGACGGGTTCGCGGCGGCCGCCGCCGAGCTCCTCCGGGACGTCGTGGTGGTCGATGACCTGGGGCGTGGCACCCAGCTCGTTCGGGAAAATCCTGCTCTGAGGGCCGTGACGCGGGACGGTGACCTGCTCGGGGCGCACTGGGCGCAGGGCGGCGGCGCCCGCCCGCAGAGCCTGTTCGAGCTGCGCGCGGCGGCCGACGAGGCCGCGGCCGGGCTGGCCGAGGCCGAGCAGCGGTGCGAGGACGCGGCCGAGGCGCTCGCCGTGGCGGCCGAGGCCGAGGAGAGCGCCCGGCTGGCGGTGGCGCAGGCGCTGGGCCGCCGGCCCGAGGCCGACGCGGCCGCGGCGGAGGTCTCCGGGCGGCTGGGCCGGCTCGCGGGCGCGGCCCGGGGCGCGCGGGACGAGGCCGACCGGCTCGAGACCGCCATCACCGCGGCCCGGCTGGCGGCCGAGAAGGACCTGACCCGGCTCGAGCAGCTCCGGCAGGAGCTGGCCGAAGCCGAAACCTCGGCCGACGAGCCGGACGAGCCGCCGGACGACGACGCCCGCGCGGACCTGGCCGAGCGGTGCACCGCGGCCCGCAATGCCGAGATGGAGGCCAGGCTGGAGGTCAGGACGGCCGAGGAGCGGCTGCGGGCGATCAGCGGCCGGGCCGACTCCCTGGCCGCCACCGCGGCCGGCGAGCGCGCCACCCGCCAGCGGGCGGCCGAGCGCCGCCGGCTCCGCGTCACCCAGGCCGCCGTGGCCCGGGCGGTCGCGCTCGGCGCGCGCTACGCGGTCGAGGCAGCCGAGCAGTCGGTGAACCAGGCCGCCGCCCGCCGGGCCGAGGCGCAGGCGGCCAACGCCAGCGGCGCGGCCGAGCTCAAGGTGGTCCGCGCCCGCGTCCGCGAGCTGGCCGCCGACCTGGACACGGTGGTCAACACCGCGCACGGCACCGAGATCGCCCGGGCCGAGCACCGGCTGCGCCTGGCGCAGCTGGCCGAGCACGCGCTGGAGGAGTTCGGGGTCGAGGAGGACGCGCTGGTGGCCGAGTACGGGCCCGAGGTGCCCGTCCCGGTGATCGGCGACGAGGACGCGCCGCCGTCGCGCTTCGAGCGGGTCGCGGCCGAGCGCCGGGCGGCCGAGGCGAGCAAGCAGCTCGACCGGCTGGGCAAGGTCAACCCGCTGGCCCTGGAGGAGTACGAGGCGCTGACCGAACGGCACACGTTCCTGGCCACCCAGCTCGACGACCTCCGCAAGACCCGGCGTGACCTGCTGACCGTGGTCAAGGAGGTGGACGACCGGGTGCAGGAGGTGTTCGCCTCGGCCTACGCCGACACCGCGCGCGAGTTCGAGCACCTCTTCGGCCGCCTGTTCCCCGGCGGCCAGGGCAACCTGGTGCTCACCGAGCCGGACGACATGCTCGCCACCGGCATCGAGATCGAGGCCCGGCCGCCCGGCAAGAAGGTCAAGCGGCTGTCCCTGCTGTCCGGCGGGGAGCGGTCGCTGACCGCCATCGCCTACCTGTTCGCCATCTTCAAGGCCCGGCCCTCCCCGTTCTACGTGCTCGACGAGGTCGAGGCCGCACTGGACGACACCAACCTGCAGCGGCTGCTGCTGGTCTTCGAGGAACTGCGGGAGAGCTCGCAGCTCATCGTCATCACTCACCAGCGCCGGACGATGGAATGCGCGGACGCCCTGTACGGCATCACCATGCGCGGCGACGGCGTCTCCGCCGTCATCAGCCAGCAGCTCGCCACCCGCCAGCCCGCCTAGGCGCCCGGCGTGCTGTCAGCCGGCCCGCGCCGGTGGCTGGCCGGCCATCCGGGTCCGCCGCCGTCCCGGGCGACGGTCGTGCTCATCCTCGTCGTCCTGGCACTGGGCCTGGCGGCCGCGGTGATCGCCCAGGTGCCCGGCGGCCCCGCGAGGGGCCTGACCAGCGCCGGCGCCCACCCGATCGGCCCCACCCCACCCCCGTGACCAGTACCGCCCCGTCCGGCCCGGTGCTTCAGCGGTCTGGCGCCTAGCCGCCGGCGGGGTGCGGGCACCGCGCGGGGTCTGGAAGACTGGAGGCCTGATGGAATACGTAATCCTGATCATCGTCATCGCTGTCCTGGCCCTCGGTACCGGCGGCTGGCTGCTGTTCCAGCGGCCGCGCCGGGGACGGACCGTGGCGCCGCCGCCTGCCCAGACCCCGGTCACCCGGCCGGCCTCCGCCACGTCGGCGGACAGCGGCGAGGCCGCGACGGCCGAGACCACGGCCGTGCCGGACACGCCCGCCGCCGCGACGGGCGTCCTCGAGGTCGAGCGCCCGCCGCCGTCGGCCGGGCGCCTGGTGCGGCTGCGTGCCCGGCTGGCCCGGTCGCAGAGCTCGATGGGCTCGGTGCTGCTGAGCCTGCTGTCCCGGGACCGGCTCGACGACGACACCTGGGATGAGATCGAAGAAGCGCTGATCACCGCCGACGTGGGCGTGGCGGTCTCCCGGGTGATGACCGACGACCTGCGCACCAAGGTCAAGGTGCTCGGCACCCGGACCCCGGACGACGTCCGCGGGCTGCTCCGGGCCGAGCTGCTCACCCAGCTCGGCGAGGACACCGACCGGTCGCTGCAGACCGCGCCGCACGGCGGCCAGCCCGCGGTGGTCCTCATGGTCGGCGTGAACGGCACCGGCAAGACCACCACCTGCGGGAAGCTCGCGCGGTCGCTGATCGGCGACGGGCACACGGTGCTGCTCGGCGCGGCCGACACGTTCCGCGCGGCGGCGGCCGACCAGCTCCAGACGTGGGGACAGCGGGTCGGTGCCGAGACGGTGCGGGCCGACCGGGACGGCGCCGACCCGGCCAGCGTGGCGTTCGAGGCCGTCACCGAGGGCATCGAGACCGGGGTCGACGTGGTCGTGATCGACACCGCCGGCCGGCTGCACACCAAGGTCGGGCTGATGGACGAGCTCGGCAAGGTCAAGCGGGTGGTGGAGAAGAAGGCCACGGTCGACGAGGTGCTGCTGGTGCTCGACGCCACCACCGGCCAGAACGGCCTGCGCCAGGCGCGGGTGTTCGCCGAGGTGGTCGACGTCACCGGCATCGTCCTGACCAAGCTGGACGGCACGGCCAAGGGCGGCATCGTCATCGCGGTCCAGCGCGAGCTCGGCGT
>JAICWX010000570.1 GCA_025934635.1 Streptosporangiaceae bacterium | reverse complement strand
GCCGCCCGCTCGGACGGCAACCGCCCGCCCGACGGGCCGCGCAGCCGGCGCGCGTCGCCCGCGGGGAGGCCGGATCCCGGGACCTGCCCGCCGCTGCGGCCCGGGCCGGTCTCGCCGTCGCCCTCGTCGGCTTCGTCGGCGAGGGCGACGGCGGCCTCGATCGCGTCATCGAGCCGGGCGGCCTCGGTGACCCGGTCCTCGCCGAAGATCTCGGCGGCCAGTGCGGCCGTCTCGCCGGGGGCCATCGACCGATCGGAGGAATTCCTGGTCACCACGATCTCGTCGAGGGCCGGCTCGAGCTCGGCGAGTATGCCGGCCACATCCTTGTCCCCGCTGGCCGCGAAGACGCCGGTCAGGTGGCCGAAGGTGAACGATTCCTGCAGTCCGGCCACGGTCGCGGCCATCCCGGCCGGATTGTGCGCGGCATCGATGATGATGGTGGGGCTGCGCCTGATGATCTCGAGCCGGCCGGGCGAGGTGACATTCGCGAACGCCTCCCGTACCAGGTTGGGGTCGAGGCCGGCCTGGCCGTTGACGTCCTCGCCGGACACGCCGGCGAACGCCTCCACGGCCGCCAGCGCACAGGCCGCGTTGCCCGCCTGGTATTCCCCGAACAGCGGCAGGAAGACGTCCTCGTAGGTACCGCGCAGCCCGCGCAGGGCCAGCTGCTGGCCGCCGAGCGCCTGCTCGCGGCTCAGCACCCCGAACTCCACGCCCTCCCGCGCCACCGTGGCGCCCACCTCGACCGAGCGCCGCAGCAGCACTTCGGCGGCGGCCACCGGCTGCTGGGCCAGGATCGCGGTCGCGCCCGGCTTGATGATGCCGGCTTTCTCCGCCGCGATCTCCTCGACCGTGCTGCCGAGCAGCCTGGTGTGGTCGATCGAGATCGGGGTGATGACCGCCACCACCCCGTCGGCGACGTTGGTGCAGTCCAGCCTGCCGCCCACGCCGACCTCGAGGACGACCACGTCGACGGGGGTGTCGGCGAAGATGGCGAAGGCCATCCCGGTGAGCACCTCGAAGAAGGACATCGCGGCCGGGTGGCGCTCGTCCACCAGGTCGACGTACGGCTTGATCTCCTCGTAGGCCTCGACGAACCGCTCGGCCGGGACCGGGGCGCCGTCCACCACGATCCGCTCCCTGATCGAGACCAGGTGCGGGCTGGTGAACCGGCCCGTCCGCAGGCCGCGGCTGCGCAGCAGGGCGTCGGTCATCCGCGCGGTCGACGTCTTGCCGTTGGTCCCGGTGATGTGGATAACCGGGCACGCGCGCTGCGGGTCGCCGAGCAACCCGACCAGTTCGGCCATCCGGTCCAGGGCAAGGTCAACGGAATGCTCGGGCCGCCGCGAGATGATCTCCCGCTCGACCTCCAGCATCCGCGTATCAATATCCACGTTGCCAGCCTACTGGCCAGCCCGCGGGGCGTCAGATCGAGGCGAGGCGCTGCTCCAGGCGGGCGATGTCGGCCTGGGCGGTCTCGAGGCGCTGGCGGGTCTTATCGACGATGGCGGCGGGGGCGCGGGCGGTGAAGTCGGAGTTGGCCAGCTTGCGTTCCGCCTGCCCGGCCTCGGCCCGGGCCGCGGCGAGGTCCTTCTCCATCCGCCGCCGCTCGGCCGCCACGTCGATGACCCCGGCCACGTCGAGCTCGGCCGTGATGCCCTCGACCTCGATGGACGCCGACGGGGTAAAGCCGTCGGCGGGCGGGCCGAGCCGCAGCAGCGACCGGATCTGCTCCTCGTGCCCGGCCAGCGCCGTGCGCTCGATGCCGGCCAGCCGGGCCGCCACCCGCTGGCCCGGACGCAGGCCCTGGTCCGAGCGGAACCGGCGGATCTCGGTCACCAGCCGCATCACCGAGGAGATCTCCGCCTCGGCGCCGGCGTCGGTCAGGGAGAACGCCGGCCAGGCCGCCACCATGACCGACTCCTCGCCGGTCAGCGCGGTCCACAGCTCCTCGGTGACGAACGGCATGACCGGGTGCAGCAGCCGCAGCAGCTGGTCGAGCACCAGGCCGAGCACCTGCCGCGTGGTCTGGGCCGCGGCCCCGTCACCCGAAGCCAGCGGGACCTTGGCCAGCTCCAGGTACCAGTCGCAGACCTCGTCCCAGGCGAAGTGGTACAGCGTGTCGCAGATCTTGGCGAACTCGAACGCCTCGAACAGCTGGTCCGTCTCGGCGATCACCGCCGACAGCCGGGACAAGATCCACCGGTCCGGCACCGAGAGCGCGGCCGGATCGAGCGTGGCGTCCGGCCGGCGGGCGCCGTTCAGCAGGGCGAACCGGACCGCGTTCCAGAGCTTGTTGCAGAAGTTGCGGGAGCCCGCGGCCCACTCCTCGCTGATGGCGATGTCGCCGCCGGGGGTGGCCCCGCGGGCCAGGGTGAACCTGGTGGCGTCGGCGCCGAACCGGTCCACCCAGTCCAGCGGGTCGACGGTGTTCCCGCGCGACTTCGACATCTTCTTGCCGAACTGGTCCCGGACCAGCCCGTGCAGTCCCACCACCCGGAATGGCACCGCGTCGGCGGGGGCCTGCCCGCGCATCGCGTACAGGCCGAACATCATCATCCGGGCGACCCAGAAGAACAGGATGTCGTAGCCGGTGACCAGCACGCTGGTCGGGTAGAAGGTGCGCAGGTCGGCCGTGTTCTCCGGCCAGCCCAGGGTCGAGAACGGCCACAGCGCCGAGGAGAACCAGGTGTCGAGCACGTCGGAATCCTGGCGCCAGCCTGCCGGGGGCTGCTCGTCAGGACCGACGCAGACCACCTCGTCGTTAGGTCCGTAGTAGACCGGGATCCGGTGACCCCACCACAGCTGGCGGCTGATGCACCAGTCGTGCATGTCGTCGACCCAGCCGAAGAACCTGGCATTCATCTCCGGCGGATGCAGCCGGACGCGGCCGTCCCGGACGGCGTCGCCGGCCGCCTTGGCGAGCGGGCCGACGCGGACGAACCACTGCAGCGACTGGCGCGGCTCGACCGTGGTGCCGCACCGGCTGCAGTGCCCGACCGAGTGCACGTACGGGCGCTTCTCGGCGACGATCCGGCCGTCCTCACGCAGTGCGGCGACCACCGCGGGCCGGGCCTCGAACCGGTCCAGGCCCTGGAACGGGCCGTGCGCGGTGACCACGCCATGCTCGTCCAGGATGGCGATGCCGGGCAGGTCGTGGCGGCGGCCGATCTCGAAGTCGTTCGGGTCGTGCGCCGGGGTGACCTTGACCGCGCCGGTACCGAACGCCGGGTCGACGTGCTCGTCGGCCACGATCGGGATGCGGCGGCCGGTCAGCGGCAGCTCCACGGTCCGGCCGACCAGGTGGGTGTACCGCGCGTCATCGGGATGCACCGCCACCGCGGTGTCGCCGAGCATGGTCTCGGCCCGGGTGGTGGCGACCACGATCGAGTCGTCGCCGTCGCCGTAGCGGATCGAGACGAGCTCGCCGTCGTCGTCGCTGTGGTCGACCTCGATGTCGGACAGCGCGGTCAGGCAGCGCGGGCACCAGTTGATGATCCGCTCGGCCCGGTAGATGAGCCCGTCGTCGAAGAGCCGCTTGAAGATCGTCTGCACCGCGCGGGACAGGCCCT
>JAICWX010000646.1 GCA_025934635.1 Streptosporangiaceae bacterium | reverse complement strand
CGTAACTGGTCAGGTCTTATTGGCCGAGTTATCGCCGTTCCGGGTTTGGGCCGGCACGCCGATGAGGCGATAGTGCTGGCAGTGGGCGATCTTGGCCCGTAGTGTCCGGGTGTGCCCGCTGATCAGGAGCCGCCGTCGTATGAGGTGCTGGCCGGGTTAGTGGTGTCGCTGCGCGATGAGCTGGCGGCGGCGCAGGCTGCGCTGGAGCAGGCGCACGTGGAGCTGGGCCGGGCGCAGGACCGGATCGGTGAGCTTGAGTCGCGGCTGCGGCAGAGCCCGCGGAATTCCTCGAGGCCGCCGTCCAGCGAGGGTCTGGGTAAGCCGGCGCCGAGGTCGCTGCGTAAGAAGACCGGGCGTAAGCCGGGCGGGCAGGACGGGCACCCGGGCCAGACGCTGGCGCAGGTCGCGAGGCCGGACCGGGAGGAACGGCATGAGCCGGCGTGCTGCGGCGGGTGCGGGGCGGGCCTGGCGGGCCGGCCGGTCACCGGGGTCGAGCGCCGCCAGGTCTTTGACCTGCCGCCGGTAAAGGTGCAGGTGACTGAGCATCAGCTGATCGAGCGGGAGTGCGGCTGCGGGCAGCGCACCAGGGGTGTGGCGCCGGCGGGGGCGGACGCGCCGGTGCAGTACGGCCCGCGGGTCGCAGCGGTCATCATTTACCTGTACATCGGCCAGTTCCTGTCGAAGAAGCGGACCGCGCACGCGCTGGGCGAGCTGTTCGGCGTCCCGCTGTCGGACGGGACGGTCGCGGCGCTCACCGCGCGGGCGGCCGGGAAGCTGGACGGGTTCCTGGAGCGGGTCCGGGGGAACATCACCGCCAGCGACGTCGCCGGGTTCGATGAGACCGGGTTCCGGGTGGCGGGCCGGCTGCACTGGGTGCACTGCGCCCGGACCGGCCGGTACACGCTGCTCATGGTGCATCCCCGGCGCGGGAGGCAGGCGATGGAGGCGATGGGGATCCTGCCGTCCTTCGCCGGGGTCGCCGTTCACGACGCCTGGGCCCCGTATGACACCTACAGCGGCCCTGAGCACCAGCTTTGCTGTGCGCATGCCCTGCGGGAACTGCAGGCCGTCATTGACAGCGCGCCTGCTGGCCGATGGTGCTGGGCTGGCCAGGCCGCCGAGGCGCTCACCGCGATGCAGGCGCTGGCCGGCAAGGCGATCACCGCAGGCCGCGAGACCGCGGACCCGGCCGCGCTGGCGGTGCAGGTCCACCGCTACCGCTCCGCGGCCCTGCTCGGCGCGCGGCAGACAGCGGCCCGCTCCGGCCCGCTGATGAAAAAACACAACGCCCTGGCCCGCCGCCTGCTCGACCGCCAGGACGACTACCTCCGGTTCACCACCAGCTGGCGGACACCACCTGACAACAACGGATCCGAGCGCGACATCCGCATGGCCAAGCTGAAACAGAAAGTATCCGGCTGCCTGCGTACCCTCACCGGCGCCCGGCAGTTCTGCGCCATCCGGAGCTACCTGTCAACCGCCGCCAAGCACGGCCTGCAGTTCTTCGACGCCCTCGTCATGCTCACCGAGGGCCGGCCCTGGATGCCTGCTGCTGCGTAATCACACATATCCGATTGCTGGCACCTGACCAGTTACGTGGAATCTTTCGACCTGCCGGGCGGGGGTCTGCTCAGCGCATCACTTGACCCTGCTAAGCCCGAGTTCGGAGACTCTGAATATCTTGAGTCAATCCGAAGTCACATACGAGAGATCGTGGCACTCGATAACAGATTCGGTGGCGCAGACCTAGTCCGGTTGTCGACCAGATTCTTTCGTGCTATTCACGACCAGCTTGGCGCGGGGACTTATGACCCAGCGTTAGAGCGTGACCTGCAATCCGCCGCGGGCGAACTAGCCGAAGTTGTCGGCTGGCTTGCCTACGATTCCGAGGCGCACGAGCTGGCCCGCAGGATGAATCAGGAGTCGCTGTATTTCGCGCGCCTCGCCGGCGACAGGGTCATCGAGCTTCTGACGCTCCAGAATTCGAGCATGCACGCCGCAGCGCAGGGACGGCCAAGGGAAGCCCTCCAGATCGCGCGCTCAGTGCTAGAGGGGG
>JAICWX010000273.1 GCA_025934635.1 Streptosporangiaceae bacterium | reverse complement strand
GGCGGCCCCGCCGCCCGGCCCGCGTACGGCCCCCCCCCCCCGCCCCCCGTCGGGGTGGCGAGATGGCGGGTCCCCGGGATGGTGGTCGGCGCCCCCCCCATCACCCGGTACCCCCCGGCCCCCCGCGGCGGGGTGGGGGCTTCTCTCCCCGCCCCGCCCCCGGGGCCGCCGGCCCAGGACCCCTCCCCTGGGCCGGCCCAGGCCCGCTCGGCCGCCGTCAGCCAGCCCGGCACGGCCAGGCCGAGCGGTCCGGTGAGCAGCCGCCGCATCGAGGCCAGCGCCTGCGGGACCGACTCGATGACGGTGACCCACACCGCCACGCCCGCTTCCCGTAGCCGGGTGACGTCGAGCTCGCGGTTTTCCTCCTGGTTCGCGATGACGAGGTCGGGGGCCAGGGCGATGATGGCCGCCCGTTCGGGATTCTTGGTTCCCCGGACCCGGGTCACGGCCAGATCGGACGGGTGGGTGCACCAGTCGGTGGCCGCTACCAGCAGGCCCGGGGCCGAAACGGCGATCGCCTCGGTCAGCGACGGCACCAAGGAGACGACCCGGCGGGCCGGGCCGGGCAGCTCGACCGGGTGCCCGAGGTCGTCTCGCCACCGGGTCATCCGCTAGAGGCCAACGGAGCGGTGGAACTTGCCCATCAGGTGCGGGCCGGCCAGGACGGGTTCGTAGCGGGGCTGCTCCCCCGGGGCCAGGCAGGACGGCAGGCAGGAGATCGGCGCGGACCAGTTGGCGTTCTGGAAGTACGGCATGCTCTGGCGCCGGGCCTGACCCGATCCGGGCGGGTCGGTGACCCGGTGCAGGGTGGACCGCCACCGGTCGTTGGTCCAGCGGGCCATCAGGTCGCCGAGGTTGACGACGAACGCGCCGGGGACGGGCTCGACCTCAATCCAGGCACCGGCCGCGTCGAGCACCTCCAGGCCGCCCACCGCGTCCTGGCGCACGATGGTGAGCGTGCCGTAGTCGGTGTGCGGCCCGGCCCGCAGCTGGCCGGGTCGCGGGGCGTCCGCCGGGACCGGGTAGTTGATGGCGCGCAGGGCGTTCGGGCCGTGGCCGGTCTTCCCGGCGAAGAAGCCGGGCGGCAGGCCGAGGCCCCAGGCGAACAGGGACATCAGCCGGTTGCCGAGGCCGCGCATGGCGTCGTAGTAGGCCGTCCAGGCGGGACGCAGGCCGGGGAGGGCGTCGGGCCACAGGTTCGGCGAATAGGACCAGGCTTCGCCGGGATCGGCGAACGCGCGCCCCGGGCGGCCCGGCGGCCCCATGTTGAAGACCTCCTTGAGGTCCGGCGGGGTCTGCGGGGCCGCGGCGGCCGTGGACTGGCTCAGCGACTCCCCCGCCAGCGGGATGTAGCCGTACGGGTAGTCCGGTGTGGGGCGGGCCACGGCCAGCTTGTCCGCGAGCGGCAGGTCGAAGAACCGGGTCGCCATGGTCCAGGCGGGGTCGGCGACGCCGTCGTCGACGCCGTGCCCGGTGACCTGGAAGAAGCCGGTGGTCCGGCCGATCTCGTCCAGCTCCGCGCCGACCTTCGCCGGGTCCGCCGAGATGTCGACGACGGGAACCTGGCTCACTCGGCGGGGCGTGGCAGCTCGGCGGGGCGGCGACCGCGCCTGGCGTTCCGGGAGCGCCAGGCCAGGACGCTGCCGCTGGACAGGGCGGACAGCACCGAGCCGGCGCTGCCCGCCGAGAGCACCGAACCCGCGCTGAGGAACGAGCCGATCGACAGGACCGAGCCCGCCGACCCGATCGACAAGATGGACCCCGAGGAGCCGATCGACAGGATCGACCCGGTGGAGCCGATCGACAGGATCGACCCGGACGAGCCGATGCTCATGATCGACCCGGAGGATCCGGGGTAACGCGGCGCGACGTCGGTGGCCTTCTTCATCCGCCCATTGTGACAGGGGGCCGCGGGAAGCGCTGCCTAGCTGGCCGCCGCGCGGCGGGCCAGTCCGTCCACGAAGATGTCGATGAGCATCTCGAAGCGCTCGTCGGGGTCGGAGAAGGCGAACTCGCCGGCCAGCTCGGTCATGTTGGGGAACTTCTCGGCGGGCAGCGAGGCGATGTAGTCGCGGGCCATGTCCGCGACCTTCTGCAGTTCCTCCGGGGGGAGCTGCGGGGTGCCGCCGTCCTCCACCCCGGTCTCGTCCAGGGTGAAGCCGTTCACCGTGTCGATGAGCAGCAGGTAGCCCTGCACCGCCAGGCGCGGCGAGAGCCCGCCCGCGCGCAGGATGGCGAGCGTGCCCTCGGTCACGCGCAGCGCGTTGGGCCCCATCGGGATCCGGCCGATCGAGACGCGGACCAGGTACGGGTGCCGCAGGCTCACCCGGCGCTGGCTCTTCGCCGTCTCCTTCAGCTGTTCCCGCCAGTGCGCGGGGTCGGGCGCGGGCACCTCGACCTCGCCGATGAGCTCGTCCAGGACCAGGTCGAGCAGGCCGTCCTTGCTGCCGACGTGCCAGTACAGCGAGGCGGCGCCGGCCCCAAGCTCCTCGCCAAGGCGCCGCATGCTCAGCGCGGCCAGGCCCTCGCGGTCGAGCAGCCGGACCGCGGCGGCCACGATCGCATCCCGGCTGATCGGCTCGCGCCGCTTCCGGGCGCCCCGCTCGGGCAGCCGCTGCCACGGCGGCGGCGGGATCTCGGCTTCTGCCATCAGCGCCTCCTGCGGTTACGTCAAACACTGTACCAGTTATCGAACAGTGTTTGACTAGACCAACGATCGAGTGATAGAACATCGTTCGAGAGTTAAACGCAGTTCGAGATCCGTAGAGGGGAGTCGAGATGGCTACGCACACAGCTATCGCCGACGGGCAAGCTACTCAGGCCGGTTACCCCCGGCGCTGGCTCGCCGCGGTCGTCATGATCACCGGGGCGCTCATGGACATGATCGACGTGACGATCGTCAACGTGGCGCTCCCGTCCATCCGCAATGACCTGCATGCCAGCGCCACCCAGCTGGAATGGGTGGTGTCCGGCTACATGCTGGCCTTCGCCGCGGCGCTGATCATCGCCGGGAACTTCGGCGACCTGTTCGGCCGCAAGCGCCTGTTCCTGTCCGGCGCCGCGCTGTTCGGAGTGGCCAGCCTGGCCGCCGGGCTGGCCGGGACCGGGGCCGAGCTGATCGCCGCCCGGATCTTCCAGGGGGTCGCCGCCGCGGCGATGGCACCGCAGGTGCTGGCCACGTTCCGGGTGATGTTCAGCGGGAACGAGCGGGGCAAGGCGTTCGGCATCTACGGGGCGTCGCTCGGCTTCGCGTCGGCGGTGGGCCTGCTCCTGGGCGGGGTGCTGACCGAGGCGAACCTGTTCGGCTGGGGCTGGCGCTCGGTGTTCTTCGTCAACCTGCCGGTATCGGCGGCGGCGCTGCTGGCCGGGCTTCGCTACGTGCCCGAGACCAGGGACCGTGCCGCCCGCCGGCCGAACCTGGCCGGCGCCGTCCTGCTGGCCGGCTCGCTCGTCGCGATCGTCTACCCGCTGCTCGAGGGCCGTCAGCTCGGCTGGCCGGCCTGGGTGTGGCCGCTGATGGCGGCCGGGGTGGCCGGGCTGGTCGCGCTGGGCCTGATCGAGGCGAAGAAGTCGGGCCGTAAGACCGCGCCGCTGCTGCGGGCCGGGCTGTTCAAGGTGCCCGCGTTCGCCGCCGGCCTGGGCGTGCAGCTGGCCTTCTTCGGCGGGATGCAGGGCTTCTTCCTGGCCTTCGCGCTGTGGCTGCAGGCCGGCCAGCACTTCTCGCCGCTGAAGGCCGGGCTGACCGCGGTCGCGTTCAGCGTGGGCAGCTTCGTGCTCGCGCCGATGGCGGTGCCGCTGGCCCAGCGGCACGGCCGGCGCATCCTGGCGGCCGGCGCGCTGCTGATGGTGGCGGGCATCGGCGGCGAGGCCCTGGCCGCCCCGCACGTCGGGCTGAACGGCAACCCGTGGCCGGTCGTCCCCGGCCTGGTGGTGGCGGGCATGGGCCTGTCCCTGCTGGTCATCCCGCTGGTCAACGTGGTGCTGGCGGCGGTCCCGGCCGACGTCGCGGGCGGCGCGTCCGGCCTGTTCAGCACGGCCCAGCAGCTGGGCGGGGCGCTCGGCGTGGCGCTGATCGGCACGGTCTTCTTCGGGTACCTGAACGGGCACTCGTTCGAGGCGGCCATGGTGCACACCGCGCCGTACGCGATGGGCGCGTTCGCCCTGTGCGGCGTCCTGTCGCTGCTGCTGCCGCGCACGGCCGTGTCGGAAGAGGCCCTGACCGAGTAACAGGGCCTGAAAACCCGCGAGAGCTGGCCGCCGGTTCCCGGCCGGCGGCCAGCCCATTTTTTATCCCTAACGAGCCGCCTGTCACGCCCTCCACCCGGCCGCGAGCAACAATGGGGCAATGCTCATCCGGGATGCCCGCGCCGCCGAGATTCCCCGCCTCCGGGAGCTCGACTGGGACGCGCAGCAGATCTTCCGCGACATCGGGATGCCCGAGATCGGCGAGTTCGACCCGCGGACGCTGGAGGAGCTCACCGCCAGCCAGCAGGCCGGCCTGCTGTGGGTCGCCGCCGACGAGGATGATGCGCCCGCCTCTTTCCTGATGGCGGTCCCGCTCGACGGGTGCCTGCACGTCGAGCAGTTGTCGACCGATCCGGCCAGTGCCCGCCGCGGCCTGGGCCGGGCGCTGCTCGACCACGCCGCGGAGCGGGCCCGGGCCGGCGGCCTGCCCGCGCTGACCCTGACGACGTTCGCGGACGTGCCGTGGAACGGGCCGTATTACGAACGGTGCGGGTTCCGGGTCATGGATGACGCCGAGATCACGCCGGGGCTGCGGGCGATCCGTGCCCACGAGGCCGCGCTCGGCCTGGACCGGTGGCCGCGCGTCTGCATGCGGCACGCCCTTTGATCACGGACCGGCCAGTCCGGCCGGGACCCGCTACGCCGGCGGCTTCCGGGGGACCGGCGGCGTAGCGGGACCGGGCCGCGCGACTACGGTGCCGGCGGGCAGGGTGTCGCCGGGTACCGGGTCGCGTTGCTCGGCCAGCCGGGCGAGCTGGGCCTCCAGGTCGCCAACCCGCCGGCGGAGCCGGCGCAGTTCGGCGGCCAGGCGCTGGTCCGGCCCGCGGACGTGGCCGAGAAGAGCCTTAGCCATGACGGACGTTCCTCCTCCCGCTCAGGGGATCGCGCGCGGATGCAGGCCGTGTGCACGGCCGGTGGCGACGGGATGGAGAAAGCGGCGGACGGGAGAAAACGGGCCGGGGTCAGCGCGGCGGGCTGATGGTGCCGGAGGACCCGATGCGGGCGGCGGTGTGACCGAAGTCGGCTGCGGACAACTGGCCCATGAAGGCCGCCGCGCCGCCGCCGAGGGAGGGACGGCCCTGGCTGGAGAGCGCGAGCGAGTACAGGCGGCCCTGCTCGAAGCGGCCGGACGCGGACAGCCTCACCCGCAGGATCGCGCTCATCGTCATGGTGCCGTGCACCGAGAAGTTGCCGTAGCCGGCGAAGTTGCCGAGGCTGTAGGCGATCAGGTGGCCCTTGTAGAACTGCAGGCCGCGCACGACGTGCGGGCCGCTCGCGATGACCAGGCTGGCGCCGGCGTCGATCGCCAGGTGCGCGAACGCCTCCGGGTTGCCGCGGTCCTCGCCCAGGTAGACCTCTTCCCGGCCGGTCACGTGGTCGGCGCTGGCGCCCTCGGCGCCGGCGTGCATGTACACCACCACCAGCTGCGCTTCGGACCTGGCGCGCTGGATGAGCGCGCGGGCGGCGGGCCGGTCGAGCAGGTTCGCGGTGTAGGGGTACGGCGCGAACGCCACCAGCGCGACCGTGGTCCCGCCCGCCTTGACCCGGGTGATCTCGCCCGGCAGCCCGGTCTGGGCCAGGCCGGCCGCGTGGATGGAGCGCACCGTCTGGGCCTGGCCCGCGGAGCCGAAGTCGAAGGAGTGGTTGTTGGCGTCGTTCAGCACGGTGAACCCGGCCGCCTTGAGGTAGTGCGCGTAGGACGGCGGGTCGCGGAACGCGAAGCAGTTCGGGTGCGGCTGGCTCCCGCTGCCGCACTTGCCGGACGTCGCGGTGGTGAGCGTGCCCTCCAGGTTGGCGAAGACGACCTGGCCGCCGTGACGGAGCACCGGCTCCACCGGGTCGAGGTACCCGGCCGGGTCGGGCGGCAGGTCCGGCATGCTGCCGAGCATCGTGTCGCCGACGGCCGTGAGGGTGACCGCCGCCCCGGTCTGGCTGGATGCGGCCGGGGTGGCCGCCGGCGCCGCGTCCGGGCGGGTCGTCAGCGTCCCGGCCAGGCTGTCGGCCAGCATTCCGGCCAGGCCATCGGTGGGCGTCCCGGCGGGGGTGCTCGCCGCCCGGCTGGCCGGGCTGGTGTCGCTGGCCGGCGCGACCTCGGTAGCCGCGGGCTGGCCGAAGTGCGGTCCGCCGGAGCAGGCCGGCACGGCCAGCAGGGCGGCCGCGCCGACGGCCGCGCCGAGATACCGCAGGCGGCGGCGTCCGGGGCCGGGCCGGGTGGTGCCGGGCTTGCTCATGGGGTTCAACTTAGCTCGCGGAAGCCGCTCCGGCCGGGAACTAGGGTAACGAAAACGTGCCTGGTCGCGGGGATGCACACCATGCGCTCACCGCTGTTCACCGGACCGGGTTAACCTGGGCGGGTGAAGGCGGCCAGATGAAGGCGGGCGGAGCGCTGGTCCTGACCGCGGACGCCCGCCAGGCGGCGCGCCGCGCGGTCGATGAGGCCCGGGCGCCGCTCGGCGGCCTGTCCCCCGCGTTCGCGGTGCTGTTCGCCTCGCCCCATTTCTCCGGCTCGGCCGCCGAACTGGTCACGACGGTAGCCGAGCTGACCGGCGGCGCGCCGCTGATCGGCTGCGTGGCGTCGGCGGTGGCCGGCGGGGCGCGCGAGGTCGAGTCCGGGCCCGCCGTCTCGCTGTGGCTGGCGGCCGGCCTCGGGCCGGTCGAGACGTTCGCGATGGAGTTCGTGCCGACCACGGGCGGCGGCGCGTTCGGCGGCTACCGGTTCGGCCCGGATCCGGCCGGCGCGCACCTGATGATCTGCGACCCGTACACGTTCCCGGCCGCGGACCTGATGGCCCACCTGAACCAGAACGTGCCCGGCGCGATGGTCATGGGCGGGATGGCCAGCGGCGGGATGGCGCAGCGGCGCAGCCTGCTGTTCCGCGACGACAAGGTGCTCACCGCCGGCGCCGTCGGCGCCCACCTGCCCGGAGCCGCGGTCCGGCCCCTGGTGGCGCAGGGCTGCCGCCCGGTCGGCGACCCGTACACGGTCACCCGGGCCGACGGCAGCCTGATCTTCGAGCTCGGCGGCCGCCCGCCGCTGGCGCGGCTGCGCGAACTGGCCGCCACGCTGCCCGCCCTGGAGCAGGAACTGCTGTCCCAGGGGCCGCACCTGGGACTGGTCATCGACGAGTACCAGGCCGAGGCCCGGCAGGGCGACTTCCTGGTCCGCGGCATTGTCGGCGCCGATCCGACGTCGGGGGCGATGGCCGTGGCGGGCGAGGTCGAGATCGGGCAGACCGTGCAGTTCCACGTGCGGGATGCCCGTTCGGCTGATGATGATCTTCGACGGGTCCTGGAGCGGGAGGCGGGCGCCCGCCCGCCCGCGGGGGCCTTGCTGTTCACCTGCACCGGCCGCGGCTCGCACATGTTCGGCCAGCCCGACCACGACGCCGGGCTGCTGGCCGAGCTGCTGGGCCAGCTGCCGGTGGCGGGGTTCTTCTGCGGCGGGGAACTCGGGCCGGTCGGCGGGCAGAACTTCCTGCACACCTTCACCGCGTCCATCGCCTTGTTCACCGATGAGGCCAGGTAACACAGATCTGGCGTATCCGGATGGCCAGTTCCGCCCTCTGAGGAGTATGAGCACGTGGCTGGTATGGGCGGCATTTCTCCTGATGACCCTGGCGCTGGGCCTGGTTGGCTACCACTTCAGCCTGCGCACGCTCCGGGCCTTCACGGCCGGTGCCGGGCTGGCCGTGGCGGTCTACATCACCTGGTACGGCCTGACGCAGCCCGCGACGACGGCGGGCGGCCTGGCCGGTGCGTTCGCCCGGGGGGCCGACGCCCTCGGGGTCGCGTTTTTCCGTGCCGTGCCGGGACAGGCCGGCTGGATCGTCATCGCCGTCCTGCTCGTCATCGGATACCGGCAGCTCGAGGCGTGGGCCCTGCACAACCAGGCGCGCAGCCTGGATACCTCGGCGCTGACCGGCAGCCGGCCGGACGCCAAGCCGGGCGAGGCGGCCGGCCAGGACGCCGTCGCGGACAAGGAACGGCTCTCGGCCGAGCTCAAGTTCCGGCTGCCCGCGGTGCAGGTGCGCGCCCCGGCCATCCTGCCCGGCGGCAGCCGGGCAGGCGGACTGGCGTCCATCGCCGAGACCAGCGGGTTCGCGGCCGGCGGGCTGGCCGGAGCCATCATCAACTTCTTCGGGATGCTGTGGCCGGGCCCGCGGCGGCTCCGGGTCCAGGTCTGGGTGGAGCAGGCCCCGGCCGACTGCCCCGGGTCCGACGCCGCCACCGGGGGCGAGGCCGCCCGGGTCACGGTCGACCTCGACGACCCGCGGACCGGGCTGAGCATCGCGACCAAGACGCTGACCGCCTGCTGCATCGACCATGCCGCCTCGGTGGTGGCCGGCTACGTCGCGCGGTCCATCTTCGCCGAGGACCGGACGGCACCGCCGTGGTGCACCAGCGCGGCGGACGGCCGCGACCTGGCGGCCCTGCTGATCGCCCGGCAGGTCCGCGACTACCCGGAATCCATGAACCGGGTCATTGACGCCCGGAACCGGCAGATCCAGATCCTGGAGGGGGTGGCGCACGGAACCCAGTGCGCCGGCGTGACCCGCTACGAGCTGGCGCAGCTCTACGATCTCACCGGCGAGCACGTCGAGGCGCTGCTCATCCACGCGATCAACCGGGAGCAGTATCCGGGCTTCTACCGGGGCCGGTACCGGCTCGCCATGTCGCTCGAGATGCTCGCGCAGCCGGGCCGGACGATCTGCGCGGCTGAAGTATCCGCGCTCGACGATGCCCTCGAGGTCCTGTACCGGTGCGGCGTGGTCCCGGCTCGCCTGCGGGCCCCCGGCCTGGCCGGGAAGGACGAGGTCGAACTGCCGCTGCCGCTGCAGGCCGAGCTGCTGGATGCCGCCCGGGACGAGCTGCACGACATCCGGCGGTACCTGTCGCTGCCGAATGTCCTGTGGCGCTCGTGCTGGCGCCGGGACGAGCGCGGGGTCCTCAAGCCGTACTGGCGGCAGCCGTACCGGCAGGCCTTCCACGACGGCGTCGGCGCCGCGCTGCTGCTGGTAGCCGTGCGCCGGAAGTACGTCAACCGCAAGCTGGGCCGCCCGGTCAGCGGCCGGCCACCCCGGGCCCGGACGATCCTGCGGATCGCGGCCGCCATCACCGGTGACGGCGCGGTCCTCGCCCGGGAACTGGGAATTGAGGGGACGGACAAGCTGACGTACCCGGCCCCGCCGGTGACCAGGACCTTGCGTACCCGCCACTGGTACCGGCCGGACAGCACCCGGTCGTGGCAGGCCGGCTACAACCTGGCCTGCGCCTACGCGGCGGTCGCGCAGGCCGTCCGGGCCGAGGGCGCCGATCAGGAGGCACTGCGGGACCTGACGGACCGGGTCGTCAGCAGCCTGTGGTTCACCGTCTGCGACCCCCAGTGCGAGATGGAGCGGCCCTGGGACTGGATCTTCAACGACCCCGACTTCAGCTGCCTGAAAGACGAGGACCAGGAGGCCTTCAAGGGCTTCAGGGACTTCCTCGATGTCCAGGAGCGGCGCGACTATCCGTCCGTTCCCCGGCCGCACGCAGGCCGCCAGGCCCGGTCAGCCACCGCCCGCCGTCAGATCCGCCTGGCGGAAGCGGCGGCCCCAGTCGCGGACCCGGTCGAGCAGCTCGGGCGGGGTAACGACCTCGAACTCCGCGCCTAGCGCGCCCAGCAGCAGCATCGGCCAGTCCAGCTGGTCGACGGTCATCCGGATCCGGCTGCGGGCCGGCGTGACCTCTTCCACGGTGGCCCACCGGCCGTACCGCTCGCGGACGGTCGCGGCCGGGGCGTCGACGAGGGCCTCCACCTCGTAGACGGCGGCATAGCTGCCGATGCCGGCCTGGACGAAGGCGGCGGCGTCGGCCGCGGGCAGCTCGCGCGGCCGGAACCGGGCGCCGGTGCCGCGCGGCTCGGCCAGCCGGTCCAGCCGGAAGCTGCGCCAGTCCTGCCGGGTCAGGTCGTAGCTGACCAGGTACCAGCGGCGGCCGAGCAGGACCAGGCGGTAGGGCTCCACGTGCCGGTCGGTCTGCTCGCCGCTGGCGGCGGTGTAGGAGAAGCGCAGCCGTTCGGTGTCACGGCAGGCCATCGCGGTCGTGGTGAGGATGGCCGGATCCACGGTCGTTTGCGCGGTGCTCCCCCAGGTCGCGGACACCGTGGCCGCGGTCAGCGCCTCGACCCGGCGGCGCAGCCGGGCGGGCATCACCTGGATCACCTTGGTCAGTGCGCGCATCGACGCCTCGGCGGTGCCTTCGGTGCCCTGGGCGGCCAGCTGCAGGCCGACGGCCAGGGCGACGGCCTCCTCGTCGTCGACCACCAGCGGCGGCAGCGCCGTGCCCGCGGCCAGCTGGTACCCGCCGTCCACCCCGCGCTGGGCCTGGATCGGGTAGCCGAGCTCGCGCAGCCGGTCGACGTCCCGGCGCAGGGTCCGCGCCGACACCTGCAGCCGCTCGGCCAGCTCGGCGCCCGGCCAGTACCGGCGGCCCTGCAGCAGGGACAGCAGCCGCAGGGTCCGGGAACTGGTATCAGCCATGTTTTCATTGTCGCCTTATTCAGGCCAGAAACTGACCTGAATACCTCGTAGCGTGGACTTATACCGAACAACGAGAGGCGAGAACCATGACGAGCACCCCGATCGACAGCGAGCGCGCCGACCTGCTGGAGGCGCTGGGCACCCACCGGCACTTCCTGCGCCACACGGTGCGGGACCTGACCGACGAGCAGGCCCGGCAGCGCACCACCGTGAGCGAGCTGACCCTGGGCGGCCTGATCAAGCACGTCTCGGCCATCGAGTCGGGCTGGGTGGACTTCGTCCTGGAGGGGCCGTCGTCGATGGGCGACTACACCACCATGTCCGAGGAGGTCATGGCCCAGTGGGCGAATCAGTTCACGCTGCTGCCGGAGGAGACGCTGACGGGGGTGCTGGAGGATTACGCCAAGGTGGCGGCCCGGACCGACGAGGTTGTAGCCACCCTTCCCGACCTGAGCATCTCGCACCCGCTGCCGAAGGCGCCCTGGTTCCCGCCGGACGGCCGGCGTTCGGCCCGCCGGGTGTTCGTGCACATCGTCGGGGAGACCGCGCAGCACGCCGGCCACGCCGACATCATCCGCGAGGCCCTGGACGG
>JAICWX010000278.1 GCA_025934635.1 Streptosporangiaceae bacterium | reverse complement strand
GGCGGCCTCGCGTTCCTCGACGGCGGCGGCGCGGGCCTTCTCGAAGTCGTGCACGGTGTCTTTCTGCAGGAACGACTTGATCATGCCCAGGGCGGGGGTGGGGTCCTCGTTCCAGCTGGGCAGGGCGATGTCACAGGAGCCTTCGGTGCGCCAGCCGTAGACCTGGAGGAAGTCATCGAAGGTGGTCAGCCAGGTGCTGGCGCTGCCGCCGTGGACGGCCAGGGCGGAGCGGAGCTGGCCGGCGTCGTTGCCCGCGAACACCGATTCCAGGCCGGCCGCGCGGGCGGCGGTGGTCAGGCGCCACAGCTCGCGGTCGGTTTCCATGATCTTGGTGTCGTAGCCCTGCAGGAACTTGCCGATCTGGCCCGGGTCCAGGCCGAGCTCGGTGCACAGGCTGTAGAAGCCGGCGTAGTTGGCCAGCAGCGGGTACATCACCTGGAAATGGATCTCGGCGGACCGCTTGAGGTACCGGCGGGCCTGGACGAGGTTCTCCCGCAGGTCCGGCAGGGACAGCGCGCAGTGGTCGACGCTGCGGAAATGGTCCCAGCCCTGGTCGATTTCCTCCCGCATCCGCCCCCAGGCCGGGCCGAAATCCCGGAGGAACCCGGGCAGGGCATGTTCCAGCCGCCGGGCCCGCTGGCCGATCTCTCGCGGATCGTCGACGCTGATCGCTGAGCCGTAGGTGTGGGTGCCGGCCATCCGGCCGGTCAGCCCGCGCCCGGATGGCAGCGGCAGCTGCTCGGCCGCTAGCTGGGTGCTCCAGTTGTAGCCGTCCTGGTTGAAGATCAGCCCCATCGGGGTCAGGCCGCGCGGAAAGTGGAAGTCCAGGAACCAGAGCTCCTGCTCATCGTCCGGGCGGAACCTCCGCACCGGATCGACGTACCGCGGCGCCTGGTCATCGTCCGGCTTGAACCCCGGATACCACTCGTCACGGGCGAACTCGCCGACGGGAATGACAGAAGCCATCGTGTCTCCTAAGCGGCTTGCGCTGCCTGTTCGAGGTGGGGCACCGCCTGGCGGAGCTCCCGGCGGGAGCTGACGCCGAGCTTGCGGAAGATCTTGTGCAGGTGGTACTCGACCGTGCGCGGGCTCAGGAACAGCCGGCCGGCGATCTCCGGATTGGTATGTCCGTCACCGGCGAGCCGGGCGATCTGGGCTTCCTGAAGAGTGAGCTGACCGGCCGTCTCGGACGTGCGCTTCCTGACGGTCTCGCCGGTGGCCAGCAGCTCCCGCCGGGCGCGTTCGGCGAACCCGTCGATGCCCATCGCGGTCAGCATGTCGTAGGCGGTCCGCAGCTGGTCCCGCGCGTCCACCCGGCGGTTCTGGCGGCGCAGCCACTCGCCGTAGACCAGGTGCGCGCGGGCCAGCTCCACCCGGATGCGGGTGCGGCCGAGGCGGTCGACGGCCTCCCGGTACCAGCACTCGGCCGGCTCGCCGTCGCTCAGCAGTGCCCGCGAACGCGCCAGGATCCCCAGCGCCCAGTCACCGCCGGCGGTCGTGGCGGCCGCGGCCAGGTGCCGCAGGGCATCGGCGGCTCGTTCGGGCCGCCCGGTCCGGGCGGCGGCCTCGATCAGCTCGGCCAAGGACAGCGCCGCCAGGCCCCGCTCCTGCGGGTAATCGCTGCTCCCGCGCTCGGCGGCGGCCAGCGCCTCGTCGTAGCGACCAAGACTGTTGCTGAGCACCGCCGTCGCCCAGTGAGCGACGGTCAGCCACTGCCCTTCTCCGCGCGCCACCATTTCTCTCAAGGCCGTCGCGGTCACCGCAGCGGCTTCGGCCTCCTCGCCGCCCCAGGCGGCGAGCACCAGGTGCCCGTAAGGCCCCACCGGGTTAGCCGTCGCCCGGCCGACTGCCTCAGCTTCTTCGGCCAGGGAGACGGCCGTGGCCAGTTCGCCGGCCAGCAGCCGGGCCGGCATGCCCATGAGCAGGGCAGCCGGCAGCACGGTGAGCGCCCCGGCCTGGCGGGCGTGCTCGATCAGCCGGGCCGAGAGCGCCTGCCAGCTCTCGTCGTCCCAGAGATCCAGGGACATGGCGCAGGCCAGCGGCAGCCAGGACAAGCCCTCGGGGGCGGACGTCCCGTCGCGCAATGCCATCAGTGCTCGCCTCAGTACCGGCGTCCCGGCGGCATTGCCTTCGATAGTCCGCCCCGCGAGCCCGTCGAGAAGCAGGTCACAGCCCCCCAGCGGCCGCAGGGCCTGCGGTGCCGCCCGGACCGCCTCGGCCACCTCGAGCAGTCCGCCGGGGATGGCCAGGCGCCCGGCCGCCAGTACCGCCAGGAACGCGTCACGGTAGGCCTCGCGCGCTAGCCCGGCATCGAGCGGCTCGAGGCGACTGGCGGCCTTGAGCAGGAGCTGCGGCGCACCGCCGCCATGGCCCGGGCCGGCCGCGAGCTGGGCGCGCAGCAGCTCCGCGCGCCCGTAGCCAAGCTCGTCGAGCGGGCCGACCTCGGCCATGGCCAGCAATCGCAGCGCCGCATCCGGTGCCCCCGCCTGCTGCTTGGCCTGCGCCGCGGCCAGCGCGCGCCGGGTCCGGCGCGCCCGGTCGGGCGTCAGCTCCGCGGCCCGCTCATGAAATGCGGCGGCTGCCGCCAGACCGCCGCGGGCACCGGCCCGGCTGGCCGAGCCCTCGAGCTCGGCGGCGACGTCCTCATCGAGGCCAGGCACGGCGAGCGCGCGGTGCCACGCGCGGCGATCGGGATCGGTGCCGGGGTCGGTGGCCTCCGCCAGGGCGCGGTGCGCGCTCTGGCGCTCTGGCGGTGAGGCGGCGCGGTACACCGCCGCCCGGGCCAGCGGATGGCAGAACCGCACGTGCCGGCCGAACTCGATCAGCCCGGCCGCGACCGCCGGGGCCGCCGCCGGGGCGGGCACGCCCAGCCGGTCCGCCGCCCGCCACATCAGCAACGGGTCACCGGCCGGCTCGGCCGCCGCGACCAGCAGCAGCTGCCGCGTCGCCGGCGGGAGGGGCAGCAGCTGGCGCCGGAAGCCTTCCTCCATCCGGCCGGGCGTCGTCGCCCGGCCGGGCAGTCCGATCCCGCCCGCCAGCTGCTCCGGTGTCAGCGCGCGCGCCTGTTCCAGCAACGCCAGCGGGTTGCCTCGGGTCTCGGCCACGATGCGGTCACGTACCTGCTCATCCAGCGGGCCGATGAGGACCGAGTCCAGCAGGGCCCGCGCATCACCGTCTGGCAGCCCGGAAACGAGGAGCCCGGCCAGCCCCGCCAGGTCCTGTTCCGCGCCGGGCGGGCGCACCGCGAAGACCACGCCGACCGGCTCGGTCACGAGGTGGCGGGCCACGAACGCGAGCGCCTGGGCGGAGGCCCGGTCGAGCCACTGGGCGTCGTCCACGACGCAGACCAGCGGCCGGTCCCTGGTCACGTCCGACAGCAGGCTCAGGACGGCGAGGCCGACCGCGAAGCGATCCGGAGCGGCGCCATCGCGCAGGCCCAGCGCGACGCTCAGGGCAGCGCGCTGCGGAGCTGGCAGGGGTTCGATCCGGTCCAGGAACGGCGCGCAGAGCTGGTGCAGCCCGGCGAACGCGAGCTCCATCTCCGACTCAACGCCAGCCACCCGGGCGATACGGCAGTCAGCCGCGCGCTCTACCAGGTATCCCAGCAACGCGGTCTTGCCGGTCCCGGGCCCGCCGCGCAGGACCAGGACCCGGCTGTGGCCGGCCCGCACCCGCGCCATCAGCTGGTCCAGTACCTCGCGCTCGCCGCGCCGGCCACACAGCCTGCGCTCAGACGACGTACTGACGAGCTGCGTACTCGTGCCATCGGTGGCCTGCATTGGTGCTCACCCCTTTGATCTGTTCGATCCGACCGCGGGATACGTCCGGCATAACCGACGCTAGGGATCGGGGGGGCTCGCCCGAATCCCGGAAGGTCCTTAGTCCCGCGGACGCGCCGGACGGGTGATCTCCCGGGGGCATGACTAAGGACTTTCAAGGATGCGGTGCCCGGCGGGCTGGCCGTAGCGTGAAGCCCGGCAAGGCAACTGGACCCGGCGAGGAAACCATGACAGACGATGATCTGCGGCGGGACGTCGCCGCCGAGCTGCACTGGGATCCTCAGGTGGACAGCACGGCGATCGAGGTAGCGGCCGTCGGCGGCACCGTAACGCTGCGCGGGACGGTGACCAGCCTCAGTCACAAGCGGGCGGGCGGCCATGCGGCCGGCCGCGTCACCGGGGTCACCGGGGTCGCCAACGACCTGCGGGTGCAGATCCCGGAGCGGGACCGGCGCGGCGACGAGGACCTGCGCGGTGACGTCCTCGAGGCGCTGATGCTGGAGAGCTCGGTGCCGATGACCGTCGACGCGGAAGCCCGGGACGGCCTGGTCACCCTGACCGGCAAGGTGGAGTGGCACTACCAGCGCGAGGCGGCCGAGTGCCGCACCGCGAGCGTGCCCGGCGTGGCCGGCATCGACAACGCCATCGCCCTGGACCAGGCTCCCGCGACCCCCGCCGCCGCGGCCGAGGCCATCAGCTGCGCGTTCCGGCGCGATGCGCTGCTGGACGCGGACCGGCTCGCGGTCGAGGCCTTCCCCGGCGGGCTGGTGATCGTGTCGGGCACGGTCGGCTCCCGGGCCGCGCGCGATCATGCCGTGGCCGCGGCCTGGTCGGCACCGGGCGTGACCGAGGTCGATGATCGCATCGGTATCGACGCACCCTAGCGGGAGCATGGCTCAGTCCCGCCAGGACGGCGGCTGCCCGTTTTCTGAGAATGTCCGGGCGAGCTGTCCCCGGCTGGTGACGCCTAGCTTGCGGAACACCTTGCGCAGGTGGTACTCGACCGTGCTGGCGCTGATGAACAGCCGGCCGGCGATCTCCCGGTTGGACAGGCGCTCGGCGGCCAGCCGGGCGATCTGCGCCTCTTGCGCCGTGAGGACCTCCGGGGTTCCGGGGCCCCGTGGGCTGGCCTGCTCACCGGTAGCGCGCAATTCGGTCCGGGCCCGGCCCGCGAAAGCCGTCAGGCCCATCTCGTCGAACAGCTCGAAGGCACGGCGGAGCTGATCGCGGGCGTCGCGGCGGCGGCGCTGGCGACGTAGCCACTCCCCGTATACCAGGTGGGCCCGGGCCAGCTCCGGGACCAGCCGGCAGCGCCGCAGGTGATCGATGGCCAGCTGGTACTGCGCCTCAGCCCGGCCGTCATCGGCCAGCAGCGCCCGGCTGCGGGCCAGCAGCCCCAGGGCCAGGTCGGTCCCGCTCGCCAGCGCCCAGGACGCGAAGGCCTTCAGGGCAGCTGCCGCGCTCTCGTGCTCCCCGCACCTGGTTCCGGCCTCGACCACCTCGGCCACCTGGCGAAATCCCAGCACGTTCTGTCCCGGGAGAGCATCCAGCGCGTGGCGCAGCGCGGCATCGTAGTTGCCCAGGCCCAGCTCGAGCATGGCTAGCGCGCCCTGCACCCGCAGGACCTCGTACCGGTTGCCCCGCTCGGCGAACTCGCGCAGCAGCCGGGCGGCGAGCGGGCGGGCCTGCGCCTCACGACCGCGCAGGGCCAGCGCCCACAGCTCCGCCCGGGCATAGGCCCGCAGGTAGGCCCGGTAACCCGTCGCCTCGGACAGCGACCGCGCCTCGGCCAGCGTGGTCTCGGCGTCCGCGAAGCGGCCCTCGTCGATCTGGGCGCTCATCTGGATGCCGAGCGCGGGCAGCAGCGCCGCGATCGCGCCCCGGTCGCGCAGCTCCCCCACCCACCGCTTCTCCATCTGGTGCCGGGCCGAGTCGTCGTACAGCATGCCGGCCGCCATGGCCATGGCCATCAGGTGCGGCAAGGCCTCGTCGGCCATCGACTGGCCGGCGAACAGCGGCGTGATGGCCCGGCGGAGCAGCGCGGCGCCAGCATCGTCGCGGCGCTCGCCGACCGCCGCGAAGCCGTCAAGCAGCAGGTCGGCCACGGTGGCGCGGGCGTCCGCCACGGCCGGCACCGAGCGGACCGCCCGCAGGAACTCGGCCATCCCGGCCCCGGGCTGGCCGGAGAACTGCGCCGCTCCCCACGCGTCCAGCAGGGTGTCGCGGGCCAGCCGGAGCTCGAACGACTGCACCAGCTCGGCCGCGTCGAGCAGCACCGACGTCGCCTCGGGCATCTGCCCGGCCGCGTACAGGCTCTGGCCCTCCAGCCGCCGGGCCCGCGCCCGGGCCAGCACATCGGCCAGCCGCGGGGCGGCCAGGCCCAGCAGCGCCCGCGCGGCCGGGGCCTCCCCGGCCGCCAGCCGGTTCTCGGCCGCGGCCAGCATCCGCCGGGCCCGGTGCTCCTCGTCCGGGGTCAGCGCGGCCGCGCGCTCCAGGAAGGCGGCGCCGCTGCTCCAGCCGCCCCGGCCGCGCGCCCGGTCGGCCGACCGCTCCAGCTCGGCGGCCACCTGCTCGTCCGGGCCGGCCGCGGCCTCGGCCAGGTGCCAGGCGCGCCGGTCCGGATCAGCCTCCGGGTCGGTGACCGTGGCCAGCGCCTGGTGGGCGTCGCGCCGCGCCGCGGCCGGGAAGGCGTAGTACGCCGCTGACCGGATCAGCGGATGACGGAACCGTACCCGCGGTTCCCAGGACACCAGCCGGTCCGCGCCGGTGGCCTCGGCCGCCCCGGGATCGATCCCCAGCTTGCGGGCCGCGTCCCAGATCAGTGCGGGTTCCCCGGTCGGGTCGGCCGCCGCCAGCAGCAGCAGCGTCTGGGTGCCGCCGGGCAGCGCTCGCAGCCGGGACCGGTACAGCTCCTCCAGACGGCCGCGGAATCGCAACGGCCAGTCCAGCGGCTCGGTACCCGACAACTCGGCGGCGGTCAGCTCCGCGGCCAGCTCGACCAGTGCCAGCGGGTTACCGGCCGTGTCGGCCACGATGCGCCAGCCCACCTGCCGGTCAACCTGCGTGCCGGCCGACCGCGCCAGCAGCTCCCGCGCTGCCTCTTCGGCCAGCCCGGCGACCGTCAGCTCCGGCAGCCCGGCCAGGATCAGCGGCTGTCCCTCGCCCTCGCGGACCGCGAACACCATGCCCACCCGGTCCGCGTACAGGCGCCGGGCGACAAACCCGAGTACCTCGATCGATACCTGGTCGAGCCACTGGGCGTCGTCGACGATGCACAGCACCGGGCGCGCGGCCGCCGCGTCGGTCAGCATCGTCAAGGCGGCCAGGCCGACCAGGAAGCGGTCCGGCGGCGGGCCTGCGACCAGCCCGAACGCCGACTTGAGGGCCTGCTGCTGCGGCAGCGGAAGACCCTCGAGGCCGGCCAGGAACGGGATCAGCAGCTGGTGCAGGCCGGCGAAGCCCATGTCCATCTCGGCCTCGGCGCCGGCTACCCGGGCCACCTGCATGTCGCCGGCCTGCTCGGCCGCCCAGTCCAGCAGCGCCGTCTTGCCGGCCCCGGCCTCGCCGCGCAGCACCAGCACCCCGCTGAGCCCGTCGCGGACCGCTGCCTGCACGCCCTCCAGCGCGCCGGTCTCCGCCGCCCGGTCCAGCAACCCGCTAATCGCTCTGCCCTCCTCCGCTGGTCACCACTGTCGCGCTTACCGGGCGGGTTCGCCTCAGTAGAACTCCCTAGCAGCCCTAGGCGGACACGCGCGCCAGAAACTCAGACTGCGCTCTTGACAGGCCTGCTGGCCGTCGGTTGGCTGGGGGTGACAAGTCGCCGCCCTGTCGCGCTTTGCCCTGCCTGGGTTCCTGACCGCTGACATCAGGAGAGCCGGCCGGGACTCGCCTCTCAGCCATACAGACGGCCTGGCAGTCAATCGCGGCGGAGGCTTGGGCATGCGGACGGGAGATAAGCCGGCGCTCGCGCTGCTGAACCGGCAGCAGGAGCGGGCGACGCTCGATGGCCTGCTCGGGGAGCTGCGGTCGGGACGCGGGCGGGCACTGGTACTGCGGGGTGAGGCCGGTGTCGGCAAGTCGGCGCTGCTGGAGTACATGATCGGCGCGGCGGCGGACATGCAGGTGGTCCGGGCGGCGGGGGTGGAATCGGAGCTGGAACTGGCGTTCGCCAGCTTGCATCTGCTGTGCGCGCCGCTGCTGGACCGGCTGGAACGCCTGCCGGTGCCGCAGCGCGATGCGCTCGGTGTCGCGTTCGGGCTGCGGGAGGGGGGCGTGCCAGACCGGTTCATGGTCGGGCTGGCGGTGCTGACCTTGCTGTCGGATGCGGCCGGGGAACGGCCGCTGCTGTGCGCCATCGATGACGCGCAGTGGCTGGATGCGGCGTCGGCCCAGGTGCTGGCGTTCGCGGCCCGGCGCCTGCTGGCCGAGCCGGTGGGACTGGTCTTCGTCGCGCGTGAGCCCGGAGAGCACTTGCGCGGGCTGGCGGACCTGGAGGTGGCGGGTTTGCCGGCCCCTGAAGCCCGCACGCTGCTGCGGTCGGTGGTCGGGTTCGGGCTCGATGAGCGGGCCCAGGACCGGATCCTGGCCGAGGCCAACGGCAACCCGCTGGCGCTGCTCGAGCTGCCGCGCGGTCAGGACCCGACCCAGCTGGCGGGCGGCCTGGGGCCGGTGGGAGCGGTCCCGACGCGGATCGAAGCGGTCTTCCGGCGGCGGCTGGCGGCGCTGCCTGCGGATACGCGGTCGCTGATGCTGGTCGCGGCGCTGGATCCGACCGGCGATTCGCTGGCCGTGTGGCAGGCGGCCGGGCGGCTCGGGATCCCGGCCTCGGCCTCGGCCGCCGCCGAGGCCGACGGGTTGCTGGAGATCGGGACCGGAGTCCGGTTCCGGCATCCGCTGGTCCGGTCGGCGGTCTACGCGACGGCGCCGCTGCCGGAGCGGCGGGCGGCGCACCGGGCTCTGGCCGAGGTGACCGACCGTGACCGTGACCCGGACCGGCGGGCGTGGCACCTGGCCGCGGCCGCGCCGGGACCCGACGAGCAGGTGGCCGCGGAGCTGGAGCGGTCGGCGGGCCGGGCGCAGGCTCGGGGCGGGATGGCCGCCGCGGCGGCGTTCTTGCAGCGATCGGTCGAGCTGACGGCCGACTCCGCCCGGCGCTCCGGGCGGGCTCTGGCGGCCGCGCAGGCGAACGCCACGACCGGAGCGTTCGATGCGGCGTCCGAGCTGCTCGCCATAGCGGCGGCGGGGCCGCTGGATGAACGCCAGCAGCCCCTCGTCGACCTGGTACGCGGGCAGATCGCGTTCTCCGTCAGCCTGGGCGGCGAGGGCCCGGCGTTGCTGGTCAAGGCGGCCAGGCAACTGGAGCCGGTCGATGCGGCGCTCGCGCGCCAGACCTATCTGGATGCGTGGTACGCCGCGTTGTTCGCCGGCCAGTTCGCGGGCGCCGGCGATCTGCACGAGATCTCCCGGGCCGCCCAGTCAGCGCCGCCACCCGCCGGCGCGCCCAGCCTGTCGGATCTGCTGCTGGACGGCCTGGCCATCCTGGTTACCCAGGGACGAACCCAGGCGGCACCCCTGCTGAGCCGGGCGGCGCGGGTCTTCGCCGAAGAAGAGATCCCGCCCGCGGAGCGCCGGCGATGGAGCCATGTGGCCGTCGTCGCCGCCGCCACGGTGTGGGACGAGGAGAGCTGGCATGCAATCCAGGCCCGCGAGATCCGGGCCTGCCGCGAGGCGGGCTTGCTCACCCCGCTGCTGATCTGGGTGCACGCGATGGCCGTGTTCACGACCTGGCGCGGCGATTTCGCGGAGGCCGCTTCACTAGTCGCCGAGGCGGAGGCGATCGCCGTGGCGACCGGGAGCCGCCACGCTCTCACCGGGGCGGTGATGCTGGCCGGTTTCCGAGGCGCGGAAGCCGAGGCCGTGCCGCTGATGGAGGCCGTGATCGCGGATGCTCGAGCGGCTGGCCAGGGGGTAGGAGTCCAGCTTCCGCGGTGGATAGCCGCCGTCCTGTACAACGGGCTCGGCCGCTACGAGACAGCCCTGGCTGAGGCCCAAGCCGCCGAGCAGGCGCCCGAGCTGCATATTTCCATGTGGGCACTGCCCGAGCTGATCGAGGCGGCCACCAGGACCGGGCAGAACCAGCTAGCCGCCGAGGCGCTCGGCCGGCTGGCCGATGCGACCAGCATCGGCCAGACCGACTGGGGGCAGGGAATCTACGTGCGTTCCCGGGCGCTGGTCAGCGACGGCGAGGACGCCGAGCGCTGCTATCGCGAGGCGATCGGCCGGCTGAGCCGCACCGGCTTCCGGCCCGAACTGGCCCGCGCGCACCTGCTCTACGGCGAATGGCTGCGCCGCGAGCGGCGGCGGACCGACGCGCGGGAGCAGTTGCGCACCGCGCACGATCTGTTCGCCGCGATCGGCATGCAGGCGTTCGCCGAACGGGCCCGGCGTGAGCTGCGGGCTACCGGCGAGACGGCCCGCCGGCGCACCGCCAGCCCGCACGAGCAGCTCACCCCGCAGGAAGCCCAGATCGCGCGGCTGGCCCGGGCCGGCCTGTCCAACCCGGAGATCGCCGGCCAGCTGTTCCTGTCCCCGCGCACCGTCGAATACCACATGGCCAAGGTCTTCGCCAAGCTCGACATCACCTCCCGCCGCCAGCTTCGGCAGGTGCTGCCCGGCAGCAGTCACGACGGGCCGGCCCCGTAAACCGGGGCGGTATGCCCGCGTGATGCTAGCCCGCGAGCGTGTAGTGCACCTCCAGGTGCCCGGGCGAGCGGTTGACCGTGATCGCCACGCTGTCGGCCGGCAGGAGCGCGTAGTCGTCGATGACCGGGCTGCCATCCGCGGTGAAGCTGACCCGGTGGCTGAGCAAGGCGGGACTGGACCGGGGGCGGGAAAGGTCGCGGGCGTCGCGCGGGCCGAGCGCGGCCGGGGTTATCGTCTCGTCGGCGCGGGCGATGGCCAGCCCCTGCTCGGCCAGGACGGTGTAGAGACCACGGTGCCCGAGGTCCTCCCGGCTGACGAGGCGGGCTAGCGCGGCCGGGAGGTAGGAGGTCTGGACGATCAGCGGCCGGCCCTCCGAGAGCCGCAGCCGGCGCAGGCGGAGCACCGGGCCGGACGCTCCGAGCCGGGCCGCGATGTCGGCTGGCGGCTCTACGGTGCCGGCCGCGAGAACCTCGGTCGTGATGCCCGTGTCCTGAGCGCTGAGGTCGGCGGCGAAGCTGCGCAGGCCGCCGAGGTCATAGGCGTAACGGGCGGCGACATAGGTGCCGGCTCCGTGCCGGGTGTGGATCAGGCCGTCATCGGCCAGCAACTGCAGGGCCTGGCGCAACGTCATGACGCTGACCCCGAACTCGGCCGCGAGCTGCTGCTGGGAGGGCAGCGGGCGGCCGGGCGGCCACTGCCCGCTGGTGATGCGATC
>JAICWX010000480.1 GCA_025934635.1 Streptosporangiaceae bacterium | reverse complement strand
TGCAGCGCCTCACGCAGCGAAAGCTCAAGCACCTTCTTGGCCCGGGGCGTGAACGGGATGTGCCCCGACGGCGCCTGCTGGCCCTGGCCGATGATCTCCTCGACCTGCTGCCGCACCGCGTCCAGGCTGATCCCCAGCGACTCAAGCGCCTTGGCCGCGACACCCTCACCCTCGTGGATGAGGCCGAGCAGGATGTGCTCGGTGCCGATGTAGTTGTGATTGAGCATCCTGGCTTCTTCTTGCGCCAGGACAACAACCCGCCGCGCCCTGTCGGTAAACCTCTCGAACATCTCGTCGCTCTCCTCACAGCACGGGGGCGGGATCGGTTCTCATGGGGCGAGCCCTACCTTGCCTACTCCGCATAGTAGCCGCGTGCCCACGATCACGCTTAATGCGAGTATGCGCCTCGCCTTACTAGACGTTCCCTGGACACGGGCCGTTCATCCACATCCAACCCCCTGGGCAGGGCCCATGTTCCCAGCACCGCGCCGGGTACGCCGCAAGCGAACGGCACGCCCGGCCGGGCCGCGACGGCCGCCGCGGCCCACGTCCGCCGCGTCGCCGCCCGCTAGCCCGCTGCTCCGTCAGCTCTCGAGTGCACTCCCGGTGCCATTGGGTACAAAGAGGGTCTTTGGTAAGTCTCACTGCGGTCCGGCCTTTCGGCGCGTTGTCTTGTGATCGAGGTCGTGTACCGGTTCTGACCGGTCACCGGGGGTTGCACGGGTCACCGGGGTCCAGGTTTCCGCCGGGGCGGATGATACTCACGGTTCGCCTGGTGCCGTGGCGCCGTGTCCTGGGCGCGTGGCGCCGTGTCCCGGGCGCCGTGGCGCCGTGTCCCGGGTGTCGCGGCTGACGGCATGGATGGGGCATCAATGTCGTTACGGAGAGCCGGGGAGAGTGACAGGCGGGGCCTGTGGTGCGGATGTGAATGCTGAGGGCCGGGAATCTCGTGGCTGCGGATCGATACGGCGCTGGCACCGGGGCGGATCGATACGGCCCTGGCCCGGGAGACGGATCGATAGGGGTTACCCCCGGGAGACGGATCGATACGGCGCTGGCACCCGGGAGACGGATCGATAGGGGTTGCCCCCGGGGAGAAGGTGCGGGGCCGCGCCGGCGCCGGCCGGGCGGCGCGGGCCTGCGGTCCCGGGCAGTAAGAGCTCCGCGTCGCCGGCCCGCGGATAGGCCGCTCCTGACAACGTCGCCCTGGACCCGCTGGCCCGGACCTCTGAGAACGCAATCGCACCGTTGACCCCAGGCGGTTAATCCGCCTCTCTGGGCCAACGGTGCGATCCGGCCGGTCCCGCCGCCGTCACAATTCTGCCGGGACCGATCCGCTTAGATTCCGATGCTTGTTGTGCTTCTCGAGTCGCTCGCCATGGCCGCTAGCCGCTGCCGGCCCGCCGTTCGGCACGGTGGCGATGAACCAGGGTGCCGCTAAAAGACCGGCGTACTCCGGTTCATGAACAGCCGTTCATGCGTCCTAGTGCGCGGCTTCGTACTCCGCGACGATGTTGGCGGGAATGCGTCCGCGCTCATTGACCTTGTATCCGCGCTGCTTCGCCCATGCCCGGATTTGGGCACTGCGCTCGCGGCCCGGACCAGTACGCGTACGGCGGCGCCTTGCCGGGGCGCTCGCTTTGCGCGCGTGCTCGACATAGCTGGCTAGCTCTTTGCGGAGCTTGCCGGCGTTGCCTGAACTGAGATCGATCTCATACGCGGAGCCATCGAGACCAAACGTGACGGTCTCGGTGGCCTCGCTCCCGTCGAGATCGTCGACGAGGAGCACCTGCACCTTCTGTGCCATGGAAACAGCCCTTCTGACGGAGCAACCTATTTCGAGTGCTAAATGTATACCCAATGAGTCGTCTTTTGCAATTCATCACTAGTAGCAGTTGTTTAGCGCGCTCGGTTGCGAAGGGGCGAGAACACGGTTGCAGATCCTGCGGTGGTTACTCTACGTAATCACCGGTCGGCCGCGCGGTTAGCGGCGAGCGCTAGCGGAGATCACGAACTGAACCTTTACTGCGTTTTGGTGGACAACGCAGCGGCCCAGTTCACGCTAGTTCCAGGGCGGATAAATTCCGCGGTTCCGTATATTTCAAGACCTCTGATCAGGTGATCTGCGGCGCTCGTTCCGCTCGGCCCGGCGCTTCGGGGACATCTCCCGGCGCAGCAGCATCCCGACCCCGATAAGAACGGCAACGCAGACCACCAGCGGCGGAGTCAGCGCGGCGAGGTCCTGCCACATAGCGGCTCCTCCTGTCCTTAGCGGCACCGCTTAGCGGTGTCCATAGCGGCGCGGTGCAGTTCTGCTGGGCCGAACGCTCCTACAGGCGCAAGAGCATCCGGGTGTTCCCCAGGGTGTTGGGCTTTACCCACCCCAGGTCGAGAAACTCCGCCACGCCCTCGTCATAGGAGCGCAATAGCTCCTGGTACACCTCGGCGGCCACGGGCGTCCCGTTGATCTCCTGGAATCCGTGGCGGCCGAAGAAGCCGGTCGCGAAAGTCAGGCAGAACACGCGGCTCACCCCGACCGCGCGAGCCCGCTCCAGCAGCGCGTCGACAATGCCGTGGCCGATTCCCAGCCCGCGGCAGTCTTCCCGCACCGCGACCGTCCTGATCTCGGCCAGGTCCTCCCACAGCACGTGCAGCGCGCCGCAGCCGGCCACGGTGGCGTCCGCGTCCAGCTCGGCCACCACGAATTCCTGCACGTCCTCGTAGAGGGTGACGGTCGCCTTGCTCAGCAGCCGACCGGACTCGACGTTGGAGTCGACCAGTTTCCTCACCACGGGCACGTCTGAGGTGCGCGCGGACCTGACCGTGTAAGCCATAGCGCATCCACGATATCCGCTGAAGCCGACCGCTACCCGGGCCGGAGCGGGCCCGGGCGAGCCCAGCAGGGCCCGGGCCGGGGGCGGCCGCAGCGGGCCTCCCGCCGCCCGCTAGGACATTCGGTAATACTTCGGCAAGGTAAAACTTCTCCCGAGTCGGTTGGCAACCCCCCCGTAGTTCCAATATGGTGCTTCGCTGTGCGCAAACTGAGCCGGGCTGCCAGCCTCACCGCTGCGACGGCCGTCTTGGCCATCGCGGTGCCGGGCGGCATCAGCGCGGCCCAGGTGATCACGCCTCAGCCGAACCTGAAGACCCTGGTGGCCCAGGCGAAGGTGCTGGAGAGCCAGATCAACTCGCTGAGCGAGCAGTACGACGGCCTGCGGATCCAGCTCAACCGGGCCAAGGCCAACTCGAAGATCGCGCAGCAGGCGGCCAGCCGCGGCCAGGCCGCGCTGGCGGTGGGCCAGCAGGCGATAGCCCAGCTCGCGGCGGCCAACTACATCAACTCGGGCCTCGACCCGACGTTCGCCGCGCTCACGGCCGGGAACCCGTCGCAGTTCCTCAGCCAGGCCTCGGCGATGGACGAGATCAACCAGTCCAGCGGCGTGAAGGTCAGCACGCTGAGCAACAAGGTGACCCAGGCCCTGCGCGACAAGGAGACCGCCGACCAGCAGGCCGCCGCGGTGCATGCGCTCCAGACCCAGATGGACGCCAAGAAGAAGATCATCGAGGCGAAGATCGACAAGGTCAACAGCGCGGCCATGGCGCAGGCGATGACGGTCTTCAAGCAGACCGGCTCATACCCCGACATCCAGATCCCGACCGCGAACACGGTCGGCGGGCAGGCCCTGCAGGCCGCGCTCAGCCGCCGCGGCGACCCCTACGTCTGGGCGGCGGCCGGCCCAGGCGAGTTCGACTGCTCCGGCCTGGTGATGTGGGCGTTCGCCCAGGAGGGCATCGCGCTGCCGCACTACACCGGCGCCCAGTGGAACTCCGGCATGCACGTGGCCCGCAACGACCTCGAGCCGGGCGACCTGGTCTTCTTCGGCTCGGACATCAGCCACGTCGGCATCTACGTCGGCGACGGCCTCATGGTCGACGCGCCCAACACCGGCTCCGTCGTCCGGGTCGAGCCGCTCTTCAGCGACTACGTCGGCGCGGTCCGGATCGCCTGAGGCCGTTCGGGCCCCGGGCGGAATCGGCCCGGACGTGATTGCGCCCGCGAGCGCGGCCGGCCGCCCGCGGCCGGGAAGTTCCCGGCCGAGACGGCTGAACTGAGAGATTACCGAAGGTTACCTTCGGCTTGGCCGGCGTTTTTCTCATAGACCAGTCGCAGGCCAATCAGGGTGAGCCAGGGCTCGTAGGCGTCAATGACGCTTACCTCGTCGATAACGAGCGGCGCCAGCCCGCCGGTGGCGATAGTAGTCACCGCCTCCGGGTCGTCCGGTGAAAGTTCCAGTGCCATCCGCCGCGCAATTCCTTCGACCTGTGCGGAGAAACCGTAGATGATGCCCGATTGCAGCGACTCCACGGTATTTTTCCCGATGACCCGCGGCGGCCGGGTCAGCTCGACCTTAAGCAACTGCGCGGCCCGGCGGGACAGCGCGTCCACCGATATTTCGATCCCCGGCGCCAGCGCGCCGCCGACGAACTCGCCGCGCGCGCTGACCGCGTCGAAGTTCGTCGACGTCCCGAAATCCACGACAATGGCCGGGCCGCCGTAAAGGTGGACCGCGGCCAGCGAGTTCATGATGCGGTCGCTGCCGACTTCCTTCGGGTTGTCGGTCCGCACCGGTACCCCGGTCTTTACCCCCGGCTCGACGATGACCGTTTCCAGGCCGCCGTAATACCGCTCGCACATCTCCCTCATCTCGCGCAGCACCGAGGGCACGGTCGAGCACAGCGATATGCCGGTGATATTCCTTTCCGTGAACTCGCTGCTACCGGCGAGCAGGCCGTGCAGCACGACGGCGAGCTCGTCCGCGGTCCGGTCCGGGACCGTGGCGATCCGCCAGTGCTCGACGACCCGGTCGCCGTCGAATACCCCGAGCACCGTGTTGGTGTTCCCGATGTCAATGGTGAGAAGCATCGCCGGCGCCTTCCGCGGGAAGCACGAGAGCCATGTTGTCGATCAGCCGGGTCGAGCCCGCCTTCGCCGCGGCCACCAGCAGGGCCGGCCCCGGCCCGGCCGGGCCGAACGTGCCCGGGTCGACGAGCGCGACGTAGTCGACCGTCAGGGCGGGCTCGGCGCGCAGCCCGCCGCCCGCCGCGGCCAGCACCGCCGCCGCGCCCTCGGCGGCGCGGGCCTGGCCGGCCCGCAGCGCCCGGGGCAGCGCGAGCGCCACCGCCCGGTCGGCGGCGGACAGGTAGCGGTTCCGGCTCGAGGTGGCCAGGCCGTCGTCGTCGCGGACGGTCGGCACGGGCTCGATCACCATGTCCAGGTTCAGGTCGGTGACCATCCGGCGGACCAGCGCGAGCTGCTGCGCGTCCTTCTGGCCGGACACCGCGACGGC
>JAICWX010000090.1 GCA_025934635.1 Streptosporangiaceae bacterium | reverse complement strand
TCGATCAACAAGTACGACAGCGGCTCCGGCTGGCCGAGCTTCACCGCGCCGATCGAGAAGGCCAACGTGGTCGAGCACTCCGACCGGAGCTGGGGCATGGCCCGGACCGAGGTCCGCTCGGCCCACGGCGACAGCCACCTCGGCCATGTCTTCCCCGACGGCCCGCCGGCCGAGGGCGGCCTGCGTTACTGCATCAACTCGGCGGCGCTGCGCTTCGTCCCCCTCGACGACCTCGAGAAGGAAGGGTACGGCGACTTCCGCCAGCTCTTCGGGAACACTCAGGCTGACAACACGGGGAGTACCTCATGAGCACCGAAAAGGCGATCCTGGCGGGCGGCTGCTTCTGGGGCGTGCAGGAACTCGTCCGCAAGCTCCCCGGGGTCATCTCGACCCGGACGGGTTACACCGGCGGCGACGTGCCCAACGCCACCTACCGCAACCACCGCGGCCACGCCGAGGCCCTGGAGATCATCTTCGACCCGGCGAAGATCTCCTACCGGGACCTGCTGGAGTTCTTCTTCCAGATCCACGACCCGTCGACCAAGAACCGGCAGGGCAACGACATCGGCGATAGCTACCGGTCGGCCATCTTCTACACGAGCGACGAGCAGAAGAAGGTCGCCGAGGACACCATCGCCGACGTCGACGCGTCCGGCCTGTGGCCGGGCAAGGTCGTCACCGAGGTGACCGCGGCCGGCCCGTTCTGGGAGGCCGAGCCCGAGCACCAGGACTACCTGCAGCACTACCCGAACGGGTACACCTGCCACTTCGTCCGTCCGGGCTGGAAGCTCCCGCACCGCGCTGACGCTAGCTGAGCAGGGCCGCTAGCTGAGCGGGACCGCTAGCTGAAAAACGCAGCTAGCTGAGTTACGAGCAGCTCCGGCGCCTGATTGATCGCGTCATGACCCTGGCCGTCCAATACGGCCAGGGTCTCGTGCGTCAGGGCCGCGGCCACCTCCGCGGTGAGGTCCTGGGCCCAGGCCGGGCTGGCCGAGCCGAGGATCAGCAGGACCGGCACCTCCACTCTGGCGGCCAGCGCCTTCAGGTCGACGTCGCTCAGGGCCTTGCTTTCCCGGGGCATCGTGGCGGACACGATCGGCATCACGTCGTAGCCGCGCGGGGCGTCCCGCAGCGCGGCGACCTCCGCGGCGGTCAGGCCGATGATCTCGGTCAGAAAGGTCATCATGGCCCGCCCGGGCTGGCCCGCCTCGATCATCGGCAGCATGCGCTCCCGCCACGCGGCCGGCACGGTCGGCGGGCCCGGCGGCTCGTACAAGGCCAGCCGCCGGACCGGCGCCCGGCCGGCCGCCGCGCCCAGCGCGCAGACCGCCCCGTAGCTGTGCCCGAAGACGTCGACCGGATCGCCGCCCGCCAGGCTGGCCGCGACCGCCGTGACGTCCTCGAACTCCCGGCTCAGGTCGTACGGCCCCGTGGCTGGTGACCGAGTATCGATGCTGGTGCCCCGGCCGCGCCGGTCCATGGCCGTCACCTGCCAGCGGCCGGTCAGCGGTTCCCACAGCGGCGCCCAGCTCTCGATGCAGCCCATGCCGCCGTGGATCAGCAGCAGCGGCGGGCCCTCCCCGGCCGTCAGCAGGCCGATCTCGGTGCCGTCGGCGCTGGTTACCGCGTGCCGGTGGCCGTCCACTGCTGTTCCTCCAGGGATTTGCGGTCGGCGTCTTTGAGGGCACCGTCGACGTAGGTGACGGAATTGGTCCGCAGCGCGGGGACGCGCGAGCCGGGGAGCACGATTCCGGCCAGGTTCAGCGGATCAACCCCGGACAGCGTAACCGTCTCCCCGGTCATCGGTCGCTTCCTTATCTCGCGCAGCAGGCCGACCGCGTCGGGGTGGGCGAACTGCTCACCGCTGAACCCGTGCACGAACCGGCCGCCGCTGACCGTGCCGCGGGCCTCCATCCGGCGCAGCGCCCAGAGCACCTCGCGCCAGGGGACGGCGAGGTTCTCCCGGGCCATCAGGTCACGGAAGACCACGCCCCAGCGCGCGGTCAGCTGCTCGGCGACCGCCTCGGCCAGGTCGTCCGGGTCGCAGTCGGCGACGGGTTCCGGCAGCAGCGACCAGCGCCCGGCCGCCCGCGCCGTGAGGGCGCCGCGCTGAGCGACGCGCTGGCTGGCGCGACGGAGTCGGGGGCTGGTGAACGTGGACCCGGTGGCCTGCGCCGCCACCCGGCGGGCGAACAGCGACCGGACCGCGCGGAAGCCGTCCGCCGTGATCAGGCCGCGGGCGACGCCGTCCCACAGCGCCTCCTCGACCTGGGACGGCAGCCGTCCGGTCAGGCTCCCCAGGTCATGCGGGAACAGCGCGCCGCGCTCGCGCAGCGCCGCCAGCACGTCGGCGGTGGCGCCAGGACCGGGATCGGCGGGACGGCGGTCGCCCCGGGCCGCGCACAGCAGCCAGGGGAGATCATCCCTGATCGTCATGGTGATCGGCGTGGCCCGGGACGGCGTGCCGCTGCGCCGGGGCGGCTCGTCGGGATCGTCTTTCACCGAGTCGTCCCTGATCGACAGGCGGCCCCAGGTGACGCCGCCGTCCAGGCACACCTCGTCCAGCCATTCCCGGCGGTACCCGGTCACCCGGGCCGGGAAGATCTCCTTCTCCCAGGCCCCGGCGGCCAGCTCGAACCCCTGCAGCTGCTCCACCACGGCGAGCACGCCGCGGCTGCCCTCCCGCCGGGTGTCCGGGGTGACGTGCTGCCAGCGGAGCAGGAACCGGATGAAGTCCCGCGCGGTAACCGGCTCGACCTCGCGCCGCTTGCGCTGCCGGGTGTAGGCGTGGATGCGGGTCAGCACCCGCCGGGCGCAGAATTCTTCGGCCGTCCCGGTGAACCGCCCGCGCAGCGCGAACCCCTCGTTCTCCAGCTGGAGCAGGGCCATGTTCACGTCGGAGACCGTGAGCGAGGTCGCCCCGGCCAGCTGCTCCGCGGTACACGGCCCCGACACGTCCAGGTGGCCGCGCATCATCTCCGCCGCCACGGCTTCCGGTTCCATCGGCTTGACGCGCACCGGCCGCGCGGTCGCTAGCGTCTTGGCGGCGGGGAACAGGTCAAGGAGCAGCGGCACCCGTTCGGTCGCGCACCACAGGCCGCCCGGCCGCTGGGCCGGGAGCCGGGCCGCCCGCCCGGCCGCCGCCAGCTCTCCGAACCAGCCGTCCCACGCGTCCGCCGGCCGGGTCACGTACAAGGTCATCAGCAGGTCGTGCAGCTCGTCCGCGTCCCGCGGCCGCGGCCGGAGCTCGTCGCTGACCCGCTCGATCGCGCCCGGGTCGAGCCGGGCCAGGTCGCGGGCCTCCACCGGCAGGCCGCGGGGCACCTTCACCTGGCGGCTGCGCCGGTTCCCGGCCTCGTCCTCGTCGTCCAGGTAGGTGAACGGCGGGCCGTTCAGGATCTCGTGGGCCAGCACCGAGGGCTCGACGGTGTCCCGGGTGATGACGGTGATCCGGCCCGCCTCGATGCCGGCCACCAGCTCCCGCAGCCCGTCGATGTCCATCGCCTCGTGCAGGCAGTCCTCCAGCGTCTGCCGGACCAGCGGGTGGTCGGGGATCTCCATCGGCCCGGGCGCCACGTTCTCCTGGCACGCGGCCAGCACCGGGAAGATCGCCGCCATCAGGTCGTCGGCCTCCATCCGCTGGATGGCGGGCGGGTTCTTCCGGCCGCCGCGCATCCGCAAGATGGTCAGCGAGGTGTTCAGGTTCCACCGCCAGCGCGCGGCGAACAGCGGCGCGGTCAGCACGGCCTGGCGGACCACCTGCTCGACGGTCTTGGACACCAGGAACTTCGGCACCTGCTCGAGCGGGAAGCTGTGCTGCGGCCCGAGCGAGAGCAAGATGGCGTTGTCGCTGGCCGCCGCCTGCAGCTCGAAGTCGAAGGTGACGCAGAACCGCTTGCGCAGGGCCAGCCCGAACGCCCGGTTCACCCGGGCGCCGAAGGGCGCGTGCCCGACCAGCTGCATCCCGCCCGCCTCGTCGAAGAAGCGCTCCAGGATGATCTGGTTCATGGTCGGCAGCGCCCCCAGCGCGGCCAGCCCGGCCCGCAGGTAGGCCACGATGATCTCGGCCGCGGCCCGGCCGATCCCGCACTCCTGCTCGAGCCACTCCCTGGCCTCGGCCGGCTCCCGGTCGGCGACCGCCTGCCGCAGCGCCGAGACCTCCTCGGACAGCTCCCGGGTGCGCCCGGGCGCCTCACCCTGCCAGTGCGGCACCGAGGGCGGCGCGCCGTGCGCGTCGGTCACCCGGACCGTGCCCGGCTCCACCCGGCTGATCCGCCAGGAGTGGGTACCGAGCAGGAAGACATCGCCCGGCCTGCTCTCCACCGCCCACTCCTCGTGAACGGTGCCGATCTGGACCTCGTCCGGCTCGGCCACGACCCGGAAGTCGCCGAGCTCGGGGATGGCCCCGCCCGAGGTCAGCGCGGCCAGCCGGGCGCCCCGGCGGCCCTTGACGGTGCCGTTCACCTGGTCGCGGTGCAGGTAATAGGCGCGGCGGCCGCGGCCGGTGCGGATGCCCTCGGCCAGCAGGTCGGTGATGTCCTCGAAGTCCGCGCCGGACAGGTCGCGGAACGGCGCCGCCTGCCGGGCCAGGCCGAGCAGCTCGTCTTCGGCCCACGGCTCGGCGGCCGACTCGGCCACCAGCTGCTGGGCCAGGATGTCCAGCGGCTGGTCCGGCACCACCAGGGCGTCCAGCTGGCCGCGGCGCACGCCGCGCAGCAGCGCGGCGCACTCCACCAGCTCGTCCCGGGTGGTCGGGTAGATCCGGCCGGCCGGCGTCCCGGTCCTGGTGTGGTTGGACCGGCCGACCCGCTGCAGGAAGGTGGCGAAGCTGCGCGGCGAGCCGATCTGGCAGACCAGCTCGACCGGCCCGATGTCGATGCCGAGCTCGAGCGAGGCCGTGGCCACCAGGGCCCGCAGGTCCCCGGCGCGCAGCCGGGCCTCGACCCGCTGGCGGCGCCCGCGCGACAGCGACCCGTGGTGGGCCGCCACGTTTTCCCCGAGTTCCTCGCCCAGCCGTTCGCCGAGCTGGTGGGCCACCCGCTCGGCCATGCTCCTGGTGTTGACGAAGACCAGGGTGGTCCGGTGGCTGGTGACGTGGCCCGCGATCAGGTCCAGGATCTGCGCCATCTGCTCCGTGGTGGGGACCGCGCCGAGCTCGTCGTCGGGCATCTCCAGGGTCAGGTCCAGCCGCCGGCGGTGCCCGGAGTCCACGATCGCGCAGCGCGGCGTCCCGTCCGGGTGGTCGCGGTCCGGGCCGGCCCCGACCAGCAGCCGGGCCACCGTCTCGATCGGCCGCTGGGTGGCGGACAGGCCGACCCGCTGCACCGGCTGCTCCGCCACGTGGGCCAGCCGTTCCAGCGTCAGGGCCAGGTGCGAGCCGCGCTTGTTCGACGCGACCGCGTGGATCTCGTCCACGATGACCGTGCGCACGCTGCGCAGCATGGACCGGCTCCGCTCGGCCGTCACCATCAGGTACAGCGACTCCGGCGTGGTGATCAGGATGTCCGGCGGGCGCTTGAGCATGGCGGCCCGCTCGGCCGCAGCCGTGTCACCGGTCCGGACCGCGACCCGGATGTCCGGCCCGGCCAGCCCGAGCGCGGCGGCGGCCGCGGCGATCCCGGCCAGCGGCGCCTCCAGGTTCTGCTGGATGTCGGTCGCCAGCGCCTTCAGCGGGGAAACGTACACCACCTGCGGTCCAGGGGCCGGCGTCCCCGGTTCCGGTGACTCCTTTTCCGGCGGCCCGCGGTAGAAGCGGTCGATGCAGACCAGGAAGGCGGCCAGCGTCTTGCCCGAGCCGGTCGGCGCCGCGATCAGCGTGTGACGCCCGGCCGCGATCTCCCGCCACCCGTCGGCCTGCGGCTCGGTCGGCCCGTCCGGGAACCGGCCCTCGAACCAGCGGCGCACGGCAGGATGAAACGACTCGAGCACGCGCTCACGCTACCTCCGGCCTCCGACATTTCTCCCGGTAACAACGTCTCCCGGTGCCGGAGGTCCACCTGGTGCCGGCCGGGCTGGCCGATTGGGGCGGGCGGCCACATAGACCGGCCAGGACGCACCCGACTACAGTAAACAGTGGTAGTCGCTCGCCAGGAGGGTGCGCTCGATGAGCAAGCAGGTGCGGTTGACTGAGCCGCTGGTCCGGGACAACGGGACGCTGCGGCCGGCTTCGTGGGAGGAGGCGCTCGACCGCGCGGCAGCCGGGTTCGCCGTCGCCCGGCAGCAGGACGCAACGAGGTCGTTCGGCATGTTCAGCTGCTCGAAGGCGACGAACGAGATGAACTACGCGGCGCAGAAGTTCACCCGGTCGGTGATGGGCAGCAACAACATCGACAGCTGCAACCGCACTTGACACGCTCCTAGCGTCGTCGGTCTGGCGGCTGTTTTCGGGGCAGGTGGCGGCACCTGCTCCTATCGGGAGGCGGAAGACGCCGACCTGCTGGTGATGTGGGGGTCGAACGCGCGCGAAGCGCATCCGATCTTCTTCCACCACGTGCTCAAGGGAGTGCGGCGCGGTGCCCGGCTGTACGCAGTCGACCCGCGGCGGACGACGACGGCACAGTGGGCCGACGCCTGGCTCGGCATCGAGGTCGGCTCCGACATCTCGCTGGCCAACGCCATCGCCCGCGAGATCATCGAGGCCGGGCTGGCGAACGAGACGTTCGTGCGGCGGGCCACCGCCGGCTTCGACGCCTACGCGGCATCGGTGCAGCCGTACACGCTAGACCGGGCCTCCCGCGATACGGGCGTGCCCGCCGGCCTCATCCGGCAGCTCGCGCACGACTACGCCCGCGCCGACCGGGCGCAGATCTGCTGGACCCTTGGCATCACCGAGCACCACAACGCGGCCGACAACGTGTTCGCGCTCATCAACCTGGCCCTGCTCACCGGCCACGTGGGCCGGTACGGCTCGGGGCTGGTCCCGCTGCGCGGCCAGAATAACGTGCAGGGCGGCGGCGACATGGGGGCCATCCCCAACAAGCTGACCGGGTTCCAGGACGTCGTGACCGACAAGGCGGCGCGGGCCCGGTTCGAGGCCGCCTGGGGCACGCCGCTCCCGCCTGAGGCAGGCTTGCACCTGTCGCTGATGTTCGAAGCGATGGAACGGGGCGAGCTCACGTCCTGTTACATCATCGGCGAGAATCCGCTGCGCTCCGAGGCCGACACCGGCCGGGCCCGTAAGCTCCTGGGCGGGCTCGAGCACTTCGTGGTGCAGGACATCTTCCTCACCGACACGGCCGCACTGGCCGATGTGGTGCTGCCGGCCACGGCCACCTGGTGCGAGGCCGAGGGGACCGTGACTAACAGTGAGCGCCGGGTCCAGCGGGTCCGCAAGGCCCTGGATCCGCCGCCCGGAGCCCGCGACGACATCGAGATCATCTGCGAGCTAGCCCGCCGTCTCGGTTCGGACTGGGGCCGCCCGACCGCCGAGGATCTCTGGAACGAGCTGCGCACCTTGTCTCCGATGCACACGGGGATGAGCTACCGGCGGCTTGAGGAACTCGGCGGCATTCAGTGGCCGTGCTATGACGAACAGCACCCGGGTGAGCTGTTCCTGCACGCGCGGCTGTGGGAGGAGGACCCGGTCAGGCGCGGGGCGCCGGCCCCGTTCACGCCGGTGGAGCAGGACCCGCCCGTCGACGAGCTGTCCCCCGAGTTCCCGATCCGGCTCACTACCGGGCGCCGTCTCGACTCGTACAACACCGGCGTCCAGTCGGGGCACTACGCGACGCCGATCCGGCGTCCCGAGACGCTCAACCTCTCGCCCGAGGACGCGGCCCGGCTCGGCTTCGCCGAGAACGAGGTGGCCCGGGTGACCTCGCGGCGCGGGTCGCTGGAGGTGCCGGTTCACGTCGACGAGATACTCCGGCCCGGGCTCGCCTTCATGACGCTGCACTTCCCCGACCAGGTAGCGACCAACGTGCTGACGCTCGACGCGTGGGACCCCAAATCCGGCACGGCCGAGTTCAAGGCGACCGCGATCCGGGTGGAGAGGCCGGACCCGGCCTCCCCCCCGGGCGGGAGCAGGCCCGCGGAGATGGAGGCCTAGTGGATCTGCGGCTCGGCGCCGCGACGCCCGCCACCGACGAAGAGCGGGCCGCCGTCACCGCGGTGCTCGGGCCGCCGGAGAGCGGCTGGGACGGAGGCGAGCGGACGGCGGCCGACGGGCACGCCGCGTACGGCGGGCACGCCGCCCGGAACCGCCGGCACCTGCTGCTCCCGGTGCTGCACGCGGTCCAGGAACGGGTCGGCTGGATCAGCCCGGGGGCACTCGACCATGTCTGCGCCCGGCTCACCGTCGCGCCCGCCGAGGCCTACGGCGTGGCTTCGTTCTACGCGCTGTTCCGCACGACCCCCTCCCCGTCGACGGTCGTCCATGTCTGCGACGATCTCGCGTGCCAGGTGAACGGCGCCGAGTCCGTGTGCGAGCAGATGGAACGCCGTTTCGGGACCGAGGGTACCGGCGCCGGATCCAACGGGACCGGTATCACCTGGCAGCGCAGCCCCTGCCTGGGGCAGTGCGACCGTGGCTCGGCGGCGATGATCCAGCACGCGGGAACCGACCCGGTCCGGGTCGTGCTGGCGCCGTTCACCCCGGATCAGGTACGGCCGGCCCTCTCGCCCGCTGAGCGGGCCGAGCCGGCCGCCCCGCTGGTCCCGCAGGCCGGAGAGGAACGCTCCTCCCGCCGGCTGTTGCGGCGGGTGGGGCGGCTGGATCCTGACTCGCTCGATTCCTACCGGGCCGTCGGCGGATACGACATGCTGCGGCGCGCAGTGACGCTGGGCCCGCAGGGGGTGATCAGGGAACTGAAGGACGCCAAGCTGCTCGGCCGGGGCGGGGCGGCGTTCCCCACCGGGGTGAAATGGGAGGCGGTGGCGGGCAACCCGGTCCGGCCGCACTACGTGGTCTGCAACGCCGACGAATCCGAGCCCGGCACCTTCAAGGACCGGGTGCTCATGGAGGAAGACCCGTTCGCCCTGCTGGAGGCCATGACGATCATGGGCTACACGTGCGGCTCGGAGCAGGGTTACCTGTACATCCGCGGCGAGTACCCGGCGGCGGAGGCCCGGCTGAGGCATGCCGTGGAGCAGGCCCGGGCCCGCGGTTTCCTCGGTACGGACGTCATGGGCGAGGGTTTCGCCTTCGACATCGAGGTCAGGCGGGGAGCCGGCGCGTACATCGCCGGCGAGGAGACCGCGCTGTGCAACTCGATAGAGGGCAAGCGCGCCGAGCCGCGCAACAAGCCGCCGTTCCCGGCGCAGTCGGGCCTGTTCGGGAAGCCGACGGCTATCAACAATGTGGAGACGCTGCTCTGCGTGCTCCCGATCCTGCGGGCCGGCGGGCCGGACTTCGCGCGGACCGGGACCGATAATTCCACCGGCACCCGGCTTTTCTGCCTGTCCGGCTGTGTCGAGCGGCCCGGCCTGTTCGAGTTCGAGTTCGGCGTCACGCTGCGGCAGGTGATCGAGGCGGCGGGCGGGGTTCGCGGCGGGCGGCGGCTCCAGGCGGTGCTGCTGGGAGGGGCAGCAGGCTCGTTCGTCGGGCCGGGCGACCTGGATACTCCACTGACCTTCGAGGGCGTGCGGGCCATCGGGGCCACGCTGGGCTCCGGTGTCGTGCTGGTCCTCGACGACACGGTGGACGTATCCGGCCTGCTGCGCCGGATCGCGCAGTTCTTCCGGGACGAGTCCTGCGGCCAGTGCGTGCCCTGCCGAGTCGGGACCGTACGCCAGGAGGAACTGCTGGGCCGGCTGACGCGCGGCACGCCGATCGGCTCCGTCCGGCAGGAACTCGCCCTCCTGGAAGACATCGCCGCGGTCGCCCGCGACGCCTCGATCTGCGGTCTCGGCCAGACGGCGGTCAGCGCCGCCGCCTCAGCCGTAAAGCTCGGCCTTATCAGGGCCGGTACCGGCGGAAACGGGAAGGAGCCGACATGAGCGCTGTGTTCCTGGAGGTACCCCGGAGGCTGGTCGACGTCACGATCGACGGCGAGGCGGTTCGCGTCCCTGAGGGCGCTACCCTGCTGGAGGCTTGCCGCCAGCAGGGAATCGACACCCCGACGCTGTGTTACCTCGAGAACCTCACCCCGGTGAACGTGTGCCGGGTATGCGTGGTGGAGGTAGAAGGATCGCGGACGCTCGTCCCGGCCTGCTCCCGCAAAGCCGAACCGGGCATGACCGTGCACACCGACTCCGAGCGGGTTCGGACTAGCCGGCGAATGGTGCTGGAATTCCTGGCCTCCTCCGTCGACGTGTCGCTCGCCGCGCCGGAGGTGCGCCGTTGGATGGAGAGCTACGGCGCCGCCCCCGGCCGGTACGGCCCGACGGCTCCGGCGCATCCGGCGGGGGAGCGGGACGCCGCCCGGCCCGGCGAGCACCGCGCGTCTCAGGACAGCACGGCCGACACTGTCGCCCAGCCGGCCAAGGTCGACAACGATAGCTACGTCCGGGACTACTCCCGCTGCATCCTGTGCTACAAGTGCGTCGAGGCCTGCGGCGAAGATGCCCAGAACACCTTCGCCATCGCGGTGGCCGGCCGCGGGTTCGACGCCCGCATCGCTACCGAGTTCGACGTCGGCCTGCCCGACTCCGCCTGTGTCTATTGCGGCAACTGCATCGGGGTGTGTCCCACTGGCGCGCTGATGTTCAAGAGCGAGTACGACATGCGGCAGGCCGGCTCCTGGGATGAGTCCAGGCAAGCGGTCACCACCACCATCTGCCCCTACTGCGGCGTGGGCTGCAACCTGGAACTGCACGTCCAGGACAACCGGATCGTGAAAGTGACCTCGCCCCTCGATCACGATGTCACTAACGGCCACCTGTGCGTGAAAGGACGGTTCGGGTTCGAGTTCGTCCAGCGCCGTGCCCGGGAGTCCTGAGGAATCCCGCCCGGGCGGCGCCTTGACCGCGATGCGGTGGCATGGGACGGGCGGGGAACGGAAGCCCGTTCGGTAAAAATCTCCTGGTGAGACGGTGGGGGCGGGTGGAATGGGTAGGTCTGGAGGGTGACCACCGCCATCGCCCAGTTCATGCGGGATCTGGAGGGGGCGTGGGACGCGCACCGGGAGGCGCTGCTGGTGCGGCGCGACCTGGCCCTGAGCCGGATCTCCCGGACGGTGGCGTCACTGCCCCAGCAGCCACCGTCCCGGCGCGATGAGCTCGCGGGCCTGGGCCGGGCCCCACGAGCCCGGTGCGTAGGGGGCGACCTTCGGCCGGTTCTCCAGCAGCGGTCCGACCGACTTCCATACCGCGGCCAGCCCGTCCGGCCGGGTGAACAGGGAGCGGTCGCCGGTGAGGGCGTCGTGGATCAGCCGCACGTACGGCGGCAGCGGGTTCGCGCCGGCCAGGCCGGACAGCGGCAGCGCGGCGGTGCCGCGGTCCAGGTCCAGGCCCGGTCCTGGCTTCTTGGCGATCAGCGACAGGTCGATCTCGCCGTCGCCGGCCAGGGAGAACGACAGCACGTTGGACTCGCCGGGCAGCTTCCCGGCCAGCGGGCCCGGCGGCTCGCGCAGGATCAGGCTGACCCGCTGCCTGGTCTGCGCCAGCCGCTTGCCGGTGCGCAGGTAGAACGGCACATCGCGCCAGCGGGGGGTGTCGATCCACAGCCGGGCCGCCACGTAGGTGTCCATGGTGGATCTAGCCGCCACCCCGGGCACGTCGTGGTAGCCGGTGAACTGGCCGAGCACGACTTCGGCCGGGTCGAGCGGGCGGAAGCAGGAGATCACCTTCTCCCGGGCGGCCTGCAGGTCAATCGCGTCCAGGGAGGCCGGCGGTTCCATCGCGACCTCGGCGGCGACCTGGAACAGGTGCGTGACCACCATGTCCAGGACCGCGCCGGTGGCGTCGTAGAACACCGACCGGTCGGTGATGCCGAGCTTCTCCGGCACGTCGATCTGCACCGACTCCACGTGGTCGCGGTCCCACATCGCGGCGAACAGGCCGTTCGCGAAGCGCAGGGTGTGCAGGTCCTGGGTCGCCTCCTTGCCCAGGAAGTGGTCGATCCGGTAGACCTGCTGCTCGTCCAGGACCGAGTGGACCACCTCGTCCAGCGCCTGGAACGCCCGCGGTGAGGTGCCGAACGGCTTCTCGTAGACCACCCGGGCGTTCTTCACCAGCTGATGCTGGCCGAGCGCCCTGGTCGTCTCCTCGAACGCCACCGGCGGGATCGCGAGGTAGTGGACCAGCTGCGGATTCCCGCCCAGCGCCGTGCGTGCCTGGGCCAGGTCGTCGAGCAGGCTGCCGGGGCTGTCGCTGGTGAAGCCGCCGCCGGCGAAGAAGATGTTCTCAGCGAACGACTTCCACTGCGCCGGCTCCGGCTTCGGGCCGAACTCGGTGAGCGCGTCGTGGAAATGCTTGCGGAAGTCCTCGTGGGCCACGTCGCCGCGGCCGTTGCCGACCAGCCGCCACTGCTTCGGCAGCAGGCCTTCCAGGCTCAGCCGGTAGAAGGCCGGCAGGACCATCCGTTTGGCCAGGTCCCCGGTCGCGCCGAACAGGACGAAGATCGTGGGGGCCAGGTCGTGCTCATTGTTCTTCTCCGCCGTCATGCAAGCCAGCCTATGTAACGGGCCCGCCCGGCGGCGGTCTAGGGTTGGGACGACGCTGCACCGAAGACGCCAGATCGAAGAAGAATGAGGAGTACCGATGCCGACTCGTACCGCACGCACCGGCTGGACCGGGACCCTGCAGGATGGCGGGGGCAAGGTCGAGCTGACCAGTTCCAAGCTCGCCACCTTCGAGGTGTCCTTCCCCCGGCGGGCCGCGGATGAGGCCGGGGGCTTCACCAGCCCCGAGGAGCTCATCGCCGCCGCCCACTCCGCCTGCTTCGCCATGGCGCTGTCCAACGAGGTAGCCCAGGCCGGCGGCACCCCGCAGGCGCTCGACGTGCAGGCCGACGTGTCGCTCGGCCCGGACCCGGCGGGCGGGTTCAAGCTCACCGGCATCAAGCTCACCGTGCGCGGCGAGGTGGACGGCATCAACGCCGATCAGTTCGCCCAGGCCGCCCAGGCCGCGAAGGCGGGCTGCCCGGTCAGCAAGGCGCTCACCGGCGTGGACATCACGCTGGACGCTGCCCTTGAGGAGTAGGGCGACCGAGGAGTAGTCACAGGGCCAGGCCCCCGTCGACCGGGATGACGGCGCCGGTCATGGCGCTGGCGCCGTCCCCGGCCAGGAACGCGAGGACCGCGGCCACCTCGGCCGGCTCGAGCAGCCGCCCGAGCGGCTGCTGCGCGGCGAACGCGCCCGCCGCGGGCAGGTCGTACAGGCGCGCGCTCTCGTCCAGGATGGGGGTCGCGGTCGAGCCGGGGCTGACGGCGTTGGCGGTCACGCCGGTGCCGCCGAGTTCGGTGGCCAGGGCCCGGATGAAGCCGGCCACGCCCGCCTTGGCGGCGCAGTAGGCGGCGAGCATGGGCAGGCCGCGGGTGGCCGCGGCCGAGGCGACGGCCAGGAAGCGGCCGCGCCGCGGTTCCGGGCGGCGCAGCAGGGCCGGCACCGCCACCCGGGCCAGGGTCAGCACGCCGCCGAGGTCGATGTCGAGCACCGCCTGCTCCTGGGCGGCCGGGACCTGCCAGGCCGGCACCCCGCCCGCGATCACGCCCGCGGCCGCGACCGCCGCGTCGAGGCCGCCCCAGCGCTCCTCGGCCAGTCGCACCGCGGCGGCCAGCGCGTCCGGGTCCCTGGTGTCGGCCTCGGCCGCGACGACCCCGTTACCGGCTGCCTTCACTACCTGGTCGAGCTCGGCCCGGGTGCCCAGCGGGTACGGCAGGGCCGGGTCGTCGGCGCACCGGTCGGTGGCGACGACCCGCCAGCCGCCCGCCGCCAGCGCCGCGACCGCGGCCGCGCCGATGCCCCGGGCCGCGCCGGTGACCAGCGCGACCCGGGGGGCATCGGTCACAGCTGGCCTTTAGCCTGGTCACCGGCCGGCACCGCGTGCAGCACGACGACGTCGGGCGCCCCGGTGGTCTTGCCCGCGATCTTGGGGCCCATGGCGGTCAGGGCCGCGCCCTTGCTGTGCGTGCGCAGCGCCTCGCCGCTGGCCCACTTCTCGACCATGATCAGCCGGTCCTCGTTCTGGTGCAGCGCGTAGAGCTCGCAGCCGTCTTCGGCGTGCACCGCGGGGATGGTCTCGGTGAAGGCGGCGATGACCGCGTCGCGGTGCTCGGGCAGCGGGATGATCGTGGCGACGACGACAACGGACACGTCAGGTGCTCCTTCAGTTGGTGAAGATCGCGCCCAGGGCGGGCGCGACGTCGGTGTAGGCGCCGATCCGGCGCAGCCGGCCGCGGCCGAGCCGGGCCAGGTCACGGGCGAGGTCGGCGTCCTGCTCGCCCGCCGTGTCGAACAGCACGTCGAGCCGCGGCAGCCGGGCCGCGAACGGACGCGGGTCGGGGCCGGCGTTGTGCACGCAGTCCGAGAGCAGCACGGCCCGGGCGTCCCGGGCCGGTACCCGGGCCAGCTCGCGCGCCGCGACCTGAAGCGGGAAAGCGATGTTCGTCAGCCCCTTCGCCGGGATACGCAGCATCGTATCGAGCAGCACCAAGGGCGGGACATGCTGGCCGAGCCGGCCCAGGATCGCCGCGTCGGACCAGAACGCCACCACCGCCAGGTCGTCGCGGCTCAGCTCGGCGGCCAGCGCGCCGACGGTGGCGGCGGCGGTGCGGATCCGCTCGCCGCGCATCGAGCCGGACACGTCGACCAGGAGCAGCACGCTGCGCCGGGTCCTGACCCGTTCCCGCACGAAGATGTCGTCCTCGTCCGGCAGCGGATGCTCGACCAGCTGGGCCACGGTCCGGTCCAGGTCGATGTCATCCGAGCCGTCCCGGTAGCGCAGGCTGGCCAGCTCGCCGGCGCCGCGCCGGGCGCTGGGGTCGCGCCGCGGCCGGGGCATGGCCAGCCGGGTGGCGATCTGCCGGGCCCGCCGGACGGTCTCCGGGTCGGCGGTGAGCTCGCCGCCGGCGATGGCGGCCAGCGTGCCCTGATCGTCGGTCACCGTGGGCCCGGCCCTGCCCGGCGGGGGCGTCCGCCGGGGTCCGCGGCCGCTGCGGCCGGGCACGACCAGGCCGCCCGCGCCGCCGGTGCCCGCGGGGGCGGCCTCGAGCAGCCGGGGCTCGGTGTCGAGCTGCTTGGGCCGGCGCCTGAGCGGAGCCTGGGGCCGCGGCTTTCTCAGCGGCGAATCCGCCTCCACTGTCCTTCAACCAGGCGCTGCCGTGGCGGGGGTCAGGATGAACTGGTCCTCCCAGATCTGCCGCAGCACCGCCTCGGGCGTCGTGTCGACGGTCTCGTCCAGGAAGATCCGCCCGGACAGGGCGACCACCATGGCGTCGTACACCAGCTCGGGATACTCCTCGGCGGCCGCCGTCCCGCGCAGGGCGAACAGCTGGCCGGCGATCAAGGTGAGATCGATGGCACCGCGCACGCTGCTGCCCTGCCGGATGTCCGGGTGCTCACGGGTGGCCCGGGTAACGACCACGGCGTCGCCGGTCAGGCGCTCGTACACGTCGGCGGCTAGCTCCGGTAGCGGTGCGCGCAGCGCCACGATGCCCTTCTCGGCCGCCGCGTCCTGGTAGCCGACGGCCAGGCGGCAGATCCGGTCATGCACCGATGTGGACAAACGGGTGGTGCCCACGTTGTCGTACGGGTTCATCGACGCGATGACGCGGAACGTCGCGGCCGCGGTCACGGTCCCGGCCGTGGGCACCGTGACCTGGCGTTCGGCCATCGCGGTGAGCAGCGTGTTGATGGTGTCCTCGGGGGCCCGGTTGAACTCCTCGATGTACAGGAAGCCGCCCGCGCGCATGGCCCGCAGCAGCGGCCCGTCCACGAAGTTGTCCGGGCTGTAGTCCTCGCGCAGCACCCGGGCCGGGTTGTGGTGGCCGACCAGCTTGGCCGGGGTGAGGTCGGCGTTGCCCTCGACGAAGACCAGCGGGATGCCCCACTCGGCCGTGATGGCCCGCAGCAGGGTGCTCTTGCTGGTCCCGGGCGGTCCCTCCAGGACGATGTCCCGGCCCGCGGCCACCGCCGCGAGCACCAGCGTCAGCTCGCGCTCGCGGCCGACCAGGTGCGCGGCGACCCGGTCGTACGTGGCCGCGAGCTCAGAACCCTGGGTCATTTGATGAGCGAGCCCGCGTCGATGGGCAGCGTGACGCCGGTGACGTAGCGCGACTCGTCCGAGGCCAGCCAGAGCACCGCATTGGAGATGTCGACCGGGTCGACCCACGGGATGGGCAGCGCGTTGAGCTCGGCGAACCGGGCGCCCACGACGTCCCGGGTCCGTTCGGCCGCGGGCAGGTCGGCGGCGAACAGCTCGTAGGTGGCGGAGTTCTGGATCATGTCGGTGTCGACGGCGGTGGGGTGCACGCTGTTGACCCGGATCATGTCGGGCGCCAGCTCCAGGGCCAGGGTCCGCATCAGCCCGACCACGCCGTGCTTGGCCGAGGTGTAGTGCCCGATGTGGGGCATGGCCATCAGCCCGGCGGTGGAACTGGTCAAGATGATCGAGCCGCCGCCCGCCGCCCGCAGGTGCGGGATCGTCGCCTTGACCGCGTGCCAGACGCCGGTCAGGTTGATGTCGATCATGTCCTGCCAGGTCGTGTCGTCGAGCTCCGCCAGCGAGCCGAAGCTGAAGATGCCGGCGTTGGCCGCGACGATGTCCAGCCGCCCGAGCTGGGCCACCCCGTCCGCCACGGCCGCCTTGACCGCGCCGTAGTCGCGCACGTCGGCCTGGGTGGCGACGATGCGCCGGTCCAGCGCCTCGACCTCGGAGACCGTCTCGGCCAGGTCCTCCGGGGTCGACATCGCGTACGGCACGCTCGCTACCTGGCCGCACAGGTCGACCGCGATGATGTCGGCGCCCTCCTGGGCCAGCCGCAGCGCGTGGCTGCGGCCCTGCCCGCGCGCGGCGCCGGTGATGAAGGCGACCTTGCCCGCCACCCGTCCCGCCACTACTTCTTCACCGTGAAGCCCGCGTCGACGGGTAGCGTGACGCCGGTGATGAACCGGGCGTCGTCGGAGACCAGCCACAGGATCGCGTTGGAGACGTCCACCGCCTCGATCATGTCGACCGGGAGCGCGTTGGCCATCGCGTCCGACAGGCTCGGGTCTTCGGCCAGCCAGGCCTGCATGATCTCGTTCACCACCATCGGGGTGTTCACCCCGGTGGGGTGGACGCTGTTGACCCGGATGCGGTGCGGGGCCAGCGAGTTGGCGTAGGAGCGCATCAGGCCGACCACGCCGTGCTTGGAGGCGGTGTAGCCCAGCCCGCCGCGGGTGGGCCCCCCGATCCCGGTGATGCCGGCGGTGGAGCTGGTCAGCACGATCGCGCCGCCCGCGCCCCGCTCGACCATCGACGGGATCGCGGTCTCCACCGTGTTGAACACGCCGGTGAGGTTGACGTCGATCACGTCCTGCCAGGCCTCGTGCCGCTCCTCGCCCAGCGACATCGGCGCGATGCCCGCGTTGGCCAGCACGATGTCGACCGGGCCGAGCTCGGCCACGCCCGCCTCGAACGCCGCGCGCAGGCCGGCCTCGTCCCGCACGTCGGCCTGGCGGGCCACGATCCGCCGGTCGAGCGCCTCGACGTCCTTGACGGTCTCGGCCAGGTCCGCGGGGGTGGCCATCGGGTAGGCGACGCTGGCGATCTGGCCGCAGAGGTCGACCGCGATGATGTCGGCGCCCTCCTGGGCCAGCCGGATCGCGTGGCTGCGTCCCTGCCCGCGCGCGGCGCCGGTGATGAAGGCGACCTTGCCCTCGAGCTTGCCTGCCACGCCGTTGGCTCCTTTCACTTCGATCACATTCAGTGGCGATTGTCTGCAGTTTTGGTTGCTATGACGACCAAAACTGCAGACCAAGAAGCGGGGCCGGGATTAGCCGCCGGGGCTGAACCCGGCTAGGGGGCTCTCGTTGCAGGCTGAGTCCGGCGGACGCCGGCTGATCGTCACGGATACTGGCTGAGTCCGGTGCGAGTGATCGCCGGAGGGCCGGGGCGCAGGCGGGGCGGCCGTCCCCGCGCCGAGCCGGGCCAGGGCCTGCTCGCCGTGGCCCTTGACGCACTCCGGGTCGGGGCCGTCCAGCGGCAGCCCGGTGAAGAACTTGGCCGCCATGCACCCGCCGCGGCAGGAGTCATAGGCCGAGCACGACTGGCAGGCGCCCCCGGTCTGCGGCCGGCGCAGACGTGCGAACAGCTCCGACTCCCGCCACACGGTGGCGAAGCCGCCGGGGCCGCGGACGTTGCCCGCCAGGAAGCTGTCGTGGATGGCGAACGGGCAGGCGTACACGTCGCCCACCGGGTCGATCAGGCAGACCACCCGGCCCGCGCCGCACAGGTTGAGGCCGGGCAGCGGTTCCCCGTAGGCGGCCAGGTGGAAGAACGAGTCGCCGGTCAGCACCTGCTCGCCGCGGGCCACCAGCCAGTCGTAGAGCTGCCGCTGCTGGGCCGCGGTGGGGTGCAGCTCGTCCCACACGTCGGCGCCGCGGCCCGAGGGTCGCAGCCGGGTCAGCCGCAGCTGCGCGCCGAACCGGTCGGCGATCGCCTTGAACTCATCCAGCTGCCCGGCGTTCTGCCTGGTCACGACCACGGAGAGCTTGAACCCGCGGAATCCCGCGGCGGCCAGGTGCTCCATCGCCCGCAGCGCGGTGGCGTAGGAACCGGGGCCGCGCACCGCGTCGTTGACCGCGGCGGTGGCCCCGTCCAGGGATATCTGCACGTCGACGTAGTCGCTGGCGGCCAGCTGGCGGGCTCGTCCGGAGGTGATCTTCACGCCGTTGGTGGAGAACTTCACTCCGACGTGGTGGGCGGTGGCGTAGTCGACCAGCTCCCAGAAGTCGGGCCGGACGGTCGGCTCGCCGCCGCCGATGTTCACGTAGAAGACCTGCATCCGCTCCAGCTCGTCGATCACCGCCTTGCACTCGGCGGTGCTCAGCTCGCGCGGATCGCGGCGGCCCGAGCTGGACAGGCAGTGAACGCAGGACAGGTTGCAGGCGTAGGTCAGCTCCCAGGTCAGGCAGATGGGGGCGTCCAGGCCGTACTGGAACTGCTCGACCAGGGCCGGTACTGTCACGAGGCCTCCCGGGCACGGATCATCTGGGAGGCGGCCAGCGTTCCCAGGGCGGCGGCGTAGGTGGGCAGCTCGGCCTCGGTCACGCCCGCGTCCCGGCAGGCGGCCCGCGCGCTGGGGGCGTCACCGAGCGCGCTGACCACGGTGAGCAGGGCCGGGCTCTTCAGGAACGACAGGCGCCGGGTGCCGAAGTGATACAGCAGCGCCCCGAACCGTTCCGGGCGCACCGACACCTGCGGGTGCAGCTGCCAGGGGCGGTCGAGGTCGAACCCGGCCCGGGTGGCTGGCATCAGTACCTCAGTAGACACCGCACATGCCGTCGATGGATACCTCTTCGACCAGCAGGTCGGCGTCCGTCAGCTCGGGTTCTTCCACGGGGGCCTCGGTGATGTCAGCGGTCGCGGTACGTTCGCTCATGACACTCTCCCACCTGTTCAACACGGGCCCAGCTGCGCAGATACGGACCAGAGGCGCGGCGTTACTATTTCCGTCACGCGGTGACGAATGTATTCGGATGTTAACGTCACCTTGTGACATAAGCAAGGCTTGTCCGCGTGAACTCTTCCCGGGGAGGCAGCCCGTGCTGACCGGCCCAACCTCGGCTAACGGCGCGGCGGGGGTCCGGCGAGGCCGGCCCCCGGGCACCAGCCGGCGTGAGCTCGAGCTCATCGCCCTGCGCCTGTTCACCGACCGCGGCTTCGACAACACGACCATCGAGCAGATCGCGGCCGAGGCCGGGGTCAGCAAGCGGACGTTCTTCCGCTACTTCAGCTCCAAGGCCAGCGTGCTGTGGAGCGAGTTCGACCACGAGGTAGAGGTCATCCGGGCCGCGCTGGCCGAGGTGCCGGCCGAGGTGCCGATGATGGAGGCCATCCGCCGCGCGGTGGTCGCGGCCAACCACTACGGGCCGCAGGACGTGCCCGAACTGCGGCTGCGGATGAACCTGATCGGCCTGGTGCCGGCCCTGCAGTTCAGTGCCGCCCTGCACTACGACGCGTGGGAGCGGGCCATCAGCGAATTCGCCGCGACCCGGATCGGCCAGCCCGCCGACTCGCTCTATCCGCTCACCGTCGGCCGGGCCACCCTGGCCGCCTGCCGCGCGGCCTACGAGCGCTGGTCCGCCCGGGCCGACGCCGACCTGACCTTCTACCTCAACGCGACGCTGGCCGCGCTGGCGGCCGGGTTCGACCCGGGCGCGATTCCCGTCGCGGAACATGAGGCCGCGCCGGGCGGCGAGATCTTACCCGTCCGTGAACCGCCGCATCACACCGGATCTGGGGGACAATGAGAACATGACGAGTGACACCGGGGGACGTAAGCGCCGCACGATCCGGACCGCCGAGATCGACCTGGCCGAGGCCAGGAAGGCGTTCTTCCTCATGGTCGGGTTCATCGGCCTGATCTGGCTGCTCCAGGTGTTCAACTGGGCCGGCCACTACCGGCTCGACGCCGAGTACGGCATCCTGCCGCGTGACGTCGGGCGGCTGCCGGAGATCTTCACGTCGCCGTTCCTGCACTTCAACTGGGATCACATCGAGGGGAACTCGGGGCCGCTGTTCGTCTTCGGGCTGCTCGCCGCGTACCGGGGCGTGTACCGGTTCCTGGGGGTGACGCTCGTCGTCGCGATCATCAGCGGGCTGGCGGTCTGGCTGTTCCAGAGCAGCGGCTCGCTCACGGTGGGGGCCAGCGGGCTCATCTTCGGCTACTTCGGCTACGTGCTGGCCCGGGGCCTGATCGACCGGAACCTCATCGACGCGCTGGCCGCGGTGGTCATGGCGCTGTCCTACGCCTACATCCTGACCGTGGCCCTCCCCGGCACGCCCGGGGTGAGCTGGATCGGCCACCTGGGCGGGCTGGTCGGCGGGATCGCGGCGGGCTGGATCTTCCGCAGCAGCAAGCGCGGGCTCAACATGGCCCGGACGGGGCCGGCGGTCAAGGGGCCGGACAGCGCGACCCGGGCCGCCGCCAGTCAGGGCACGGTGGCCGTGCCGGTCAGCAAGGACAACCCGCGGGCCGACCTGCACAAGGAGCTAGGCGACCTGGGACTGTAGGCCGAGGCTGGCCAGCGCGCCGGCCGAGGTGCGCAGGGACTGGTCGAGCACGGCCTGCCGGCGGCTGCCGTCCATCAGGTTGGCGCCCATCACGGCCAGGTCGCTGGGGCCCGGTGTCATGATCGTGACGCGCTTGCCCTCCGCCCGCAGCATCTTCGCCTGGCGGACCAGCGCCCGGGTGAGCAGCTGCCGGAACCGGCGCTCGATCCGCAGGTCGGGCCGGAGGGGATGGTCGGGCTCGGTGCTGGCCATCGGGGCGAGGACATAGACCTCGTCCACGTCCGCTCCCCGCAGCACGCCGAGCGAGGTGGCGGAGCGGATGCCGCCGTCCACGTAGCGGCGGCCGCCGACCACCGCCGGTGAATACCAGCCGGGGATCGAGCAGGAGGCGACCACGGCGTCGGTCAGCATCGCGGGCGGCGCGCCCGGCTGGCCGAACAGCACCCGGCGGCCGGTGTCGTAGTCCATCGCCGCGATCCAGGTGCGGCCGTCCACCCAGGGCGACGTGGCGGCCGTCCCGGCCCCGCCCTCGTGCCGGTCGCCCTCGGGGCGGTGACGCCCGCGCTGGTAACGCTCGTGCAGCTCGCCGACCAGGGAGCGCAGGGCGGCGTGCTGGCCCCGGCCGTGCGGCAGCCAGCCGCTGGCGCCTACCCACGGCGGCACCTGCAGGGTCAGCGCCGCGTACGCCAGCGGCAGCGAGCCTGGCCGGGGGTACGGCAGTGGCGGCAGCGGCCCTTCCTGCGCCGCGAGCGCGGCGGATTCGCTCAGCTTTCCGGTGACGTTCCCGTGCTGCCAGGCGGTGATCTCGGCCAGCGAGGCCCGGCAGCGCAGCGCGGCGGCCAGCACGCTGCCCGCGCTCGTGCCGACGATGAGGTCGACCTCGGCGACCGGCCCCGGCAGCCGCTCCTGCAGCCGGACCAGCGCGCCGGTCATCCAGGCCGCGCCGAGCACGCCGCCCGCGCCGAGCACGAGCCCGATCCGGGGTTCCGCAGGCCGGGGGGGCGGCGCCGTCCGATCGGGCGCAAAGACCACAGCAGGCACATCTGCCTCCGCAATCTACCCATGCGAGCGATGGGGTTACTTAATGGTAACTCCAAGTTCACCGGGCAGGCGAGATGATAGGGGCCGTGGAGGCCTACAACTACATCGTGGTGGGAGCGGGCACGGCCGGCTGCGTGCTGGCGGCCCGGCTCAGCGAGGAACCCGGCGCCCGCGTCCTGCTGCTCGAAGCCGGGAGCGCCGAGCGGACCCGGGCCATGACGGTACCGAACGCCTGGCCGGAGAACCTCGGCTCCGCCGCCGACTGGGGGGACGTCACCACCCGCCAGGCCGAAGCCGGTCCGCTGCCGTACCCGCGGGGCCGGGCCCTCGGCGGGTCCGGCGCCATCAACGCCATGGCCCACGTCCGCGGCCACCCGGCCGTCTACGACCGCTGGGCGGCCGGCGGCGCCCCCGGCTGGGGATCCGCCGACCTGCTGCCCTGGTTCCGCCGGACCGAACGAGCCGAAGGGCATGACCCGGCCCTGCTCGACCGGGCCCTGCGCGGCACGGACGGCCCGATCCGGGTCGCCCCCGCGGCCGACCGGCATCCGGTTGCGCGGGCGTTCGCCGAGGCCCTGACCCGCATCGGCTGCCCGGTCACCGACGACCTCAGCGGCCGGGCGCCGGCGGGCGTCGCCTGGGCCGACCTGGCCATCGCGGACGGTGAGCGGGTCAGCCCGGCCGACGGCTACCTGCGCCCGGCCCTGGGCCGGCCCAACCTGGACGTCGCGACCGGCAGCGTGGTGACCCGGCTGAGCACGCGGTACGGCCGGTGCACTGGCGTCAGCTATGTCCGCGACGGCGTGGCCGCCGACGCGGTGGTTGACGCCCCGGTTGACGCCCCGGCTGGCGGATCAGCCGGCGGCCCGGCCGGCGGCGAGGTGATCCTGGCCGCGGGCGCGATCGGCTCGCCCTGCCTGCTGCTGCGGTCCGGCATCGGCCCGGCCGGGGCCCTGCGGGCGCTGGGTATCGACCTAGTGGCCGACCTCCCGGGGGTAGGCGAGAACCTCCAGGACCATCCCACCGCCAAGATCTGCTGCGCCACGCCGGCGGCGCCGCCGGCCAGCCGGTACAACTACGGCGAGACCTACTCGGCGCTGCGCAGCGGCCTGGCCGGCGAGGTCCCCGACCTGCACCTGTTCCCGATCCTGCTGCCGCTGCCGCCGGGCGCCGGGTTCGCGCCGCCCACCGCGGGCTTCCTCCTGGTGGCCGCGGCGATGACCCCGGACAGCCGGGGCACGGTGCGGCTGGCGTCGCCGGAGGCGCCTCCGCTGATCGACCCCGGCTTCCTGGCCGACGAGGGCGGCCGCGACCTGGACCGGCTGGCGGCCGGGCTGGCGATGATCAGACGGGTCGCGGCGCAGTCCTCGTTCGCCGAGGCCGCTGGCGGGGCCGCCGAACTGTACCCCGGCCCGGAGGTCCGCACCGACGCGGCGCTGCGCGACTACATCCGCCGCACGGTCGACAGCTACTACCACCCAGTCGGCACCTGCCGGATGGGCTCAGGCGACGACGCCGTCGTGGACCCCGCGCTCCGCGTCCGCGGCGTAGCCGGGCTGCGAGTCGCCGACGCGTCCATCATGCCGCTCATCCCGAACGCCCACCCGCACGCCACCGTCCTGGCCATCGCCGAACGCGCCGCCGCCCTGATCACCGGACGCTCCGTCTAACCCTTCCTCCAGCCCCAGGAACATTGCATTTATTCGAATAGCACATCGTATTTTCATGATCATGAAGACTTTTGTACTCTATATGACCTAAAAGTCTTCATGATCATGAAAACTAGCTGCTCTAGGGATTCGCAACGAAGCTGAAGTGGCTAGGCGACTTGCCCGGTCGTTGAAGTCGTCAGCGGTCTGGTGGAGACGGCGAATCGAGATCTGACACCCTGGGCGACTCGTTGTAGGCAAACATAGGGCGCCTGGCTGTGGCGAGCTTGCGCCGCTCACTGAGAAGATCTTTCATCCTAGCTATATTACTGCTGGTCAGGCACACTATTCGGATGAGTGATCGGGGACTTGGGGTAGAGGCTGACCGGATCCTGGTGGCCCAGCTGGCCGGCGAGGCGCGGTTTCACGCGCGCTGGCGCCGGCTCAGCACGGAGGAGGAGGCGGCCGCGCTGGCCGGGCTGCGCACGCTGGCGGGCGGCCGGGCCGACCTGCTGGCCGAGGTGGCCGGGATCTTCGAGGGGACGTCGGAGGGCGAACTGGACGAGCCGCTGGCCCTGTGCGCCGCGTGGCTGTGCCGCCAGGCCGGGGCGGACCCGGCGGCCATCCCGGCCTGGATCGAGGAAGGGCGCCGCCGCTCGGCGAACGCCAGGCAGCCCCCGTTCTCCGGCGGCCGGTCCTCTGGTGGCCAGTTATCCGTTTTCGGCGGCCAGTTCTCCGGTGGCCAGCGCGGCCGAGGCGCCACTCCCGGCCCAGCCGGGCTCATGTTTCACTAGCAGGCAGCCTCACTAGAGCAAGGGGAGACCATGATGCACCCGTCCCGGCTGCCCTTCAGCGGCGCGCACTGGGCCGACCACGTCGCCCGGCACGCCTTCGCCATCGGAGATTCGGTCGCGATCAGGTACGAGGGCGAGTCGGTCACCTGGGCCCAGCTGCACGACCGGGTGCGCCGGGCAGCGGCCGCGTTCGCCGGGCAGGGCGTCGGCCGGGGTGACCGGGTCGCCGTCCTGATGACGAACCGGCCCGAGTTCCTCGAATCGGTGCTCGCCGCCAACGCCATCGGCGCCATCGCCGTCCCGGTCAACTTCCGCCTTGCCCCGGCCGAGGCTGCCTACATCCTGCAGGACAGCGGCGCCTCCCTCGTCGTCACCGACCCGCTGCTCGCCCCGCTCGCCGCCGCGGCGGTAGCAGCAGCCGCCAGCGGGACGGCCCAGGAACCGGCGCCCGTCATCACGACCGGGGCGGACGGATCTTACGAGGCCCTGCTCGAGGAGGCACGGCCAGGTGAGGGCGGCGGTGAGCCCGAGGCCGCGATCGACGAGCGCGACGTCGCCCTGATCATGTACACCTCGGGTACCACGGGCCGCCCTAAGGGCGCCATGCTCACCCACCTGAACCTGCTCATGCAGGCGATTACCGGGATCCGCACCTCGCGGCTGCACGACGACGGCAGCGTGGGGCTGGTCAACGTGCCGCTGTTCCACATCGCCGGCATCGGGAGCCTGGTGCCGGCGCTGATGCTCGGCACCACGTCGGTGATCATGCCCACCGCGCCGTTCGACGCGCAGACCACGCTCGACGTCATCGAGGCCGAGGGCGTCACCTCGCTGTTCCTGGTGCCAGCCCAGTGGCAGGTGCTGTGTGCCCACCCCGACGCCACCCGCCGCACCCGGTCGCTGCGCACCATCTCCTGGGGTGCGGCGCCGGCCACGGTGCCGCTGCTGGAGACCATGGCCAAGACCTTCCCGGCGGCCGAGATCGTCTCGGTGTTCGGCCAGACCGAGATGTCACCGGTGACGACGGCGCTGCCCAGCGCCGACGCGGTCCGCAAGATCGGCTCGGTGGGCAAGCCGATCCCGACCATCGCCGCGCGGGTCGTCGACGAAGGGATGAACGACGTGCCGCGCGGCGAGGTCGGCGAGATCGTCTACCGCGGGCCCAGCCTGATGGCGGGCTACTGGAACAACCCGGCGGCCACCGAGGAGGCGTTCGCCGGCGGCTGGTTCCACTCCGGCGACCTGGTCCGGGAGGACGAGGAGGGCTTCCTGTACGTCGTGGACCGGAAGAAGGACATGATCATCTCAGGCGGGGAGAACATCTACTGCGCCGAGGTCGAGAACGTCCTGTCCGGTCACCCGGCGGTCGCCGACGTCGCGGTGATCGGCACCCGGCACGAGAAGTGGGGCGAGACGCCGATCGCGATCGTCGTTCCCGCCGACCCGGCCGCGCCGCCCACTCTCGAGGACCTCACCAGCTGGACGGCGGGCAGGCTGGCCTCCTACAAGAAGCCGACCGGCCTCGTCGTCCTGGGCGAACTACCCCGCAACGCCTCGGGCAAGGTCCTCAAGCACGAACTGCGCGCCCGGTACCGCGACTCCTAGCTCCGGTGAGACTCTGGGAGCCGGTTAGAAGGGCGGCTCGTCGCTGAAGCTGCCGCCGCCGTCGGACGCCCACGGGTCGGTGTCGCCGCCCCCGCCGCCTCCCTGGGATCCCTGACCGCCGGAGGGCCGGCCGCCGCCCCCGCCCGAACCGCCCGAGCCGTTCCGGGCGATCTTGTTGACCTTGGCGGAGGCGTTCCGCAGGGACGGGCCGACATCGTCGACCTCGACCTCGTACACGGTCCGCTTCTCGCCTTCCTTCGTCTCGTACGACCGCTGCCGCAGTCGTCCGGACACGATCACTCGCGTCCCCCGGGTCAGGCTCTCGGCCACGTTCTCCGCCGCCTGGCGCCACACGTTGCAGGTCAGGAACAGGCTGTCGCCGTCCTTCCACTCGTTCGTGTTCTTGTCGAGGAACCGGGGCGTGGACGCCACCCGGAACTTCGCGACCGGCTGCCCCGAGGGGGTGAACCGCAGTTCCGGGTCGTCCACGAGGTTGCCCGCGATCGTGATCTGGGTATCGCCTGCTGCCATTGCTCTGCTCTCCGTACCTTGAACTCACACCTTGACTGACTCTTCGTGACAACCCCATCCTCCTGCGGGGCACTGACATTTCTGGCCGCGAAGGCCCAGGTGAAGTAGCGTCGGGAAAATGGTGCTCACCGCCGAAGGGGCCGCCCTGCTGCTGATCGACCTGCAGGAGCGGCTGATGCCCGTCATCGCCGATCACGAGACCGTCGTGGCCCGGACCGTGCGGCTCGCGGAGGCGGCGACCCTGCTGGACGTACCGGTCCTGGCGACCGAGCAGCATCCGGCCGGCCTGGGCCCCACGGTAGCGCCGCTAGCCGGCTACCCGCAGGCGGTCATGGCCAAGACGGCGTTCTCGGCCGCGGGCGACCCCGGCTTCGCTGAGCTGCTGCCCGCCGGGACCGGGCAGGTCGTGGTGGCCGGCTGCGAGGCACACGTGTGCGTCCTGCAGACGGTGCTCGACCTGCTGGCGGCCGGGCGCCGGGTGGCGTGGGCGGCCGACGCCACCGGCTCGCGCGACCCGGCCGACCGGGCGGCGGCCATCGAGCGGGCCCGCCAGCACGGCGCGGAGATCGTGACGTCGGAGATGGTCCTGTTCGAGTGGCTGCGTGACGCCAAGCACCCATCCTTTAAAAAGGTGCACGCCCTCCTGACCAGCGGAAAGTAAGT
>JAICWX010000516.1 GCA_025934635.1 Streptosporangiaceae bacterium | reverse complement strand
GTCCACCCGGTTGGTCGACACGAACTGGGGTGAGATCCAGCGGGTCCGCATCGCCTCGAGGACGTTCGGGAAGTAGTGCGACACGAAATCCAGGGAAACCTGGCCGTCGATCGTGATCGTGTCGTAGAACCCCTCGTGCCCCTCGACGAACTCCTCCACCGCGACGGAGTCGGCCCCGCCGAACCCCTCTAGGGCCCGCGCGAGCTCGTCCGGGGAGTCGACGCGCACCGTCCCCGACGCCCCGGCGCCGCTACGCGGCTTGAGGATCAGCGGAAAGCCCACCCGTTCGGCGAATTCGACAGCCTCAGCCGAAGTCGAGACCGCCGCCGAGGCCGCGGTGGGCACCCCCGCCTCGCGCAGGACCTCCTTCATCGACGGCTTGTCCCGGCACAGCCAGGCCGTGCGGACCGAAGTCCCCGGGATCGTGCACGCCTCCCTGACCTGCGCGGCCGCCATCGTGTGGGCCTCGATGGTGGCCTCGAGCCGGTCCACCCAGAGCTTGTCCTGCACCCAGCGGACCGCCCGGGTCAGCGCGTCCACGTCGGTGACCGAGGACACCCGCTCGTAGTGGTGCAGCCAGCCCTTCAGGTCGTCGTCGAACGACTCCACCCCGTACTCGCCGATGCCGATCACGGTGGCGCCGGCCTCGGCCAGGGCCCGGGCGAACTGCCGCTGATTGGACGGGAAGAACGGCTCGACGAGAATGACGTTCATGTCTGGCATGGTAACCGGAGGGTAGGTAGCTGCCATGGTGACCGCCGGGTTCGTTGCGCCTTACCTGCTGGATACCACGACGCGGTTCGTCGAGGCCGCGGCCCGCCTGCCGGGCGTGCAGACCGCGCTGATCACCTGCGAGCCGGCTGACCGGCTGCCCCCGGCGCTGAAGGAGCACCTGGCCGGTCACTGGCGGATCGACGACGCGCTGGACCCCGGCCAGATCGCCGCCGCCGTGCAGGGCCTGTCCCGCCAGCTCGGCCCGGTCGACCGGCTGCTGGCGGTGCTGGAGCAGCTCCAGGTCCCGCTGGCCCAGGTCCGCGAGCACCTGGGCATCGGCGGCATGGACCCGGTCACGGCCGCCAACTTCCGGGACAAAGACCGGATGAAAACGGTGTTCGAGCAGGCCGGCGTCCCCTGCGCCCGGCACAAGCTGGCCGTCGGCGCCGCTGACGCCCTCCAGTTCACCGAACGAGTGGGTTTCCCCGTCGTCGTCAAACCCCCCGCGGGAGCCGGGGCGAAGAGCACGTTCCGTCTCGACGACCCCGGCGACCTGACCGCCTGGCTGGACATGGCGCCGCCCACGGCGGACCGGCCGGCGCAGCTGGAGGAGTTCCTCACTGGGGAGGAAGGCTCCTATGACAGCGTGATGATCGACGGGCAGGTCGTCTGGGATTCGGTCTCGGACTACCTGCCGACCCCGCTGGAGGTGCTGCGGCACCCGTGGATGCAGTGGGTGGTGCGGCTGCCGCGCGAGATCAGCGGCCCGCAGTACGCCGGCATCCGGCAGGTCGCCCCGGCCGCGCTGCGCGCGCTCGGCCTGGTCACCGGCCTGACCCACCTGGAGTGGTTCCGCCGTCCGGACGGCTCGGTGGCGGTGTCCGAGGTGGGTGCCCGCCCGCCCGGCGCCCAGATCACCTCGATGCTGTGCTACGCGCACGACTTCGACCTGTACTCGGCCTGGTGCCGTCTCATGACCGATGGCACCTTCGACCCGCCCGAACGCACGTGGGCGGCCGGCACCGTCTACCTGCGCGGCCAGGGGGCCGGCCAGGTCCGCGGCGTGCACGGCCTGGACGCGCTGCCGCCGGAGGTGACGTCGCTGGTGGTCGACTCGCGGCTGCCCCCGCCCGGCCAGCCGTCCTCGGGCAGCTACGAGGGCGACGGCTACCTCACGATCAGGGCCCCGGAGACCGAGACGGTCACCGCCGCGCTGAAGCAGCTCGTCAGCACCGTGCGGGTGGAGCTCGGATGAACGTGCTGATGATCTCGCCCGGCTACCCGGCGGAAATGGCGTTCTTCACCCGCGGGCTCGGCCAGGCCGGCGTCACCGTCATCGGCCTGGGCGACCAGCATCAGGACGCGCTGCCGCCGGTCGCCAAACAGGCCCTGGACCACTACGTGCAGGTCGGCTCGCTGGCCGACGAGGGCCAGGTGGCCGCGACCGTCCGCGAGCTGGCCCGGCAGGTGCGGATCGACCAGGTGGAATGCCTGTGGGAGCCGTACATGGTGCTGGCCGCGCAGCTGCGCGAGCAGCTCGGCCTGCCCGGCCTGACGGTGGCCCAGACCGTTCCGTTCCGGGACAAGGAGCGGATGAAGCAGCTGCTCGACGCGGCCGGGCTGCGCACCCCGCGGCACCGCGCCACCGAGACGGTGGCCGGGGTGTGGGCCGCCGCCGAGCAGGTCGGCTACCCGCTCATCGTCAAGCCCATCGACGGGGCCGGCTCGGCCGACACCTACCGGGTCGACTCGGCCGCCGAGCTCGACACCATCCTGCCCGCCCTGCGCCACATCCCGCGGGTCAGCGTCGAGGAGTTCATCGACGGCGAGGAATTCACTTACGACACCGTCTGCGCCGGCGGCCAGGTGCTGGTGGAGAACATCTGCCAGTACCACCCGCGCCCGCTGCAGACCAAGCTGCACGAGTGGATCAGCCCGGTCACGCTGGCGATCCGCGACCTGGACGAGCCCGGGCTGCAGGGCGGCCGGGACCTCGGCCGGGCGGTGCTGCGCGCGCTCGGCTTCGCCGACGGGTTCACCCACATGGAGTGGTACCGCAAGGCCGACGGCGAGGTGGTGTTCGGCGAGATCGGCGCCCGCCCGCCGGGCGCCCGGACCGTCGACGTGATGAACTACGCCACCGACGCCGACCTGTTCACCGCCTGGGCGTATGCCGTCACCCAGGGCAGCATCCCGTTCCCGGTCGAGCGCCGCTACAACGCGGCCAGCATCTTCAAGCGGGCCCAGGGGGCCGGCCGGATCACCCGCCACGAGGGCCTGGACCACCTGCTGGCCAGCTACGGCGAGCACGTCGTCGCGATCGACCTGCTCCCGGTGGGTGCGCCCCGCCGGGACTGGCGGGCCACCCTGATCGCCGACGGCATGGTCATCGTCCGCCACCCCGACCTCGGCCCGGCCCGGGAGATGGCCCAGCGGTTCGCGGCCGAGCTGCAGTTGTTCGCGGAGTGACCATGACTCCTGGCCCCGCACGTCCTGCTGTACGCGCACCACGACGTGCAGCCGCCCGGCGATCCCGCCGCCTGGGACAGCGACCCGTTCACCCCGGCCGAACGGGACGGCCGGCTCTACGGCCGCGGCACCGCCGACGACAAGGCCGGCGTCGCGGTGCACCTGGCCGCGCTCCGTGCTCAGCTGGACACTTCGGCCGGAAGCCTCCCGGTCGGCGTCACCGTCCTGGTCGAGGGCGAGGAAGAGATCGGCTCGCCCGCCCTGGGCGACTTCCTGACCGCCTACGCCGACCGGCTGCGGGCCGACGTGGTGGTGTTCGCCGACGCGGGAAACTGGTCCGCGGACGTGCCCGCGCTGACCACCACGCTGCGCGGCGGGGCCAACCTGGTGGTCGAGGTGCGCACGCTGCGGCACGGCGTGCACAGCGGCATGTACGGCGGCCCCGTCCCGGACGCGCTGACCGTGCTGTGCCGCCTGCTGGCCACCCTGCACGACGAGCACGGCGACGTAGCCGTACCCGGCCTGTTCCGCGGCACCGCCCCCAATACGGGTAGAGCGGCGCCCGAGCTGACCGAGGAACGGTTCCGGGCCGAGGCCGGCGTGCTCGACGGGGTGCGGCTGACCGGCACCGGCCGCCTGACCGACCGGCTCCTGGCCGCCCCCGCCCTGGCCGTGACCGGGATCGACGCGCCCTCGGTGGCCGCCGCCGCCAACATGCTCGTCCCGGTAGCGCGGGCCAAGGTGAGCCTGCGGGTCGCGCCCGGCGACGACGCGGACGCGGCCCGGGACGCGCTGGCCGCGCACCTGGTGGCCCACGCGCCCTGGGGTGCGCAGGTGAGCGTGGCGGCGGGCGGCACCGCCGCGCCCTTTACCGCACGGACCGGGGGGAGGGCGTACCAGTGCGCTCGTTCGGCCCTTCAGGCGGCCTGGGGGACCCCGGCCGTGGACGCGGGGGCCGGCGGATCCATCCCCTTCGTCACCGCCTACGCCGCCCGCTTCCCCGCCGCCGAGATCCTGATCACCGGCGTCGAGGACCCCGATACCCGGGCGCACGGCGCCAACGAGAGCCTGCACCTGGCCACCTTCGAGCGAGCCTGCCTAGCCGAGGCCCTGCTGCTGAGCAACCTGGGGTGACGCCGCTGACCCTACCGGCCGGCCGGCCGCACCCCGGGCCCGGAGACCAGGTCGCGCTGCCAGCGAGCAGGAACCCGGCCCCGTGGTTCCCGGCGGCATCCACGGCGTCCCCCTCCGCCGTCACGCCCGGGATCGCGCCCAGGGCCCGGAACACCCTCGCGGCCGGCCCCGGTGGCATGAGAAAACACTGGAACAGCCCGGCGATCATCTCGAACGCGTGACCCGCGTTGTAATCGGCGGAGTCCCGGGGAACGGGCGTGCTGGCCAGGAGCTCGACCAGCTCTCCCGGATCCTCAGGCAGCGACGCCAGCGAGGCGTAGCTGATGGGCGGCTCATCCAGCTCCTCTCGCAGGGTCTCACCAGCAGGTCCGACCGGCCAGGCCCACGGCCCGACCTCTAG
>JAICWX010000344.1 GCA_025934635.1 Streptosporangiaceae bacterium | reverse complement strand
CGAGCGGGCCGAGGTCGAGATCGTGATCTTCGACTCGACGGCCGCGGTCGGTCAGGGCGAGGCGGTCTATCTCTCGGCCACCGCCCGGGAGGTCGGTGACCAGGAGCTGGAGGCGGTCTGCGCGGAGGCGTTCCGGGCAACCGCGGGCGCACGCCAGTTCGGTCCGGAGGAACTGCGCGGGGATGCGCCGCTGCGGCTGTACGTGGCCCGGGCGCGGTCGTGCGAGGTTCACGTGCCCGGCCGCGACCCGGTCCACGGGCGCGGCGTCGACAGCCGCCAGCCGGCCGGTCCGGGGCCGGCTTGAGCGCAACGCCCGGGCAGGCGCTATAGGTCCAGGGTGGTGCCGGGGGCGAGGCGGGTGACGGGGGCCTGGGTGGGGGCGGCGGCGAGCGAAAGCATGCGGGTGAACAGGGCCAGGCCGGCGTCGTTGAGGATGCCGTCGTGGATGGCGTAGCCACGGGCGGGGGCGACGGCGCGGAAGTAGTCGATCATGTCGCCGGCCTTCAGCCACGGGGCGCTGATCGGGACCAGCAGCGTGCGGACCGGGTCCTCGGGGATGGTGAACGAGTCGCCGGGGTGGAACAGGTCGCCGTCGACCAGGAAGCCGGTGTTCACCACCAGCGGGATGTCCTCATGAATGAGGGCGTGGTCCACGCCGTAGACGTGCACGTCGAAGCCGGCTACCGCGAGCGCGTCGCCGTGCTTGACCTCGTGCACCTGGTCGCCGAACTCGGCCGCCTGCGCGCAGATGGACTGGTTGGCCCACAGGGTCAGGCCGGGGTCGCTGGACAGCGCGGCACGGATCGCGTCCTCGTCCAGGTGATCCGGGTGCTCGTGGGTGACCAGGACGGCAGTGGCCCCGTCCAGGGCTGCGGCTGCGTCGCTGAACGTGCCGGGGTCGATGACTAGGACGGCACCGTCCTTCTCGAGCCGGACGCACGAATGACCAAGCTTGGTGAGTCGCATCACGGGGCTACGATACCGCTGGCCAGGGCCCGATCGTGATCGGGTTGAGACGCTTATGTGGTGTAGTGGGCGACTATGAGGATGATCATGGCGGCCTGCGCGGGGCTGGCGCTGCCCTTGATGGGGCTCGCGGTCCCGGCCAGTGCTTCGGTGGCCAGTGCGTCGGCTTCAGCCACCACGACGGGTGGCGGCAGTTGCTCCGCCGGAGCCCACACCCTGGCGCCGCCGGGTTCGCACGTGTACTCGGAGACCGGCAACGGCGGCTACACCAGCCTGCACACGCTGGTGCACCTGGTCTACAACTCGACCTCGAACCGGTTCCTGCCGGGCAACCGGGTGGAGCTCACCGACCGGGCTACGCAGTGCCTGACCAGCTTCAGCCTCGACTTCGAGCGGCATTCCGTCAACACCACGGCCGGGCCGGACATGACGGTCAACTCGGTCAGCATCAACGGCCGCCCGGCCCGGTTCAAGTTCGTGCAGCCGACTTACGCGGGTGACCCGAACGGGCAGAATGACCCGAGCCCGGCCGCCCACGAGGCGTCGCAGAACAACCCGGTCGGCGGGCCGTCTAACAACCCGTTCCCGCCCGCCTGCGCCCCGCAGCTGCCGAACACCGACGCCGCGCCGGACTCGCTCAACGGCACCCAGTGCCCGGCCAACAAGCTTGTGATCACGCCGTCGGCGCCGATCCGGAACGGGGCTACGTTCACCGTGACGGTCCGGTACACCGGCCGGCCCGGCGTGCACCAGGACGGGGACGGCACCACCGAGGGCTGGTTCCGGGCCCCTGACGGCGGCTTCGTGACCACCGAACCGGTCGGCTCCGAAGACTGGATGCCGCTCAACGACTACCCGACGGCCAAGCCCACGTACGACTTCTCTGACACGGTGACCGCGGGCAAGACCGTGATCGCCAACGGCGAGCTGGTCTCGCTGCGGCACAACGGGGCCAGCAAGCAGTTCCCGCACGGCTCGGTCACCTGGAACTGGCATGCGGGCATGCCAGTCGCCAGCTACCTGGTCGAGAACAGCGTCGGCAACTTCAGCCTGACCTCGCGGGTCGTCAACGGCATCCGGTTCTACCAGGCGCAGGATACCGCGATCAGCGCCAAGCAGCAGCAGAAGAACCAGGCCATCATGGACCTGCAGCCGGACATCACCGCGTTCGAGAGCCAGTTCAACGGGGCGTTCCCGTTCCGCTCGGACGGGGTCGTGATCGGGACGCCTGACGCCTCCTTCGAGGAGGAGATGGAGTCGATGATCACCTTCGCCGGCGGCGAGATCGACACCGACACCTTCTACCACGAGAACATGCACCAGTGGTGGGGGGACAACGTCAGCGAGGCCGACTACCGGTACACCTTCTACAAGGAGGGCATGGCCACCCTGGGCGAGTTCCTGTACCAGGCGCGGCTGGCCGAGAACGCCGCCGGCGGGCCGTCCACCGCCAAGGGCAAGGCGGCCTTCCAGGCCAGCCTGGTCAAGCAGTTCAACAAGACCTACGCCAGCGCCAAGGACTTCTGGACCGACGCGCCGTCGAACCCGACGCCGTACACCCTGTTCGACGGCTCGTCGACGTACGACCGGCCCGGCGTCACCTACATCGCGCTGCGCCAGATCCTGGGCCCGGCCCGGTTCAACGGGGCGCTGCGGGACCTCCAGCGCCGCTACGGCGGGGGCCACATCAACGAGGCTCAGCTCGAAGCGGTGTTCCGTCAGTGGCTGCCGGTGCACAGCAGCGCCTGCCAGCAGCGGCTGGGTGAGTTCTTCACCCAGTGGTTCGACACCGCCTACCCGTCGGGTGGCGGGGCGAACCGGCCGATGATCACCGGTCCCGGACTGGACGGGCCCGGCTTCTACCGCTCGCCGGGTACGTGCGCGGCCTGAACAGGTGCGGTCCGCGCCGCTTCGGTGGCGGCGCGGACGAAGGCGGCGACGGCGGCTGAGCGGCTGGTGTCCGGCCAGGCCACCATGACCTGGCTGGGGCTGAGGTCGGTGACCGGGACGACGGCCAGGCCGGCGCTGCGGAACTGGGCGGCGGCGGAGGCCGGGACGTAGGCGACGGCGTGGCCGAGCGTCACGGCGTCCAGCAGCTGGCTGAGGTCGTTGATCTCGGGGCCGGTGTCCTGGTAGCCCGTGTCCTGGTAGCCCGTGTCCTGGTGGCCCGTGTCCAGGTAGCCCGTGTCCTGGTGGCCGGCGGCCGGGCCGGGCGTATCGGTGCCGGTCCAGTGGGCGGCGGCGGCCGGGTGAGGCTGGCCGGACCAGCGCGGCATGGGCTCATCGGCCAGGTCGGCGCGTTTCAGTTCGGCCTGGCCGGCCAGGCGGTGAGCCGCGGGCAGGACGGCGACGCGGGGCTCGGTGAGGAGCAGCTCGGTGTCCAGGCCGCGCGGGTCGAACGGGGCGCGCAGGATCGCGGCGTCGGCGGCGCCGGCCCGGACCGCGGCGGCGGGGCCGCCGGGGTGGCCGAACAGGACGTGCACCGGCGGGATCAGCGGATCGGCGGCGCAGCGCTCGATGATCGCCTTGATCAGGTGCGTACCGGTACCCGGCTTGACGGCGACGGCGAGGCGGCCGGGCTGGGTGCCCGCTCGGCGGGTGCGCCCGGCGGCGGCGCCGGCCGCCTCGACCGCGATCCGGCCCTGCTCCAGGAGGACGGCGCCGGCCGGGGTCAGGGTGACCTGGCGGCTGGTCCGCGCGAGCAGGGTCACGCCGAGCTTGCGCTCCAGCTTGCCGATGGCGGCGGAGAGGGGCGGCTGGGCCATCCTCAGCCGGGCCGCGGCGCGGGTGAAGTTCAGCTCCTCGGCGACCACGATGAACTTCCTGATCGACTCCAGGTCGATGAGCTCGACGGCGGCTATGTCTGGTTCACCCATGAGTGGCTACGACCGTATCCCCGGAGTGCCGAACCTGGCCACGTAATGCCAGACCCGTTTGAGATGCTGGTCGTCGAACCGGCCGGTGCGGGCGGCGTGGCCGATAACGCCCGGATCGAGGGCGCCGTCGCGGGCGAGAGCGAGACCGAGGGCCACGTATTCAGGCCCCCGGTAGCCGGGATGCCGGCGAAGCTCGGCGGTGGTCAGGGTGAAACCGCCGTGCCATTCGATGGGACAGCCCAGTTTCGGGGCCGCGGCCTGGACTGGCGTGCCGCGGTAGCAGGGGTCGAGGACCAGGGCTTCGACATCGCGGGTGAGGTCGACGACGCCGTGGACGTGGGCTTCGATGTAGTCGTCGAGTAGGTCCTGGCTGTCGGTCTCGGCCAGCGCGACCAGCGCTGACAGCCTTGACACCACGCCAAAGTGTCCGGGCTCGAGAAAGCTGTCCGGGTAGCAGAACGTGGTCCGGGACAGGGTGTGCGCGGCCAGGCGCAGGTGGGCCGAGCCGAAGCGCGGTGAGCCGCCCGCCCGCCGCTGGCGGAAGTTCAGCGATCCGTACTTGGGCCGGGCGGCCGGCGGGCCGTCATCGTAGGCGCCGGCGAAGATCCGGCTTTCCCACCGCCAGCGGTCGCCGCCGGGGTGCGCGGTCAGGCCGCCGTTGCTGGTCCCGGTCTCGAACTGGGACCGGTACACCCCGTCGCGGGCCATCCGCTCCAGGATCGGCGTCCCGGCGGTGAGCCGGTCGGGATGGAAGTGCAGGGTCACCCGCCAGGACGGATCGGCCGGGCCGCCGGTGGCCAGCCCCGTCACGTGGGCGATGGCCTGCGCGTTAGCGTGGACGGATGGCGGGATCCGGCGGGTGGGAGCAGTGGGAATGGGATGAGTCGCTGTTTGCCGGGGCGGCCGGGTATTACGAGCAGGGCCGCCTTCCTTACGCACCGGGGCTGGCCGAGGCGGCGCGGCTCGCCACCGTGGCGGGAATCCGGCATGCGACCTGGGTGCGGGAACGCGCCGAGGCGCTGCCCGCGGGCCTGGGGGTCTTCCGGGTCATTACGTTCGGGGCTTCCTTTCACTGGATGGACCGGCCGCGGGTGGCGCGCGCGGTACGCACGATGCTCACGCCCGGCGGGGCGGTTGTCCAGGTGGATGCGCCGGGCTACCGGGCTGACGCTCTTCTTATGAAAACGGGGCACGACCGCCTGCGCTACCCGCCGCCGCCCGACGAAGCCATGGAGTCATTCGAGCTCGGCGTCGACCAGGTCGTCGCGGGGCGCTTCTCGAACTCGGGGACCGCGCCGCACCTGTTCGGGGATCGCGTCGGCTCGTTCGAGAGCGACCTGCGAGCGCTGCTCGCTGACGCGTCTGCGGCCGGCCGGTTCTCGGTGCGGCTACCGGACAACATCCTTCGCATCTGGCAGTCGGCCTGATCTATACGCGCGGGGTATGGACCGGTAGGCAATTCGTCCTTCTGCGCTGGTCAGCGGGCGGATTTACTGGCTCGTATGGACATCACGGGACGGCTGGCGGGCAAGGTGGCACTGGTGACCGGCGGAAGCCGCGGGATCGGGGCGGAGATCACGCGGCGGCTGGCGGCGGAGGGGGCCGACGTCGGGTTCACGTACTTGTCGGGTAAGTCCGGGGCCGATTCGGTGGCGGCGACCGTGCGAGCTCTCGGGCGCCGGGCGTTCATGGTCCCGGCTGACCTGGCGGAGCCCGCGACGGCGGCTGCGGTCGTGGCGGCGGTGACGGGTGAGTTCGGGCGGCTGGACATCCTGGTCAACAACGCGGGGGTCACCCACTGGGGGGCGGTGGCGCAGACCTCGCTCGAGGACTTCGACCGGCTGGTGGCGGTCAACGCGCGGGGGCCGTTCCTGATGATGCAGGCGGCGTCGGAACGGCTGGCCGACGGCGGGCGGGTCGTGAACATCTCTTCCGGCGTGACCAGCACGGCGGTGGCGGGGATCGCGCTCTACTCGGGCGTGAAGGCGTTCCTGGACCAGGTCACGCGAGTGGCCGCGGTGGAGCTGGCCGGGCGGGGTATCACCGTCAACGCGGTGGCGCCGGGGAGCACGGCGACGGGTCCGTTTGCGGCGCTGACGCAGGAGCAGAAGGCGGCGGCGGGTACCTCGTTCGGTATCGGGCGTATCGGGGAGCCGGCGGATACCGCGGCCGTGGTCGCGTTCCTGGCCTCGGCCGAGGCCGGGTTTGTGACCGGGCAGGTGATCTACGTGGTCGGCGGGCAGCACGGGCCGGTCCGGTGACGTATATGTGAGATATGTATGTGGTGAGCGGGTCGCGGCCTGGCGGCAAGCGCGCGGGACCGACGATCTATGAGGTGAATTCGCCTGGTCAGGGGCGGTCGGCGCGGGACCTGCCACGGCTGGTGGCGGCCGGGGTGGGGATTACCTGGCGGGCGGGGCGGCGTGAGCTGATCACGATGGCGGTGCTCGAGGTGCTCTCCGGGGTCGGGGTGGCCGTCGAGGTGCTGGTGGGGCGGCGGGTGCTGGAGGCGGTACTGTCGACGCAGCATCCTTCTAGCTCCGGGCTGGCTGGCGTGTGGCCGAGTGCGGTGCTGCTCGGGGTTATCACGGCGCTGCTGGGGCTGGCGGGGGTGGTGCTGCGCGAGCAGCAGCGGATGCTGTCCGAGCTCACCTCGCGGTATGCGCAGGACCGGATCCTCGACGTGACCTGCGCGGTGGAACTGGCCGCGTTCGACGAGCCGGAGTTCCACGACCGGGTGGCGCGGGCGCAGGCGGGGGTGATGCACGCGCCGCAGATGGTGTTCGGTCTGCAGGGGCTCGGGCGGTCGCTGGCGGGGACGATCGGCGCGGCGGTGGCGCTGCTGGCGGTGGCGCCGCTGCTGGTGCCGGTGGCGCTGCTGGCCTTGCTGCCCGGCTGGCTGGCGAGCGGGCGGCGGGGGCGGGCGTTCTACACCTTCGGGGTGATCATGACGCCGAAGGACCGCGAGCGGAGCTATCTGGCTAGCTTGCTGACCGGGCGGGAGCCGGCTAAGGAGGTCCGGGCGTTCGGGCTGGCTGGGTTTCTGCGGGCGCGGTACCAGCGGCTTTCCGACGAGCGGATCGCGGAGATGCGGAAGATCTCGGCCCGGCAGCTGCGCGGCATGGCGGCGGCCGACCTGGCCAGCGCGGCGACGATCGCGGTGTCGATCGGGGTCATCTTGTGGCTGGCGGTCTCGCACCACCTGTCGCTGGCGGCCGCGGGGGCGGGGACGGCGGCGCTGGTCTTGCTGGGGCAGCGGCTGGCGTTCGCCGGGCAGAGCGCGGGGATGCTGCAGGAATCGGCGATGTTCATCGATGACTTCCTGGCGTTCGCCAAGCTGGCGCCTGCTGCTCGGGCTTCGGAGGGCTCGCTGGCTTCTGAGGAGCTTCGGGATGGCGGGGAGGCGGGCTCGTTCGGTCGTATTGAGCTGGAGGGGGTGACGTTTAGTTATCCGGGGTCGGAGCGGGTGGCCCTGCGCGGCGTCAGCATGCGGATCGAGCCGGGTGAGGTCGTGGCGCTGGTGGGGGCCAATGGGTCGGGCAAGACGACGCTGGCCAAGGTGCTGGCGGGGCTGTACCTGCCGACCGAGGGGCGGGTCTGCTGGGACGGGCGGGACACGCGGGAGGTACCGAGCCGGGAGCTGCTGTCGCGCTCGGCGGTCGTGTTCCAGGATTTCATCCGGTACGCGCTGTCGGCCGGGGACAACATCGCGCTCGGACGGCACGAGCGGGCCTTCGACCTGGCCGGGATCATGCGGGCGGCCGGGCAGGCCGGGGCGGACGGGGATATCGCCGCGTTGCCTGCGGGGTACGAGACGCTGCTGGGGCCGGCGTTCATCGACGGGACCGATCTGTCGACCGGGCAGTGGCAGCGGGTGGCGCTGGCGCGGACGTTCTTCCGGGACGCGCCGCTGGTCATCCTGGACGAGCCGACGGCGGCGCTGGACGCGAAGGCGGAGCATGAGCTGTTCGGGAAGATCGGTGAGTTGTTCGCGGATCGTTCGGTGCTGCTGATCTCGCATCGGTTCTCGACGGTGCGGGCAGCGGACCGGATCTACGTGCTGCGGGAGGGGCAGGTGGTGGAGGCGGGGACGCATGAGTCGCTGATGGGCGCTGGGGGGACGTATGCGGAGCTGTTTACGTTGCAGGCGACGCCGTATCAGTGAACTGGGGCGATGGTCAGGGTCGTGCAGGACGGGCGGTTAGGCGGGACCTGTGCCGGTCCATCGGGTACGGAGCTCCTCCATGAGTTGGTTCGCCTCATCCGTCGTGATCTCGATGAACTCGTTTTCAAGATCACCCCGTTCGGCGGAGATCAACGACGAGCTGTCCTTCCAGACCAGACTCCGGGTAAACGCCTCATCGCGCAGGCCACCTGCTTCTGTGTAAGTACGCCGAAACAAGCCAGCAGGGTGCTGACGGCTGCTGAGGTCGTTGACGACAGCATAGAAAATGACCTTATCTGGCATCGACATTTCTCTCTGGGTAGTCGGGAATGGCAGCTGCGCCGGGCGGAACCGGGATCTCTGCGGAGACCTTTCGCTGGAAGGCCTTCAGCACCAGCTTTTCGAACTCGTCAGCCTGCTGGGTGCGGAGTCGCCCGTATGCATCATGGGTGAGTTGCTTAGCCTCGAAGCTGATGGCCGTGTGAAACTGCACTTCGAACCCTTGGTGGCTGCCTGGCTCGATCCACTGGCTGTTGACACCTTTATATTCTTCCTCACCCCACGAGTTCCTAAGTCTATGCAGCTCAAAACCTTGATCTTTCAGACGTTCAATATCTGCGTGAACGCCCTGAGTGTAGTGGGTCTCACGATACTGAAAGGTGTAGCGGATCGTGTCCGACACACTTGAGATGGCTTCCTCCGGAGAGAAGCCATATTCTTCGATCTTGTCGCAGACCTTCTCCTTGATGCGATCACGGCCCTTACATCGCTTGTCGAAGCCGGTTAGGTGGCGGTCAGGGTCTTGGCTCTCTACCTCACGCATCGCTGGGGAGATCTTCTGTCGCTCTCGATCTACGATCTGGTCGCATGCTGCTTCAACCCGGGTGTTGTCGGCGGGTTTTAGGTACCTTTTTGCGTCTCCGCGCCAGGAGCCCGGGGGGTCGGCGGACCTGTCGACTGGGGGACGTTCGTCGGGTGGCCATCTTCGCTGGTATTCGCCCCACATCCAGCGGGACTCCTTAGCGTCCTTGTCCCATTTCTGGGCCTGCGCTTGTTCCTCGGCGGTGTTCCGT
>JAICWX010000651.1 GCA_025934635.1 Streptosporangiaceae bacterium | reverse complement strand
TCTTGCGGGGGCGGCCGTTGAGGGCGGCGGCGACGGCGGCCAGGTCGCCGGGGCTGTGCCGGCTCAGGTCGGTGCCCTTGGGGAAGTACTGGCGCAGCAGGCCGTTGGTGTTCTCGTTGGTGCCCCGCTGCCAGGGACTGTGCGGGTCGCAGAAGTAGATCTCGATGCCGGGGTCGATGCGCAGCCGGGCGTGGCCGGCCATCTCCGCGCCCTGATCCCAGGTCAGCGACCGGCGCAGCTGGGCGGGCAGGGTGATGACCGCTGAGGCGATCGCGTCCCGGACCGCCTCGGCGCCATGGCCGGCGAGCGCGGGGCCGTTCTTGACCCGGGGGCCGGCGCCGTGGCCTGCCATCGGAGGCAGGTGCAGCAGCATCGTGAACCGGGTCGTGCGCTCGACCAGGGTGCCGATCGCCGAGCTGTTCAGCCCCATGATCAGGTCGCCCTCCCAGTGGCCGGGCACTGCCCGGTCCGCGGCCTCCGCCGGCCGCTGGCTGATCATGATCTCGGGTGTCACGAACTTCTTGCCGCGGCCGCGGGTGCGCGCCCGGGGGACGCGCAGCGCCCGGCCGGTGCGCAGGCAGGCGGTCAGCTCGCGGCGCAGCGCGCCGCGGCCCTGGACATACAGGGCCTGGTAGATCGCCTCGTGCGAGACCCGCATGGACTCATCATCAGGGAAGTCGGCCCGCAGCCGGTTCGCGATCTGCTCCGGGCTCCACGACGCTGCCCAGCGCCGGTCCGCCCGCCGGCCGTGCCGACGCCCGATCCAGCGCACCTCCGGGCCCGCCACGGCTGTGCCGTCCGGCCTGGTAATCATGCCGGCGAGCCGGTCCTGCACGTACTCCCGCAGCACCTGGTTCGCGGCGAGCTTCGCAGTCTTCGGGCGGCGTGCCCGCTGGTCTGCGTGCCACTGGGCCGCCACGGCCCGGTACTCCAGCCGGCCGCCCCGGGTCGCGGCGTTCCGGCGCAGCTCCCGCGAGACCGTTGACGGCGACCGGCCCGTACGCCTCGCGATCTCACGGACACCGCACCCCCGCGCACGCAAGATCGCGATCTCCTCCCGCTCCGCGAACGACAGGTACCGCCCCGACAGCGGGGCCAGGCTGACCGGCCGGATCCCGCCGCTGTCGCGGAACCAGCGCGTACCGACCACCGGGGACACACCAGCCTCAATGCCGGCGTCCTCACTCGGCATTCCCCGCGCGATCGCCGCCCAGAACCGCTGCCGGTCCTCTCGCCTGGCCACCGGAGGCCGCCCCGGCGAACGCATCGCCGGCCGCCCCGCCCGGCCAGCCGCCCATCCCTGCGGCCGCCCCATCCGCCCACCTCCACCTGAAGGCGTTGCGACGACCGATTGAATTCGCCCTGGTTACCGACCACAGCCATACGAACAGCTGGCATCCTTTTATCGCAGTGTAGGCCACGATGATCAAGCGCGTAGGGTTCTCTTGGAGAAGCACCGCGCGCGTCGTACTACACAACATATAGGCGGCAAGATCTGGGGGTATTTGCAGGACTGGTCTGTTGGTTACGGTTATCGGCCATGGCTCGCCGCATTCTGGCTGATCGCCTGATTGCACTCGGCAGCATCGCATTCGCCCGGCATCCTCCTGCTCCTGTCGCCTGGCACGCCGGTTCTACGCACTTCGACTCAGTGTTCTATACCATTGGGCTACTATTGCCTTTCGGGCAACTCGGCCAATCTAATCTGTGGAGCCCGGAAGGTTTCGAGCAATGGTTTGCCTACGGCCTGATCGGCTGCGGATGGCTGCTTGCATCTGCCGTTATAGCCGGAGTCAGCCGTTCTCTAAACCGCTCATAACTTTGTGTTCCTGGTAGTTGCCGCGGGTGTCAGAGGGTCCAGAGCGCCCGTGTCGGGGACAGCCGCGCGGCGCGAATGGCGGGCAGCAGT
>JAICWX010000364.1 GCA_025934635.1 Streptosporangiaceae bacterium | reverse complement strand
TGATCTTCAGCTGGGACATCAGCCCCCGGTGGACGATCGAGACCGACCCGGCCCGGACCAGCGAGGTCGAGGTGCGGTTCTACGCCGAGTCGCCGGCCCGCACGCGGGTGGAGCTGGAGCACCGGCACATCGACCGGCACGGCCCCGGCTGGGAATCGGTCACCGGCGGCGTGGACGGGGACCAGGGCTGGCCGCTGTACCTGGACCGGTACGCCACCCTGGTGAAGGAGAGCAGCTGATGCCGCCCATCGTGACCAGCGCCGAGATCGCCCGCCCGGCTGAGGAGGTCTTCGCCTGCGCCACCGACCCGTCCCGGTTCCCCGAATGGCAGCAGGGCGTGGTGGACGGCCACATGGAACGCCCGGCCAACGGCAGCTCGACCCCGGCGGTGGGCGCGAAATGCGTGACGACGCGGCGCATCGGGGGCGCCAGCCGGCCATCCACCTCTGTGCTGACCCATATCGACCCGCCGAGCACCTGGGGCGTGCGGGGTACCGACGGGCCGATCCGGGCCGTCGTCGACGTCCGGGTCGAGCCGCTGGCCGAGTCCCGGTCCCGGCTGACTATCAGCGTGGACTTCACCGGCCACGGCATCGGCAAGATCCTGGTGCCGCTCATGGTCCGCCGGGAAGCACGCAAGGAGATGCCGGACAACATGACCGCGCTCAAACGGCTGATCGAGAAAAGCTAGCGGTTGCGCAACCGGCGATCGGGGCAGGGCGTGCTGGCATCGGCGCGACCTGCCCCGGCCCGCAACGAGCCCTGTTTTCGCAGCGCGACCTAGGTGAATGACTGGACGCACCCGCGGAGGACGCGGCCGGGGCGGGTCGAGCAGCCGCTGGATGCGGGCGACGGCGGCGGGACCGCCGGCGGCGAGCGCGGCCGGGCGTGCGCCGGCCTTGGACAGGATGACCAGTGCCCTGCTTAGGTGCTCCGGGCCATAGCGGCGTGCCGCGGCGTCATCGGCGGCCATTTCTGCGAGTCTGCCGAGCTCGGGTTCCGCCTGGGTGAATAGGGGTACCCGGGGGAATGCCCGCGCCCGCCCCGCGGCGACCGGCAGGAAGGCCAGGACGACCGCGGCGACCCAGGATGCCAGCAGTGCCAGCCATAGGCTCATGGCGAGGCGGGGCGCGAAGGCGGTCCGCCTGCTCCGCGGCGCGGCCGGGGCCAGCAGACCAGCTGCCGCCACGTAGCGGCGAAGATCGCCGCCGCAATCACCGGGCTCCCCTCCGACCGGTGCTGGTCATAGCGGATCCTTCCCGGTCAGCCGCCGGTAGGCTTCCTCCAGTGCGCCGGCCTCATCCGCGGACAGTTCCCCGATAAAGTGCATGAGCACGGCGGACCGGTCGCTGCTGGCCGCGAGCGCCTCCCGCATGATCCCGGCGCTGTACTCCTCCCCGGAGACTAGCGGCGCATACAGGTAGGCCCGGCCCTCGGCCTGCCGTCGCAGCCAGCCCTTCTTACGCAGGTTGTCCATCACGGTCATCACCGTGGTGTAGGCAATCGGGCGCTCCCGCTGCAGGTCGCCGAGGATATCGCGTACGGTCACGGGCTCGTGCCGCGCCCAAATCCTGTGCATTACCTGGGCTTCGAGGTCTCCAAGAGCTGGCACGTAGCCGCCTCCTGCCCACTAGCTACTATCCAGATAGTAGCTCGCTATCGCCTACCGCCTGTCGTCATTCCCGATCTCATCTACTATCCATTTAGTACTACCCATATAGTAGTTCTATGGGCGAGGAGGCTGGCCGGATCGAGGTGTCCGGCCTGACAAGGCGATTCGGCCGGGTCACCGCGGTGGACGGTCTGAGTTTTACTGTCGAGCCCAGGCATGTCACCGGCTTCCTGGGAACGACCGGCGCCGGCGTGATGACCACCGAACGTACCGATATAACGTGACCGCTGCCTTGACGAGGTCGCGCGCCCGGTGGCTTGCCGTGTTCGGTGTGTCGGCGCTGGTGGTAGCGGCTGATCAGGTCAGCAAGTCACTTGTCGTGGCCGCTGGCCCGGGCAGTGGCGGTATGGTCTCGGTCCGGTTGGTGCGCAACACGGGGGCGAGTTTCGGAATTGGTGCCGGGCATCCGCTGGTGATTACGCTGACGGCCGCCGCGGTGCTTACCGTGGCGCTAGTGCTGCTAGCTCGCGCCCGCAGCCAGATCGTCGCGATGTCCCTGGCAGCGGTCACCGGGGGCGCGGTCGGCAACCTCGCTGACCGGCTGTTCCGCGGGCCAGGGTTCGGCCGGGGAGCCGTAGTGGACTGGATTCACGTCGTCGGCTACCCACCCACGTTCAACCTCGCCGATGTCGCCATCCGCCTCGGAGCTGCCTGCGCCATCGTCGCCTCGCTGCTCGCATCGCCGCGCCGGACCAAGTCGGGGGAAAGGCGCTGACGTCGCGCCGCCGCCGATTCCCTGTTCCGTCACCCGAAGTAACAAGATGGAGGCCGCTCAGCCGGCACATAGGGTGTCCGGCATCTTTTCCTGATGTCCTCCAGGCTCATCCCGATGCCCGGCCCGGCTGATTAACGCCAGCTCATCCAGCGCGGATTCATCGAAGACCCAGTAGCCATTAGCAGCCCGCCAGACCGCGGGGCCAGGGGAGTGGCTGTGTTCTGCCTCAACTCACCGTTGACCTTGGTCAGCCGGGCGGGTGGCCATGAATGCGTAGCCGTACACGTCGAAGGCGCGGGCGTTGGCCTCGCCCTTGGCGCCGCCGAACGTGTCGGCCGCCTCGCCGATCACCACGTCGGTGAAACCGCTGTCCTGGAGCATCTTCTGCCAGCCCGCACGGGGCAGCCCGCCGGCTATTCAACCGGTCCACAGGTCGATGTCGCGCATCGCCTCGACAGGCACGGGGCGGCCGTTGGCGATGTCGGCGAACTGGAGCCGCCCGCCGGGGCGCAGCACCCGGCGGATCTCGGCGAACACCGCCCGCTTGTCGGCGCACAGGTTGATGACCCCGTTGGAGATCACCACATCCGCCCAGCCGTCCTCGACGGGCAGCACCTCGGCGAGCCCTTCCCGGAACTCGACCTGGCCGAGGCCGAGGGCGGCGGCGGTCTGGCGAGCCTTGGTCAGCATCTCGGCCGTCATGTCGATGCCGACCACCTGGCCGGCGGGGCCGACCTGGCCAGCGGCGATGAAGGAGTCGAACCCGCCCCCGGAGCCGACGTCGATCACCTTCTCGCCGGCCGCCAGTCGCCGCAGCGAGAACGGATCTGCCACCCCGGCAAAGGACTCCACGGCCCGGTCGGGCAGCGCGTTCACCGTATCGGCTTCGTAGCCTAGGCGGCGAGCCAGATCCCGGCCGGTGTGGAAGTGGAAACCGCCGCCGGGATCGACAGCCACTTCGCGGTATTTATCGCGGACCTGCTCGCGCAGCGCGTCCGGGTCGACCGGCGGATCATCGGTCATGGCTCACCGCTTTCCCCGGCCCCGTGGGGGGCAGGCGGACTCGCTTCCGGTCTCGTGAACCATGCTAGCCAGCGGCGGGCTAGATCCCAGTCCTCCTCCTTGAACAGCACGTCAGCTATTGACTGATCACTCAGCCCGTACTCGCGAAAAAGACTCGATCTCTCCAAGCCGGGCTGCATGCTGGCTGGTTCTTGCTGACGGCTGATGTCGGGCAGCGGCTGGGAAGCGCGGCTGATGGCGTCGGGTGCGGTCAGACTGAGCTCCGAGGCCCAGCCCTCGACGACGGGCCAGAGCCGGTGGTCAGCAAGGTTGTCCCGGTCCAGTTCGCGTCGATTGTCAGATTGTCGCCTGCCCGGATTTCTGGGTGGCGAGTGTCTCGGTCAGCCGCGTGACGGACATGGGATCCGGCGCCTCGCTGGCCAGTACCAGGACCGGGCCAGAGTCTCCGGTAGCGACCGATACCTTCAGCGAGCTCACGGCTCTCCCCTGAGGCAAGCGGTTTAGCAAGTTTTAGTATTATTTTGAACGTACTTGTGCCCTGCATCCCGGCAACGTTGAGAGTCAAAGGAGGAGCGATGCCGGAATCCAGCCGATACACCGTTACCGGCCTACCGGGAACACTGCAGCGCTCGTGCCAGGAGGCACAGGAGGCTTTCTCGCGGCGCTCGACAACGCGGTCCGGAGCCACGGGCAGAGCGATCAGGCTCACCGGATCGCCTACACGGTGCTGAAGCAGAAGTTCGAGAAGCGAGGCGACCACTGGATCGCCAAGCGCGATCCCGCGGGCTGATGCGACGAAAGGTGCCAGCGGCGCGGACATCCCGGCCAGCTGAGTCGCATGCGGTCACTCAGATAGGCTCCTCGGGCAAACGCCGTCGGCCGCCGCCGGCCGGGCAGTCGTCAGGGCGCGGTGGTGTCGCTCGAGGTGTCCTGCTGGCTGGCCTGCGCGGGCTTGGGGTCGGCCGGGGCGTCATCGTCGGCTGGGCCTGGACGGGCCTGATCGTCCAGCGGGTCCTGCTCGTGACGGAGCAGCAGGTAGGCCAGGATGGTGAGGAGCCCGGCGAAGATGAGCCAGGCGAACAGGACGGTGAGGCCGCCGGTCTGGGTCATGTTTTCTGTTTCCGGGCGGGCTGGAGCTGGTCGCGGCGTGCGGAGATGTCGATCCGGCGGCCGTCGATTGAGGTGATCTCGGACCAGGGAACGGTCAGCGAATGCCGGGCCAGGTACCTGAATATCTGAGGGAAGGGCCAGGGGCCGCGCATGGCGTGCTCACCGTAGCCAAGCCGGTGGCCGAACCCGATGTCCCCGCACTCCAGCGCGTCGAGCTGACATGTCCGGCTGCCGTCGGGCCGGGTCTGCACCCGGAAGTGCAGATCGTGGATGGTTCCGATGGCCTGTCCAGCCGCGTCGTAGACCTGCGAGCCGATCAGCTCGGAGGTTCTCATTTCGTGTTCCCGGGGATCCGGCCGATGACCTTCTCCTCGGCCCACCGGCGGAACCGGTAGGAGTCCAGGTGCTCGCGCGCCGTGAGCAGCGTGACCTCGATCCGGTCGACGTGGTCGACGAGGCTGATGTCGATGCGGTCGGGATAGGAGCCGGAGACCGGCCGCAGGCGGCGGCCGATAGCCTGCCACCAGGTGCCCAGGCGGCCGCCCAGGCGGGGGCCGAACGCCGTCGCGCCGCATAGCAGCGCGGTGAGGACGGGTGGCTGGCCCGGCTCGGGAATGGTGAGTTCCAGGTCATCGACGCGGCCTGCGGGCATCCCGTGGCAGTCGATGAGCTCGCGGTCCAGCAGCAGGTCGTTGGCGGTGAACTCGTTCTCGTCCCATCGGGTCACGGCGGTCCTCCGTTCACTGGCCGGCCTTGGTGAGCAGGAGCAGGGGCAGGCTGGCCAGGGACACCACGACCATGATGAGCAGGAAGAAGGTGCCGGCCGCGTTGGCCCAGCGGCCGTTGACCCGCTGCCCCATGCAGCGGGTGTCGTTGGCGACGAGCAGGATCGGGAAATAGGTCAGCGGAACCGCCGCGGCGCCCAGGACGACGGCGAAGATGGTCACGGTGATCGGGTCGATGGTGGTCAGCGTGAAAGCGGTCGCGGCGATCACGCTGGCCAGGCAGACCAGGTGGAACCGGGCGGCCGTGTTGGGCGGGTGCCGTTTACCCCAGGACCAGCCCATGTACTGCGCGACCGAGTAGCCGGATGACAGGGCGCATTCGGCCGCGGCGGCGAAGGTGGCCGCGAAGAAGGACACGAACACAGCGGCCAGGCCGGCCCGGCCGAGCGCGGAGGCTACCGGCAGCGCTACCTGGTCCAGGTGGCTGACCTGGATGTCGAGGGGCTGCAGCACCGGCACCGCGGCCGCCATGATGGCCAGGCTCAGCAGGCCGCCGAGCGGGAATCCGATGAAGGCGTTGACCCGCATCTCGGTGATGCTCTTGCTCGTCCAGCCCTCCTCGCGGCCCCCGGAGGAGAAGAAGATCACCTGGTACGGCACGATGCACGCGCCGACCAGGGACACCGCGTAGAACCACCAGGTAGGCGCGGGCTGGCCGGCGGGCACTCCTGGATGGGTGGCCTGATGCCACATCGCGGGCCAGTCCGTCGGCAGGCGGAACAGCGCCACCACGAATACGATCATGCCCAGGCCGAGCAGGCCGAAGACGTTCTCCATCCACTGGAACGGCATCCGCCAGACGACCAGCCAGGCGAAGAGCCCGGTAAGCGGCACCCAGATCAGGTAGCTGATCCCGGTCACCATCTGAAGCACCAGGGACACCCCGCCGATCTCCGCGGCGAGCGTCAGCACGTTCAGCAGCGTGGAAGCGGCTGCGTTGACCAGGGACACGCGGACGCCGAGCCGCTCGCGGATCACGTGGAAGATCGGCTTCTTGGTCACGGCGGTGACCCGGCCCGCCATTTCGGCGAACAGGGCCATGCCGAGTGTGCCTATCAGGACGGCCCAGGCGAGCGTGACGCCGAAACGGGCGCCGGTAATACCGCTGGTGACTATGTTCCCGATGTCGACGAAGCCGCCGATCGCCGTCATGACGCCGAGCATCATGCTCAGCACGGCCTTCACTGCAGTTCCTGCTGGAGAGTCGTGAAGTGCTTCCGGGACTGCCGCATCTCGCCCAGCGCCCGGGTAACCTGCGCCCGGTCGTCCATCCGGACGGCGACGCGCAGGTCGGTCAGCGCGCTGGTGGCGTCCGACAGCGCCTGCGACATTTTCTGGCGCAGCGCGTCGGACCGGGCATCTGGCGGCTGGCGGCTGCTGAACGTCGAGTTCACCGAGTCGGCATCATTCTCGGCGTCGGTGATGCTGTCGTCGGTCAGGGCGGGAAACGAACTCCCCCGCAGCCCGAGCTCGGCGGCCAGCTGCGCAGTGGCGAGATCGCTCACCATGGCCATGGCGGTATTCAGAGCCGCGTGCCGGTAAGCCCCGGAGTCGGGGACCGGGCCGGCGCACGCCACCAGCAGCGGGCACGAACTTAGCGCAGCAACATAAGCCACTTTCCGCCACATCCTGACCATTTAGCCTCAGCAATCCTCCTACTCACATCCCTACCGGACCGCAGGCCGACTATACACGGGGCAAAGCGACGGAGGAATGCGTAGCCCGATCCATTCGGAATGATTGTTCCAGAGGAGCCGGGTTCATTCTCGCAGTTCGGTCCGGTCAGCAGGACCACCGTTACCTGGTTCCATATCAATACGCTGTACCCGCAATCCCGGCTCCCGGAATCGCTGTCCAGCTCAGGCGCTAGGCTAGCCCGCGCCGTCAGCCCGCGGCCGAGTTCCACGGTGACCTTGGCGAGGGCTCCGAGGCTATGCAGTCCGGGTCATCGACCTATACCGGCAAGTGCGCGCTCCCTGACGCGTCAGCAGTCAATCGGACAGACCGAACACAATCGTGGCGCTGGTTCCACGGAGGCCGGAGAGCGATCCGGCTGCACGCAGTCGGTGCAGCCACGCTTCGCTTTTCCGTAATAGTCTTCGTCCCGGGTACCAGCTGCAGGGCGTCATGAGCGACCCGTTCCCGGCGGTCCTGGTCGAAATGCCCGCCGAGATCGACCTCACCAACTCCGAGGAGATCCCGGCCCTGCTGTACGCCCGCGACAAGGCCGCCGCCGACGGCTCCCGGCCACCCGCCTGACAAGGAGTAGCGCCGTGGCAACCGCCTGCACCGGGAATTCGCCACGGACGTGCGCCTAGCCGCCAGCGAGCATCCCGGCACAATCGCTTCATTCACAGGTACTGGCCTTTCTCCTACGTCAACTCAGGCCAGGACCGGCAATGTACCTGAAAGATCCCGGTCAGTGCTTCGCGGCATTCTTGGCCTTCTTCCCCTTGTGCTTGGCCTTGCGGGCATCTTTCTTGGTCTTGCCCTTAACTGCCTTAGCCTCGCGCTTGGCCTTCTTGCCCAGACCCATGACCGGCTCCTTTGCGTCCTGCGGCGGCAGTGCTGCCACATACGGACCGCGTTCCCGGCTGAACTGCCGGAGACGCTCCGATGGCTCCATGTTCCACGCCGGGTGAAGCTCAAACCTCCAGCTATCAGGTCGTCAGCTCTTCTCGCATCTCCGGCGCAGGGCCAGCGCAGGAAAGGTTCCGGATCCTGAAGGCCGGACACGGCAAAGGCAAGCAGCCACAGACCGCCCGCAACGCTGGTCACCCAGCCGACCCAGGCCTGGCGCCAGGGCGGCGGCTCCGCGCGCGGTTATCACTGGATCTTGGCGCCTTTGGCCGCCCTCAGCAGTCCGCTTCTGGCCCAGTGGATGGTCAGCCGAACCGCATATTTATACATCCCCGCGCTTGAAGTGAACGTCCTCAACTGCCGCTGCGGGGTGTTGCGTTGGAACCTG
>JAICWX010000517.1 GCA_025934635.1 Streptosporangiaceae bacterium | reverse complement strand
TGAACAGCCACTTCCTGCGCGCCGTGGAGGCGGCCGGGTCCGACAGCGAGGTCAGGACCCTGACCGGCGTGCCCGCCTCCAAGGGCACCGGCCGGGGTCCCGCCCGGGTCCTGCACAACGCCGACGAACTCCACCGCCTCGCCCCCGGCGACGTGCTGGTCTGCGAGTCCACCTCACCCAACTGGACGCCCGCCTTCGCGAAGATCGCCGCCTGCGTCTGCGACGGCGGCGGCACCCTTTCCCACGCCGCGATCGTCGGCCGGGAGTACCGCGTGCCCACCGTGACCGCCACCGGCCTGGCCACCATGGTCATCTGCGACGGGGACGACGTGGAGGTCGACGGCAGCACCGGCCGGGTCACGGTCCTGAAAAAGCAGGCACCGAACGGGCGAGGCTGACCACACCGCCCTACCGCTGACTCTTCTGAGGTAGTCCTCGGGCGGCACCCGGCGCCGGGTGCCGCCCGGAGGCGTCTATGCCGCATCGGCCCGCAGCGCCCGCTCGTACCGGCGGCGCGCTTCGATGAACTGATCAGCCGAGCCGCCCCGGTCAGGATGGGCGTCGACCATGGCACGGCGTAGTTCCTTGATCGGCAGTTCCTTGATCGGCAGTTCCCTGATCGCTGATACTCGCGGCCTGCCCCGTTCGGTCCGTTCGTTTTCGCCTTGGCGCAGGACGGCTTCGGCGGCCTCCCGGGAGGCGAAGAAGAGCCGGCCCGCCGGTCCGGGGCGGTGGCGCTGGCCGGGAATCGGGACCACGCCGGCCGCCTCGAACTGCTGGCGGCTGATGCAGCCCGGGCTGACCACGGCCTCGCGGCGGTCCCAGCTGTCGCTGCCGTAGTAGATCAGCGTGGCGGTCTTCTTGACGATCGGAACTTCCTGGACCCAGCGGTGCGTCCCGGCCGGGTAGCCGTGACGGCGGATGCGGACGCAGGGAACGTACAGGTACTCGAGCAAGCGCGACCGGTCCATGGCAGCGGGCCTCCCTTCAGGCCTGGTCGAGCGAGCCGTGGCCTGACCTGGTCATCGGCGCAGGCAAGGCCGGATGGCGGGCGGGCTCGCGGATTTCGGTGTAGCCGCCGTGCGGGTTCATCACGATCCGCCCGGTCTCCCGGCCATGCAGGTCCTCGTCGCGGCGCTGGTCAGTCAGCGCGTGGCAGATCATCCGGGTGAGGGCGAACGCCACCGCGGGCCCGGCCAGCACGAGCACCCGGAACGTCCAGGTAACCGCGTAGAGATCCAGGTGCAGGTGGTAGGCGATCTGATCGTTGGTGGCGGCGGCCGTCAGCAGCCCGTAGAACGTGAGGCCGGCCACCCCGGCCGCGGTGCGGTTGGCCAGGTCGGCGGGCCGGGGCGGCAGCAGCCCGTGCGGCGGCCGCTCGCCGGTGATCCGCCGGTCCGCCGCCGGGTACAGGGCCAGGCCGGTGAAGAACAGCCCGGGCACGAGCAGTCCCGCGGTCAGCACGCCGAGGGCCAGCGGATGCCCGGCGACCGACAGCTCCCAGGCCGGCATGAGGCGCAGCGGGCCGTCGAGGAACCACATGTACCAGTCCGGAATCGCCCCTGAGCTGATGCTGCCCGGCTCGAAGGGCCCGACCAGCCAAACGGGGTTGATCTGCGCGATCGTGCCCAGCAGGACCAGCGTGGCGCAGGTGAAAAGCAGCAGCGGATCCGGCCGCGGCCGCCGTAGCCGTAGCCGGGGCCGCCGTAGCTGTAGCCGGGAGCTCAGCAGGAGCAGCGCGCCCGCCAGGGCCGGGAGGACACCGATGTGCACCCAGTAGTCACGGCCGATGACCTGATGCCCGGGCGGGGCGCCGCCGAAGATCAAGAACACCAGGCGCGTCCCGATCAGCGGCACCGACTCCGTCACTCCGGTGATCACGCCGAGGCTGCCGCCGGAGAGCCCGTCGTCGGGCAACAGGGTGCCGGTGTAGGCCGCCGCCATTCCCAGCGGCAGCAGCGTCACCCAGATCAGCCAGTCCGGCCGTGCCCGGCCGGCGAACCGGCCGCGGAAGAACACCCGCAGCAGCCGCAAGGCTATCGCCGCCACGAACAGGTCGGCCGACCAGTGGTGCACCTGCCGGATCAGCAGCCCGCCGCGCACGTCGAAGCTGGTGGCCAGCACCGACCGGTACGCCTGGCTCATGGTGACGCCGTCCAGCAGCCGGTATGAGCCGTGATACGCCACGGCGGCCATCGAGGGACGGAAGAACGGCAGCAGCAGGATCCCGGTCACCGCCGCCACCGCGAACGAGTACCCGGCGATCCGCCCGAACACCGCCGCCCAGCGATCCTGCGGGTCCCGCCGCAGCGCGGCCGGAACGAGCCGCCGCGGCCTGGCCGCCGGCTGCTGCCCGGCCGGGCCGGTGACCGGGGCCGCTGACGTCGTCATGATGAGTCTTCCTCTCCTGAGCCGGTGGCATCACTGTCGCGCCCGCCCGGGCCTCATCGCCTCTGTGGAAATCCCCAGTGGGTCCCCCACCGCCAGCTGGCTGGCGATCGCGAGCGCCGGCTAGCCACCGCCAGCTCCGGCTGGGGATCCGCGCTGGGGATCCGCGCTGGGGACTTCGACAGACGCGAACGCCGCCGGGCCGGCGGGACGCTGCGTAGAGACCAACCGGGAAAGAAGGGAACAGCGATGAAGATCGTCGTCATCGGCGGAACCGGCCTGATCGGGTCCAAGCTCATCGACAAGCTGCACGCGAACGGCCACGACGCGCTGGCGGCATCGCCGAACACGGGCGTCGACGTCATCACCGGCAAGGGGCTGGATGAGGCGCTCGCGGGCGCCGACGTCGTGGTCGACGTGGCGAACGCGCCGGACTGGGACGACGCGGCGGTCATGGACTTCTTCCAGACCTCAGCCCGGAACCTGCTCGCGGCCGAGGCGGCCGCCGGGACCGGCCACCACGTAGCGCTGTCGGTCGTCGGCACCGAGCGGCTGCAGGGCAGCGGGTACTTCCGCGCCAAGCTCGTCCAGGAAGAAGCCATCAAGGCCGCGCCCGTCCCCAGCACGATCCTCCGCGCGACGCAGTTCTTCGAGTTCATCGGACGTATCGCCGACAGCAGCACCCAGGACGGGACGGTTCCGCTGCCGCCGCTGCTCTTCCAGCCCGAAGCGGCCGATGACGTCGCCGCCGCCCTGGCCGATATCGCCGCGGGCGCACCGGTCAACGGCATCGTCGAGCTGGCGGGCCCCGAACGGTTCCGGCTCGACGAGCTCGTCCGGCGCTTCCTGGCCGCCCACCACGATCCGCGCCAGGTCGTCACCGATGGCCACGCGCCCTACTACGGCCTGCAGGTCAGCGACGAGCGCACCCTCATCCCGGGCGACAACTCCCGCCTCGGCGCGACCCGCTTCGCGGACTGGCTCAGCCGGTCCGCCGCCCGGTAACCCCTCAACCGCGCCAACCCGCCAACCCGCCAGTCATCCAACCCGAAGGAGCCTTCCCATGAAACCGACCATCGTTCTCGTCCACGGCGCGTTCGCCGAATCGGCGAGCTGGAACCCGGTCATCGACGCGCTGGCCGGCGCCGGGCATCGCGTGATCGCCGCGCCCAACCCGCTGCGCAGCCCGGCCGCCGACGCGGCCGCGGTCGGCGACCTGCTGCGCACGATCGACGGGCCGGTCGTGCTCGTCGGCCACTCCTACGGCGGGATGGTGATCTCCAACGTCCCGGCCGACGCCGGGACGATCACCGGCCTGGTCTACGTGTGCGCCTTCGCGCCCGAGGCCGGCGATACCTGCAACGCGCTGGCCGCGAAGTTCCCCGGCAGCACGCTGGGCGAGACGCTGCGGCCGGTTCCGCGCAGCGACGGGACGACCGACCTGTACATCGCCACCGAACGGTTCCACGCCCAGTTCTGCGCCGACGTCCCCGTACCGGAGGCGGCCCGGATGGCCGCCACCCAGCGGCCGCCGACCCTGGAGGCGCTCACCGAGCCGTCCGGCAGCCGGCCGCTGTGGCGCGAGGTGCCGTCGTGGTTCTTGATCGGCGAGCAGGACCACACCATCCCCGCGGCCCTCCAGCACTTCATGGCCGAGCGGGCCGGCGCGCGGCGCACGGTGACGATTCCCGGCGCGTCGCACGCGGCCGCGGTCTCGAATCCCGGTCAGACGGCCGAGCTCATCCTCCAGGCCGCGACCCTGCCCGCGGCCGCCTGACCGGATACCGCCCAGACACCACGTCACCCCCAGGAGTGAACATGACCACCCCCACCGGCGATAACGCCTTCCTGCAGGAGCTCGAACTCAACGTCAGGTCGGAACTGACCGTGGTCGAGACCACTGGGCCGGACGTTGACGCCGACGGCCTGCCGACCGCCGAGTGGCTCCTTGACCCGGACGCCCAGCGCTACGAAATCGGTCTCCACGCCCTTCTCGGCGCCGTCGAGACCCTGGAATACGGCTCCCGCGACGGCGATGACCCGGACCCGGCCGCGCGGCCTCGTTAAGGACGAAGAGATGACGGACCGCCCGTCCACCCGCGCAGCGTGCTTCCAGCGCCTGCCCGAGGACGCCTACAGCATGACCGTTAACGCCGTGGTGACCAGGCGCGGCGCGGCCGACATCATGGCCCGCGCCGAGCTGTCCCCGCCGGATCAGTGCCGGCTCCTGGCGCTGCCGTATCCGGTCGAGTACCGGGTCTTCTGGCAGCTGCTGGCCGGCCTGGGAGTGACCCAGGCCG
>JAICWX010000420.1 GCA_025934635.1 Streptosporangiaceae bacterium | reverse complement strand
GAACCGCGGGTAGTTCAGCACCAGCACGGTCGCGCCCGCGTTCCACGGCGCGAACAGGTTGCTCCAGGCGTGCTTGGCCCAGCCCGGCGAGGACAGGTTCAGGTGCACGTCACCCGGCTGGATGCCGACCCAGTACATGGTGGACAGGTGCCCCGCCGGGTAACTGACCTGGGTGTGCGCGACCAGCTTGGGCAGCGCCGTGGTGCCCGAGGTGAAGTAGAGCAGCAGCGGGTCGTCGGCCAGCGTCACCCCGTCCGGCGTGAAATCAGCAGCCGGCGCCGCGAACGCGTCCGAGTACGAGTGCCACCCCTCGCAAGACCCGCCGACCACCACCCGCGTCCAGTCGCCCGCCACCCCGGCGAACTTCTCCACCTGGGCCGTGTCCGTCACCACGTGCCGGACCTGGCCGCGGGCCACCCGGTCGTCCAGGTCGGCCGGCTGCAGCAGCGTCGACGCCGGGATGATCACCGCGCCGAGCTTCATCGCGGCCAGGATGATCTCCCACAGCGGTGCCACGTTGCCCAGCATCAGCAGCACCCGGTCGCCGCGCCGCACGCCCAGGCCCCGCAGCCAGCTGGCCACCTGCCCCGACCTGGCCTTCAGCTCCCCGTAGGTCAAAGACGCCGCGTCGTCACCGACGATCCGCAGCGCCGGCCGCTCCGGGTGCTCGTCCGCGATCACGTCGAACCAGTCCAGCGCCCAGTTGAACTCGTCCAGCTCGGGCCAGGCGAACGAGCGCCGCGCGGCCTCGTAGTCGTCGCGATGAGCCAGCAGCAGGTCCCGCGCCGCCCGGAAAGCATCAGTGGAAGACGTCATGGACCTATCGTGGCAGGTGGCCCGCCATGGCGGGAAGATCGCCCCGGACCGCATACTTGATCGGGTGAGCGAACTCAACATTGAGGTGGACCCGGCCGAGGCCGGACTGGACAAGGAACGACTCGAGCGCATCGACACGCACTTCGACCGCTACGTGACCGACGGCCGCCTGGCAGGCTGGCTCCTCACCGTGCGCAGGCACGGCCGCCTGGCCCACGTGGCCCGGGCCGGATCCCGTGACCTGGAGGCGGGGCTGCCGGTCACGGACGACACCCTGTGGCGGATCTACTCGATGACCAAGCCCGTCACCTCGGTCGCCGCCATGATGCTCTACGAGGAGGGCAAGCTCGGGCTGAACGACCCGGTCAGCGACTTCATCCCGGCCTTCGCCGACATGCGCGTCTACACGGGCGGCTCGGACCAGAAACAGGTGACCGTCCCGGCCACCGAGCCGGTAAGGGTCTGGCACCTGCTCACCCACACCTCCGGGCTCACCTACGGCTTCCACCGGACGCACCCGGTCGACGCCGTCTACCGGGCGGGCGGCTTCGAGTGGGGCACGCCCCCCGATACGGACCTGGCCGGGGTATGCGACCGCTACGCCAGCTTCCCGCTGCTGTTCCAGCCGGGGACCGAGTGGAACTACTCGGTGTCCACCGACGTCCTGGGCCGGGTCGTCGAGGTGGCCTCCGGGCAGACCCTCGAGGAGTTCTTCAAGGCCAGGATCCTGGTTCCGCTCGGCATGACCGACACCGCCTTCTGGGCCGGGCCCGAGAACGCGTCCCGGCTGGCCGCGCTGTACCAGCCGGGCCCGGGCGGCCAGGCCAGGCGGCTGGACGCGTTCGGCCAGGCCGCGCTCAAGGCCCCGCGCGTGCTCAGCGGGGGTGGCGGCCTGGTGTCCACCGCGGCCGACTACGACCGGTTCCTCCAGATGCTGCTCGGCCGGCCGGACAGCCCGGCCGGCGAGCTCGACGGCACCCGGCTGCTGAGCCCGCGCACGGTCGCCTACATGGCCCTCAACCACCTGCCCGGCGGCCAGGACCTGGAGACCTTCGGCCGCCCGCTGTACGCCGAGTCCCCGTTCCGCGGCGTCGGCTTCGGCCTGGGCTTCGCGGTCGTCATCGACCCGGCCGCGGGCAAGGCGGTCTGCTCGCGGGGCGAGCTGTCCTGGGGCGGCGCCGCCAGCACCACGTTCTGGATCGACGCGGACGCCGGCCTGACCGTGTCGTTCTTCACCCAGCTGCTGCCGTCCAGCACCTACCCGATCCGCCCGCAGCTGCGCCAGCTCGTCTACCAAGCCCTAACTGACTGAGCCAGGAGTAACCAGCCCGCTCTCGTAGGCCAGCACGACCGCCTGGACCCGGTCGCGCAGCTGCAGCTTGCCCAGGATCCGGGCCACGTGGGTCTTCACGGTCGCCTCGCTCAGCGTCAGCGCGGCGGCCAGCTCGGCGTTGCTCAGGCCCCGCGCGATCAGCCCGAGCACCTCGAGCTCGCGCGGCGTCAGCGCGGAAAGGTCAGTGGCGGCCGAACGCGGCGCGAACCGCTCCACCAGGCGCCGGGTGATGGACGGGGCGAGCAGCGCATCGCCCCGGCGGACCAGCCGGACCGCGGCGATCAGGTGCTCGGGGGAGACATCCTTGAGCAGGAAGCCGCTGGCCCCCGCGGTCAGCGCCGCGTAGACGTACTGGTCCAGGTCGAACGTGGTGAGGATGATGATCCGCACCCCGGCCTGCTCCCCGGCCGGCCCGGGCGCCGCCAGGATCCGCCGGGTCGCCTCCAGCCCGTCCATCTCGGGCATCCGGATGTCCATCAGCACCACGTCCGGCCGGTGCCGCAGCGTGGCCGCGATCGCCTCCCGGCCGTCCGCGGCCTCGGCCACCACCGGGATGCCGGCCGATCCCAGGATCAGCCGGAAACCACCCCGGACCAGCGTCTGGTCGTCCGCGATGACCACCCGCGGCGCCGCTTCGTCCGTACTCACGTAAGAAGGTACTCCGGCGCCGGCTCCAGCGGGATGACGGCCCGCACCCGCCAGCCGCCGCCCGGCCGCGGCCCCGCGTCGAGCTCCCCGCCGTACAGGCCGAGCCGCTCCCGCAGCCCGATCAGCCCCCGGCCGCCCGCACCCCGCGCGCCGTAGCCGGCCGGCCTCTCCGGGGCCCCGTCATCCGTCACCGTGATCACCAGCTCGCGCTCTCCATATACCAAACGGATCTGCGCGCGAGCCCCGCCCCCGTGCTTGATCACGTTGGTCAGCGCCTCCTGAACCACCCGGTACGCGGCCAGGTCCACGCCCGGCGGCAGCGCCCGCGCCCCGTCGACGACCAGCTCGGCCGGCAGGCCCGCCGCGCGGACCCGGTCGACCAGCGCCGGCACCTGCCCGAGCCCCGGCTGCGGGATCAGTGCCACGTCCCCTTCCGCCGCCGGCGCGAGCAGCCCGAGCAGGTGCCGCAGCTCGCTCATCGCGGTCCGCCCGCTGCCCTCGACCGCGAGCAGCGCCTCGGTGGCCAGTTCGGGGGAGCGGTCGAGCACCCGCCGGGCCGCGCCCGCCTGCACCACCATCACGCTCACGTTGTGCGTCACCACGTCGTGCAGCTCGCTCGCGATCCGGGCCCGCTCCGCCTCGACCGCCTGCCGGGTCTGCGCCTCGTGCTCGGCCTGCGCCCGGCGCAGCCGCTCGGCCGAGTCGCCGGCCCGCTGCCGCCAGGTCCGCATGGCCGCCGCGACCGCCGCCGTGGGCAGCAGGACGAGCAGCGCGGTCAGCCGCTCGGGCACGTGCGGCGTGGTGCTGGGGAACGCCGCGGTGACGACGACCGCCGCGGTGGCCACGCACAGCAGGGCCAGCCGCCGGTACGGGCTGTACACGATCGCGCTGTACGCGGCGAAGAGCACGGTCACGAACGTCACCGTGGTGGCGTAGCTGTTGGCGGCGAGCACGACCGCCATGATCAGGCAGAACACGCCGGCCGGGTACCGGCGCCGGAACGCCAGCGGTGCCGTGGTCGCCATCGCGCCGAGCACGATGAGGTACGTAGCGGCCACCGACGGCCCGGCCGTCTTCACGATCTCGCCCCCGGCCGGCCCGGGAACGGCGTGCACCATGACGGCGCCCGCCCGGAGCGGCGTGATGACCATCCAGACGGCCGCGATCGTGGCCACGACGGCAATGGCGGCGTCGACCGCCCCGTCCGGCCCGCGCCACCCCAGCCCGCGCTGCTGCATCTTCCCATTGTCGCCCCGCGCGGACCCGTCCCCATCGCCCGCGCGGCCGACCCCCGTACATCGCCCGGATGACGGCGGTACCCCGGCGCGGCGCCGGTTGGCCCGGCCGGCTGACGCGGCCGCGGCGGTCTCGTTCGTACCGTCCTGCCATGGATAATCTCGTGCAGCTCACCGATGTGACCAAACGTTACGACCATGACGGCACCCCTGCCCTGCACCACGTCGGCCTGGCGGTGGCGCCCGGTGAGGCGCTCGCCGTGATGGGACCGTCCGGGAGCGGCAAATCCACGCTGCTCAACCTGATCGCCGGGCTCGACCGCCCGACCAGCGGAACGGTCCTGGTCGGCGGGGAGCGGGTGGACAAGCTCAGCGAGACCGGCCTGGCCCGCTTCCGGCGCCGGCGGGTCGGCATGATCTTCCAGTTCTTCAACCTGCTCGACGACATGACCGTGCTGGACAACATCCTGCTCCCGGCCCAGCTGGCCGGGCTGGCCGCCGCGCAGGCCCGGACCCGGGCGGACGAGCTGCTGGCGGCGCTGCGCATCGCTACGCACGCCGACGCCTACCCGGCCCGGCTCTCCGGCGGCGAACGCCAGCGCGTCGCCATCGCCCGCGCCCTGGTGAACCGGCCCGCGCTGCTGCTGGCCGACGAGCCGACCGGAGCCCTGGACACCGCCACCGGCGACGAGATCGGCGAGCTGCTGCTCGACCTCAACCAATCCGGCCAGACCCTGATCGTGGTCACGCACAATCCCGACCTGGCCGCCCGCTATGCCCGCCGCGTCGTTCGCCTCGTCGACGGCCAGGTGGCCAGCGACGCCATCGCGGGAGCAGGCCGATGAGGGCCACCCCGCCCCCGGCGCTGCGGGCCGCCCGCGGCGGCCTGTCCGGCCGCCGGGTCCAGACGGCGGTAATCGCTCTCGTGGTGCTGGCCGCCACCGCGGCCTGCACACTGGCCCTCGGCCTGCTGACCGACTCCAACGCCCCGTTCGACCACGCCTTCGCCGCCCAGCGCGGCGCCCACGTGACGGCCACCGTCACCTCGCCGGCCCGGCTGTCCGCGACCCGCCCGGCCGGGGTCACCGCCCAGGCCGGCCCGTTCGCCGAGACCACGGACTTCGTGACCGTCGTGATCGCGGGCCGCCCCGGCGGCGGCCCGCAGGGCGTCTTCCAGACCGAGCTGACCCTGGCAGGCCGCGGCTCGCCCGGCGGCCCGGTCGACGACCTGATCATCACCGCGGGCCGCTGGGCCGCCACGCCCGGTGAGATCGTGCTCGACCGCAACCGCCCCGGCCCCGCGCCGCTGCTCGGCGCCAAGCTCACGGTCGACGGCGCCCCCGGCTCCCCGCAGCTCACCGTGGTCGGCCTCGCCTCCTCGGCCACCGGCACCGCCGACGCCTGGGTCCTGCCCGCCGAGCTGGCGAAACTGCGCGCCCCGAACGCCCCTCCGACCGCCCAGCTGCTCTACCGGTTCGCCCGGGCCGGCACGACCGCCGAGGTGAACGCCGACATCGCGCGCCTGCGGGCCGCGCTGCCGCCCGGCACGCTGCTCGGCGCGCAGTCCTACCTGACCGCCAAGCTGCGGGCGACCGGCTCGATCGCGCCGTGGGTGCCCTTCATCGTCGCGTTCGGCCTGATCGGCCTGGTGATGTCGGTGCTGATCGTGGCCAACGTGATCAGCGGGGCGGTAGCGGCGGGTACCCGGCGGATCGGCGTGCTCAAGTCCATCGGCTTCTCGCCCGGCCAGGTCGTGGCGTCCTACCTGCTCCAGGTGGCGGCCCCCGCGCTGGCCGGCTGCGTGCTCGGCGTGGTCGCCGGCAACCTGCTGTCGGTCCCGCTGCTCGGCCAGACCGCGCAGGTCTACGGCGTCGGAACGCTGGCCGTGCCGTTCTGGGTCGACCTGGCCGTCCCCCTGGCCATGCTCGCGCTGACCGCCGCCGCCGCCCTGCCGCCCGCGATCCACGCCGCCCGCCTCAGCGCCGTCCAGGCCATCGCCACCGGCCGCGCCCCGCGCCCCTCCGGCGGCTACACGGCGCACCGCCTGCTCGGCCGCGCCCGCCTGACCCGGCGCCTGCCCCGCCCGGTCACCCTCGGCCTGGCCAGCCCGTTCGCCCGCCCCGGGCGCACCCTGGTCACCCTGACCGCCATCGGATTCGGCGTGATCGCGGTAACGTTCGCGGCCGGCCTGACCACCTCCCTGAACCGGGTAGCCGCCGACCTGTCCCGCTCCGCGGCCGTACCCGTGCAGATCGAAGTGCCCGGTGCTGGCCCTAGCTCTGGTGCTGGCCCTAGCTCCGGTGCTGTCTCCAAAGCTGGCCCCGGCGACGACAGCCCGCCCAGCCCCGCCGCCCAGCAGCGCGCCGTGCTGGCCGCCTTGCACGCCCAGCCCGGCACCGCCCGCTACG
>JAICWX010000158.1 GCA_025934635.1 Streptosporangiaceae bacterium | reverse complement strand
CCCTGGATGTTCACGGTGACGTTGCCGAGCTTCTTGGCCTCGGCCTGGATGCCGCAGCCCATGGTGACGTAGAAGCCGTCACCGGCGACGCCCTGGATGAACGTCATCTTGTAGTTCTTGCCGCTGGCCGCGCCACCGGTGGAACTGCTCGTGGCACCGCCGGACGCGCTCGACGAGCTCGAGGACGAGCACGCCGCTGCCGTGAGGCTCAGCAGCAGGACTGCTGTCGCCCCCGCGGCTGGTTTCACCAAAGACCGCTTCATACCTGCTCCTTTGCTTCTCTTTTTTGGGTATAGGTCAGCCACTGGCAACCTGGCGGAAACATACGGGCCGATCTTGCAGCAGCCATGTCACCGATGTCAATAGTGTCCTCCGATGATCTATAAACGGCCGTGAACAGGGGCTACAGGCAGCATGTATCGTTTTGATTCCAGGTATTGACATCGGTGACATGAAGGGGGACCCTCGGGCAATGACTGCGTAACAAAAGGGGTTGGTTCCATGACCGTCGTGCTGGAGGCACGGGACATCACGAAGGTGTACGGCCACGTCAACGCGCTGTCGGGCGCCAACTTCGAGGTCAAGGCGGGCGAGGTGACCGCGCTGATCGGAGACAACGGCGCGGGCAAGAGCACCCTGGTCAAGGTCTTGTCGGGCACCGAGTCGCCGACCTCGGGCGAGATCCTGGTCGACGGCCAGCCGGTCACCATCGACGGGCCGCTCGCGGCCCGCCGCTACGGGATCGAGACCGTGTACCAGGACCTGGCCCTGGCCCCGCACCTCAACCCGGTGCAGAACATGTACCTGGGCCGCGAGATCATGCGGCCGGGACTGCTGGGCTGGCTGGGGTTCATGGACAACGCGGACATGCGGGTCGGCAGCAAGAAGGCCTTCGACGAACTCGGCGCGACCGTGCGCAACTTCACCGGCGACGTCGGCGCGATGTCCGGCGGCCAGAAACAGGCGGTTGCGGTCGCCCGCGCGGCGGCCTGGGCCAAGCGGGTCATCCTGCTCGACGAGCCCACCGCCGCCCTCGGCGTGGTGCAGACCAAGGGCGTCATCGACCTGATCCGCCGGGTCCGCGACCGCGGCCTCGGCGTGGTGTTCATCAGCCACCAGATGCCGGCCGTGCTCGACGTCGCCGACGAAGTCCAGGTCATGCGGCTCGGCCGCCGGGTGGCCACCTTCAAGGCGAGCGAGACCACCATGGAGGAACTGGTCGGGGCGATGACCGGGGCCGTAACCCAGGACGACGCGGCGCAGCAGGCGGTCCTGCACGAGAGCGCGACGGAGACGCAGTCATGACCGAGCAGACCACCGTGCCGCCGCCCGCTCCGGCCGGCGCCGCGCAAACGGAGGATCAGCCGACCGGCCGCCTGGCCCGGCTGGCCCGGCTGCAGGCCCTGCAGATCATCATCGTGCTGGCCATCATCGTGATCATCTTCGGGATCATGAAGCCCAACGCCTTCCTGACCGTGTTCAACATCCGCGGGATCGTGCAGAACACGGCCATCCTGGCCGTCCTCGGCGTCGGGATGACCTTCGTCATCGTCACCGGCGGCATCGACCTGTCGGTGGGCAGCGTGCTGGTCTTCAGCGGCGTCGTGGCCGACAAGACGATGGCCCACATCGGCGGCGGGCAGGGCTGGACGGCGGCCATCGTCGGCGCCCTGGTGGCCATCGCCTGCGGGCTGGCCTGGGGCCTGGTCAACGGGTTCCTGGTCGCGCGGGCCAAGGTCCCGCCGCTCATCGTCACGCTCGGCACCCTCGGCGCGGCCCTCGGCCTGGCCCAGGTCTTCACCGGCGGCGTGGACCTGCGCAACGTGCCGACCGTCCTGGTCAACTCGGTCGGCTTCGGCAACATCTTCTGGCAGGTGCCGTGGCTGGCCGTCATCGCCGCGGCCGTTGTGCTGCTCGGGATCGTGCTGCTGCACCGGACCCGGTTCGGGCTTCATACCTATGCGCTCGGCTCCAACCCCGAGGCGGGCCGCCGGGCCGGCCTGAAGGTCAACCGCCACCTGATCATGGTGTACGCGCTGTCCGGGCTGCTGGCCGGCTTCGGCGGCTGGCTCAACCTGGCGTTCTTCCAGTCGACCACGATCGGCGGGCAGACCGCCACCAACCTGAGCGTGATCGCCGGTGTCGTGATCGGCGGCACCAGCCTGTTCGGCGGCTACGGGTCCATCTTCGGCAGCGTCATCGGCCTGTTCATCCCGGCCACGCTGCAGAACGGGTTCGTGATCATCGGCATCCAGCCGTTCTGGCAGCAGGTCGTGGTCGGGGCCGTGCTCATCGCCGCCGTCTACGTCGACCAGGAGCGGCGTGCCGCCGCCCTGCGGGGCGGCCGGGGGCCACGGCTGAGCAGCCTGCTCGGGCACCTGACGAGCAGCCGACGGGCACCCGCCCGGGAGTAGGGCGGGCCGTCGGGGGTGGCGTCAGGGATTGAGTGAGGAGCAGCATGAAAGCCGTTGTCTACGATGCCCCGAAGAGCTTCGAGATCAGGGACATCCCGACACCGGACCCGAAGCCCGGGGAGGTCCGCGTCCGGGTCCGCCAGACCGGGATCTGCGGCACGGACCTCCACATCCACAACGGCAAGTTCTTCGCCGAGTTCCCGCTGACCCCCGGGCACGAGCTCATCGGGCCGGTGGACGCGCTGGGCGAGGGCACCGGGTTCGATGGCACGGGGGGCTTCCGCATCGGCGAGTACGTCTCGGTCAACCCGAACATGAACTGCGGGCACTGCGCGTACTGCCGGGTCGGGCGCACCCTGATGTGCGCCAACCTCAAGGGCCTGGGCACGAACTGGCCCGGGTCCTTCGCCGAGTACGTCGTGGTCCCGGCCAGCCTGGTCTTCTCGGTGGACGGCATCGACCCGGACGTCTCGGTGTTCACCGAGCCGACGGCGTGCGCCATGCACGGCGTGGAGACGCTGAGCCCCCGCCCGGGCAGCTCCGCGCTCGTCTTCGGGGCCGGCCCCACCGGGCTGCTGCTCGCCCAGCTCATCGCGCGCGGCGGCGCGGCGAGCGTGACGGTGGCGGCCTCGTCGCCGTTCAAGCTGAAGCGGGCGGAAGAATTCGGGATCGATAGCACGTTCGGTATGGATCGTGCGGACCTCGCCGGTGACGTGGCCAAGCTGAAAGCGGCGGCCGGGGGTGGTTTTGACATCGTGGTGGACGCCACCGGCGCGGCGGCGGTGTCGGAGCAGTGCGTGCCGCTCACCCGCAGCGGCGGGACCGTGATGTTCTACGGCGTGACCGAGCCGGAGGACCTCGTGCAGGTCAGCCCGTACGACGTGTTCCGCCGCGAGATCACCATCAAGGGCTCCTTCGCCGAGATCGACTCGTTCCCGGCCGCGATCGCGGCGCTGCGGACCGGCCGGGCCCGGACCGACGGGCTCATCACGCACCGGTTCACGCTTGATGAGTATCCCGCCGCGCTGGACGCGCTGCGCGGCGACCGGACGGTGCACAAGATCATCATCGAGTGCTGGCCGGGGTGAGCTCGGTTGTTACGGGCCCTGCTGGCCGGGGCGGGGCTGGCCGGGGCGGGGCTGGCCGGGGCGGGGCTGGCCGGGGCGGGGCCTGCACGCTGGGCCTGGATCTCGGCACCAGCTCGGCCAAGGCGGTGGTGCTCGACACCGGGGGGACGGTGCTGGCGCAGGCCTCGGCTGAGTACGCGGTGACGTCGGCGGCGGCGGGGTACGCCGAGAGCGACCCAGCTGACTGGTGGGCTGCGGTGTGCGCCTGTACCCGCTCGGCGGTCGTCTCGGCTGCCCGTGCCGCAGGCACCCGGGCTGCAGGTGCACGGCCCGCGGCGATCGGGTTGTCGGGGCAGATGCACGGGCTGGTCATGACGGCGGCCGACGGGCGGCCGCTGCGGCCGGCCCTGCTGTGGGCCGATAGCCGGGCGGCCGGGGAGCTGGATGCCTACCGGCAGCTCCCCCGGGCGGCGCTGGACCGGCTGGCCAACCCGCTGGCGCCGGGTATGACCGGGCCTCTGCTCAGGTGGGTGGCCGGGCACGAGCCGGAGGTCTACGCCGGGGCGCGCTGGGCGCTGTCCCCCAAGGACTGGCTGCGGGTCCGGCTCACCGGCGAGATCCGCGCCGAGCCCAGCGACGCCTCGGCCACTCTGCTTTATGACGTCGCGGGTGACCGCTGGGACCTCGAGGTGGTGAGCGCGCTGGGGCTGGACGCCGGGATGCTGGCGCCGCTGGTGCCCTCGGCGGCGGTGGCCGGCCGGCTGACTGCTGAGGCTGGCGCCGCGCTGGGGCTGCCCGCGGGCCTGCCGGTGGCGGCCGGGGCGGGAGATACGGCGGCGGCGGCGCTGGGCAGCGGGATCGCCGATCCGGAGGATCTTCAGCTCACGGTGGGGACGGGCGCGCAGGTGATCCGGCCGCGGGGCGGGCCGGTGAACCGGGCCGGGGCCGGAGTCCACCTGTTCCGGCTGGCCGCGCCGGACGGCTGGTACCAGATGGGGGCCACGCTGAGCGCGGGGCTCAGCCTCAGCTGGGTGCGCTCGGTCCTGAACGCGAGCTGGGAGGAGCTGTACGCCAGCGCCGGCCCGCCGGGCCCGGCCGATCCGGTCTTCGTGCCGCACCTGTCCGGGGAGCGGACGCCGTACTGCGACCCGGCCCTGCGCGGATCCTGGACCGCGCTGACGCTGGCCGCCGACCGGGCGGCGCTGCTGCGGTCGGCGCTGGAGGGGACCGCGTTCGCCATCCGCGATGCCCTGGACGCGCTGCTGGGCGAGCCTGGGCCGGCTGGCGAGCGTCCGGCTGGCGAGCGTCCGGCCTGCCTGCGGCTGGCGGGCGGGGGGACGCTGGCCGCGGGCTGGCGGCAGCTGCTGGCCGACGTGCTCGGGGTGCCGCTGTACGCGGTGGACGTGCCCGCGGCGTCCGGGCGGGGCGCGGCCCTGCTCGGCGCTATTGCCGCCGGGCTGCTCGGGTTCGAGGATTGCGCTGGCGCGCTGGCGCCTTCTGCCGTTCTCGCGGCATCGCCGGATCCTCGGCGGACGGCCGTCTACGCGGAACGCCACGCCCGGTTCCGGCACGCCGTGACGGCGCTGCGTGCGCGTGCGCAGGAAGGACTGTGATGACCGCCCTCAGTGCGCAGACCCTGGGCCGGCTGGACGCCGGCGTGGCGGTGCCGCGGTATGACCGCCGCCGGGTCACGACCGGCATCGCGCACATCAGCGTGGGCAACTTCCACCGCTCGCACCAGGCGATGTACATCGACACGCTGATGAACGGCGGCGCGGCGATGGACTGGGGCATCTGCGGCATCGGGCTGCAGCCGTCCAACGCCGCCCTGCGGGACGTGCTGGCGGCCCAGGACGGCCTGTACACCCTGGTCATCCGGCACGGCGACGGCAGCTGGGAACCGCGCGTGATCGGGTCGGTGGTGGAGTACCTGTTCGCCCCGGATGATCCGGAAGCCGCCATCGAGAAGCTGGCCGCGCCCGCGATCCGGATCGTGTCGCTCACCATCACCGAGGGCGGTTACAACCTCGACTCGGTCACCGGCGAGTTCCGCGTCTCCGATCCCCTGGTGCAGGCGGACCTGCATTCCCCGGCGGCTCCGCAGACCGTGTTCGGGCTGGTGACCGAGGCGCTGGCCCGGCGGCGGGACCGCGGCATCCCGGCCTTCAGCGTCTTGTCGTGTGACAACATCCAGGGCAACGGCCACGTGAGCCAGCGCGCCTTTGTCGCGTTTGCCCGGCTGCGGGACCCGGCGCTGGCCGACTGGATCTCCGCCCATGTGCGCTTCCCCAACTGCATGGTCGACCGCATCACGCCGCAGACGGCCGACGCGGACCGGGCCGCGCTCAGCCGCCGGTTCGGCATCGAGGACCAGTGGCCGGTGCTGTGCGAGCCGTTCACGCAATGGGTGCTCGAGGACTCGTTCGCGGCCGGACGGCCGCCGCTGGAGGACGCCGGGGTGCAGATCGTCGCCGACGTGGAGCCCTACGAGCTGATGAAGCTGCGGCTGCTCAACGCCAGCCACCAGGCGCTGTGCTATCCGGGCTACCTGGTGGGGTACCGGCTCGTGCACGACGTCACGTCGGACCCGCTGTTCGCGCGGTTCCTGCTGGACTACATGCTGGTCGAGGCCATTCCCACGCTGCGGCCGGTGCCCGGCATCGACCTGTCCGACTACGCGCACCAGCTCATCGAGCGGTTCTCCAACCCCGAGGTCGGCGACACCGTGGCCCGGCTGTGCGCCAACGCCTCCGACCTGATTCCCAAGTTCCTCCTCCCGGTGGTGCGCGAGCAGCTCGCCGCCGGCGGGCCGTTCACCCGGGCCGCGGCCGTGGTGGCCTGCTGGGCCCGGTTCTGCGAGGGCACCGACGAGAGCGGCGAGGTTTTTGACATGGACGATGCGCGGGCTCCGCAGCTGCGCGCGGCGGCGCTCCGGCACGGTGATTATCCGGCCGCGTTCCTGGAGGACAACCGGCCGGTCTTCGGTGACCTGGCCGGTGATCCGCGGTTCATCCGGGTGTACCTGGGGATCCTGGGCTCCCTGCGCTCGCGGGGCGTGCGCGCGACCCTCGGTGATCTCGATTCTCTGGCGAAGGAGTCGGTGTTATGAGGCGAGTGGTCGCCTATCCGGGACGGATCACGGTGGAGGACGCGGACATCCCGGCCCCGGGGCCGGGTGAGGCGCTGGTGCGGACACGCGCTGCCGGAGTATGCGGCTCGGACCTGCACGCGGTGCGTGGAAGCCACCCGTTCGTTCCATTGCCCTACCGGCCGGGCCATGAGGTCGTCGGGATCGTCGAGGCACTCGGTCCGCCGGGAGCGGGACCGGGACCGGGGCGGCCGGCGCGGGACTTGACGCTGGGCGAGCGGGTCATCGTGGAGCCGGACCTGCCCTGCTGGACGTGCAAGATGTGCACGACCGGGCGCGAGAACCTGTGCGAGAACCTGAAGTTCTTCGGCTGCGGCTACCCGCAGGGCGGCATGGCGGACTACTTCACGCTAGCCGCGAACCGGCTGCATCCCGTGCCGGAGTCGCTGGACGACCACACCGCGGCGCTCATCGAGCCGCTGTCGACGCCGGTGCACGCCGTGCGGCTGGCCGGGGAGGTCGCCGGGCGGTCCGTCGCGGTGCTGGGCGCCGGCACCATCGGCCTGTTCACCCTCGCCGTGCTCCGCGCGCACGGTGTCGGGACGGTCGTGGTCACGGACCCGAACCCGGGTAAGCGCTCGCGGGCCCGGGCGCTCGGCGCCGACGCGGCCATCGACGCGCGGGGGGCGGATGTGACTGGTGAGGTGCGCGGGCTGCTCGGCGGCAGCGCCGACGTCGTCTTCGACTGCGTCGCGATCCAGTCCTCGCTGGATCAGGCGATCGCGATGGCCGACAAGGGCGGCACGGTGGTCGTGGTCGGCGTTCCGGCCGCGGCGGTGACCGTCCCGCTGCCGGTCATCCAGGACCACCAGATCCGGATTCAGGGCAGCGCTACCTATTTGCCTGAGGATTATGTCGAATCTGCTGCGCTGCTGCAGGCCGGGACGATCAGGAAGGCGGATTTCGTGACCGCTACCCGGCCGCTCGATGAGGTGGCCGAGGCGTTCGAGCTCGCCTCGTCGGGGCAGCATGTCAAGGTCCTCGTCACCGTCGGCGAGCGGTGACGCCGTTCCGGCTGCGGGCGTCTGCTGCCGAGCTGGCCCGGACTTTGGTCGCGCTTGATTTCGATGGCACGCTGGCGCCGATATCGCCGCACCCTGAGGACGCGCGCCCGGTCCCGGGTGCCGGTCAGGTCTTGCGCGCCGTGCGGGCCACGGGAGCGACCCTGGCCGTGGTGACCGGGCGCAGTGTGGCGTCGTTGCTGCGGGTCAGCGGGTTCGGGGCGATACCGGGCATCGTCATCTACGGCACCCACGGCGCCGAGAGGTGGGAGGCGGGCACGCTGCGGGCCGCTACGCCGCCGCCTGGGCTGGCGGAGCTGCGGGTTCGGTTGCCGGGGCTGGTGGCCGGCCTCGTTCGGGAGCCTGCGGTGTGGATTGAGGACAAGAGCTTGTCGCTGGTGGTGCACGCCCGGCTGACCGCGAAGCCGGAACGGGTGCTCGAGCAGGTGCGTGAGCCAGTCGAGGAGGCCGCGGCGGCGGCGGGAATGGGGGTGCGTCCGGGGCGGGAGGTCCTGGAGATCTGCCTGCCCGGCATCGACAAGGGCACCGCGATCCGGGAGCTCATCGGGGATGACACGGCGGCGGTTCTGTATGCGGGTGACGACGTTGGTGACCTGGCCGCGGTGGCGGAGGTGGATGCGTGGGCCGGGCGTAGCGGGCGGCCCAAGGTGGTCGTGGGGGTTCATGCTGAGGGGGGCGGGCCGCTGGCGGGACGGGCGGATGTCAGCGTGCCGGATCCGCGGGCGGTGGTGGGTTTTCTGAGGGGTCTGCTTTTAGCGTGCTTGGTGCTTGCGGGGCTGGTTTCGGGGTCGGTGCTTTCGGGGTCGGTGCTTTCGGGGTCGGTGCTTGCGGGGCTGGTGCTTTCGGGGCTGGGGTGGCCAGCAGGGTCATGATCGTGGCGCTGATGGCGCGGTCGACTACGGTCAGGACCTCGGCCTTGGTGCGTCCGGGCCGGTCGTTCCACTGGGTGATCGTGCGCACCCGGGCCAGCCGGACCGCGGGCGGGGGCACCGGCGGCAGCAGGGGTACTGACGGTGGCACGGGCTCGGGCGGCAGGCTTCCGGACAGCTCGGCTGGCGATGTGACGGTTTCCTGGCTGCGGGAGGTCCAGAGCGCTTCGTATACCGCGTCGACGGCTCGGCCGGTGCCCGCGTTCTGGTCGTCCCCGCCGGTGCCGGCGTTTTCGTCGTCGGCGCCGCTGCCACCGGTGCCGACGGTGCCGCCGGTGCCGCCGGTGCCGGCCCGGACTAGCGCGCCGACCAGGCAGACCCCGGCAACGCGGGCCGGGCGGCCGCCCGCAGCCGCCAGTCCGGCCTCGAGCCCGGTCACCAGCCTGCGGTCGCCGTCCGCCGAACCAACTGCCCACCAGCCACCCTGAATCCAGCCAGCCTCAAGCTCGGTCCGCGCTTCCTCCAGCACCGCGAGTTGGCGGTTCAGCTGATCCAGGATCGCCTCTGGTGGCGGCAGGAGCTGGCGTCGTATCCGCTGCCACCAGCGTGGTCCGCGACGTGCGGTGTCTTCGCGGTTTGTGGTGCCGTTGCGGTTTGTGGTGCCGTGTTGCATCACCTCTGCTTCCACCGTCTCAGCATTACATCGCTCCCTGGCAAACGTCACTATTGTCTACATCAAGAATATCGTTTTCTTTTTTGAATATTACTAAGTGAGCTTGTGATCATGCTCAGCGCGCGATATTATGTTCTGGACACTTTTCTTCCGAACGGGGGTGGCGCGTGCACCCGCTCTCCGCTTCTCCTGATCCCGGTCCGGACGAGGACCCGGGGTTCACGCCCCTGGAATCGTTCGCCGCTGACCCGGCGGAGTGGGAGGCGTGGCTGGCGCTGGACCTCGATGAGGACGAGCCGCCCGGTGATGATGACGAGGACTACCTGGACCCGGAGGGCTGTGTGCTGCCGCCGGGTGAGGACCTGGCCGCAATCGAGGCCGAGACGGGCCGGTTCGCGGTTGAGCGGACGGCGGATGCGGCGTGCTTTGCCCGGGCGGGGACCGCGGACTTGGCCGGGAGGGTCGCTGCGGACCAGGCCCGCCGGCGGGGTCCGCGCGGCCCGGGGCTGCCCGGGTCGGCGGACCTTGCTCCCGGTGTTTCCGGCGGTCCGGCGGGCGGGTTCGGCGCCGGGGAGTGCCTGGATGCCGCGGCCGGGTCGGCGGCCCTGCACGGGTTCATCGAGACCGCGGTGGGCAGCGGCCGGCTGGGGGAGGCGTCCGAGGATGAGGTCATCGGGCTGATCACCGCCGCCGACCGGGCCGAGGCCGCCGCCTGCGCGCTCAAGCACGCCGCAGCGGCCGAGCTGATCCGTCGCCGGCCGGCCCCCGGCTGCCGTCTGGAGGGCCGGGCGCGGATGCCGCAGGCGTACCTGGACTCAGCCGGCGACGAGGTCAAGTGGGCGCTGGCCGAGAACCGGGCCGCCGCGGACGGGGTGCTGTCCCTGGCGCATGACCTGGAGGTCAAGCTGCCCGGTACCCGGGCGCTGTTCCGGGACGGGCTGCTGCGGCATTCCAAAGTGCAGATCATCGCCCGGCAGCTGGCGCTGCTAGATCCGGACGAGGGCCGCCAGGCTGAGCAGCTGATCCTGGGCCGGGCCAGAGGCTTGAGCCCGGCCGCGCTGCGCCGCACGGCTGCCCTGGCCGCCGCGCAGGTCAACCCAGAGAAGGCGAAGAAGGCGCGGGAGCACGGCGCCCGGAACGCCCGGGTGGAACGCTGGCGGGAAGACTCCGGCAACGCCGCCCTGGCCGGGCGCGAGCTCCCCGCGGCGCAGGTGCTCGCGATGGACCAGCGGATCACCTGGTGGGCCCGCGAACTGCAGGCCGCCGGGGCGGAGGACGGGATGGATGTGCTCCGCGCCCGCGCCTTGATCGATTTGCTGCTGGACCAGGACTCCCGCCCGGCCGGCTTCCGTGGCACGACCCCACGCGACATCGGCGCCGATCACCCGGCCGGGCCGCACCGGGCGCCCGGCTCCGGCGCAGGCCCGGCCCTCGGCGGGAGTCCCGTCGGGAACGGCGGCGGGATTCCCCCGGTCCCCGCCGGGTACGCCGGCCGGAACCACCTCACCACCCCGCTGGCGACCCTGCTCGGCCTCGCCGACCGGCCTGGCCTGCTCGACGGGCTCGGCCCGGTGGACCCGTGGCAGGCCCGCGACCTGGCCACGGCCTCAGCAGCCAACCCCAACACCACGTGGTGCCTGACCGTCACCGACCACCGGGGCCGGGCCATCGGGCACGCCTGCGCCCGCCCCGAACCCCGCCGCCAGGCCAGACGGCGCAAACGAGGGCCACCCGGCGGGACCAGCCCGCCCGGTGCCGCCAGCACCGGGTTCACCCTCACCTCCATCGGACCCGGGCCGCCCGGCGGATACGGGCGCTGGCGGTTCACCACTGGGGTCCCCGGCCAGCGGGCCTGGGTCCTCGAGATCCACCCGATCCCGGCCGGTGACTGCGATCACCGGCACCAGGCCCGGGGCCACGACCCGGGCGTCAAGCTCAGGCACCTGACCCAGATCCGGCACGCCACGTGCACCGCACCCATGTGCGGACGCCCGTCCGCTCGCGCCGACTTCGAGCACAACATCCCCTACGACAAAGGCGGCCGGACGTGCCTCTGTAACGGGGGTCCTAAATGCCGGCATGACCATCAGCTCAAGCAGGACCCCCGCTGGAAGGCAGTACAGCACCCGGACGGGACGTTCACCTGGACCACCCCAGCCGGACGGCAATACACCACCGAACCCACCCGATATCCGACCTAAAGGGTCGGGGGTGACCGAAAGCTATGCGAGAATCCTTTTCCCAGCAATATCGTGCCAATGATCGCGGCGGTGAGCAGTATGGCCGCGACCGGGAGGCTGCCGGGTTCTGGAGCGAGGGCCTTCAGGATCTGGAGGGTGGCGGGGTCGGCTTTTCCGGTCACCTGAAGGTTGTGGCTGGATTGAAACTCGCGGGTAGCCGCGAGTGTTTTATGACCGAATATCCCGTCGTGGTGAAGGCCTGCGTGCGGGAGGTCGGCGTCGAGGAGTCGCTGCAAGCGGGCTACGCAGACGTCGTTCTCCCCGTAGATGAGGGGGACCGGACAGGACGTGAAGCTGACGTTGTCACCGTGGTACACAACGGACCGATAGGCGTACCGACCCGTGCATGTCATGAACAATGCCAGGAAAAGGACTAAAATCGACCACAATAGACGTACCGGCCAGGCTCGCATCCCGTATTCCCCCACGCCTGCTTGTCAGTGCCCTGCTTGTAAGTACTGCACCGGAATGACTCTCCTGACCACTGTACTGCGACGGCTCCCGGTTTACCGTTAAATGGCCGGAGGCAGAATCAGATCGCTGGCCGGGCGCCGGAGGGTAGCCAGGCGTCAGGCGATGGGGTTACGCTTCCGTGCATCGCGCTGGCTGGGGAGGCGCCGTGATGGCAGGGCCTGATGCGTCGCGGACGTACGCGGAACTGGCCGCGGTCACCGCCGAGGTCACCGCCGAGGTCACTGCCGACATCCCGGTCGAACCAGCCAGAGTCCGGCGGCCGCGCGACCCCTGGCGGGCGACGAGGATCGCCTGGCGGATCGAGTACGCGGTGTTCCTGCCGGGCATCGTCGGGTTCCTGCTCACCCCCGGCGGACCGAACACCACGCTGGCGGACGGGATCGCCTTGACCGCGGTCGTGTACGTCGTCTTCTGGGCGCTCGGGGCGTACCTGCTGATCAACTCGCGGCACTCGCGGCGACAGCGATGATGGCCGCGGGTCCGGGTGACAGAGACGCTGGCCTGGGCAGTAGGGACGTCGGCCCGGGTGACAGTGACGCTGGCCTGGGCAGTAGGGAGGTGCTGCACGCATCCCACGCCGTCGCTCGTGATCAGGTGATGCGCATCCTCGCGGCCGCGCTGGAGCAGGGGCGGCTGACCGAGGGTGAACACGATGAGCGGGTCGCCCGGGTGTCCGCCTCGCAGGTCCAAGGCGACCTGGACGCGCTCATCGCGGACCTGCCGGCCGGCCTGGCCACCAAGCCGCCGATGGCCCGCGATGTCTGGACGGGCTTCGGCCTGATCATCGCCGCGGCCGGCGTGATCGCGGCCCTGCTGCTATCGGGGCCCGCTGAGATCGGGAACGGATCAGTCGCCGCTGAGGATCAGGCCGCTGGTGGGGACGCCGGTGCCGGCGGTGACCAGGACGGGGCCGTCGCCGGGGACCTGGTTGACCGAGGTGCCGCGGACCTGGCGGACCGCTTCGGCGATGCCGTTCATGCCGTGGATATAGGCCTCGCCGAGCTGGCCGCCGTGCGGGTTGACCGGCAGGCGGCCGTCGAGCTCGATCGCGCCGTCGGCGATGAAGTGCCGGGCCTCGCCGCGCTGGCAGAAGCCGAGTTCCTCCAGCTGGATGAGGACGTAGGGGGTGAAGTGGTCATAGAGGATGGCGGTCCGGATGTCGGCCGGGGCCATCCCGGCCTGGCGCCAGAGCTGGTCCGCGACCAGGGCCATCTCCGGCAGGCCGGTCAGTTCGTCACGGTAGTAGCTGGTCATGGTGAACTGGTCGGCGCCCGCGCCCTGGGCGGCGGCGCGGATGACGGCGGGCGGGTGCGGCAGCTTGCGGGCCCGGTCCGCGCTGGTGACGACCACGGCGACGGCGCCGTCGCTTTCCTGGCAGCAGTCGAGCAGCCGCAGCGGCTCGGCGATCCACCGGGAGGCCTGGTGCTCGGCCAGCGTGACCGGGCGCTGGTAGAACCAGGCATGCGGGTTGGTGGCGGCGTGGCGGCGGTCGGCCACCGTCACCCGGCCGAAGTCCTCGCTGGTCGCACCGTAGCAGTGCATGTAACGGCGGGCGATCATGGCGACCGTGGCGGCCGGCGTGGCGATACCCATCGGGTAGTGCCAGCCGCTGTCGACGCCGGAGGTGGTGGGCGTGGCCACCGCGCCCGTCGCGACCCGGCCGAACCGGCGCCCTGAGCGCTCGTTCAGTGCCCGGTAGCAGACCACCACGCTGGCCGCCCCGGTGGCGACCGCCATCGCGGCCTGGTGCACGGTGGCGCAGGCGGCGCCGCCGCCGTAGCCGATCTGGCTGAAGAACCGCAGCGCGGGGACGCCGAGCTCGCGCGCGACCGCGATCTCGGCGTTGCTGTCCATGGTGAACGTGACCATGCCGTCCACGTCGGCCGGGTCCAGCGCGGCGTCGTCGAGGGCGGCGCGGACCGCCTCGGCGGCGAGCCGCAGCTCGCTGCGGCCGGAATCCTTGGAGAACTCGGTGGCGCCGATGCCGGCGATGGCGGCCGAACCGGCCAGTGACGCGCTCACCGGGCGATCCTGACCGTGGCGGTGACGTGGTCACCGAGGCGGCAGCGGCCGGTCACGGCGACGACCTGCTCGTCCCCGTCATCCTCGCTGACCTGGCCGCTCAGGGTGAGAGTCTCCCCCGCGTGGCAGGGCACGCCGAGCCGGATGGAGACGGCGCGGACGGCCGCGTCCGGGGCCCAGGCCGACACGTAGCGCTGGACCAGGCCGGTCGTGGTCAAGATGTTGATGAAGATGTCCTTCGAGCCGCGCATGACGGCGAGGTCCCGGTCGTGGTGCACGTCCTGGAAGTCGCGGGTGGCCAGGGCCGAGGAGATCACGAAGGTGGGGGTCACGTCGATCACCCGGTCCGGGAGCATTCCCTCGGCCGGACGCCAGGCGGGCATCGTCAGGTCGTCGTCCACCCGGGCGAACGCGACCTGCACCGGCAGCCCGATCCGCACCCGGTCCGGGCGGACGCCGGGCAGCTCGCCGACCATCCGCACGCCCTCGGGCAACTGCACCAGCGCGACCGCCATCGGCAGCTTCTTGCCCGGCACCGGCGGGTGATGGTGGATCACGTAGCTGAAGACCTCGCCGGTCCCGGCGGCGACCACGTAGCCGCCGTCGGCGGGGTGGCCGCAGGCCGGGCACATCGGCCCCGGCGGGTGGCGCAGGGCGCCGCAAGCGGCGCAGCGCTGGATGCGGAGTTCGCCGACGGCGGTGCCCGCCCAGAAGAAGGCGGTGTCCGGGGTGACCAGGGGTCGCATGGGGCTGTTGGGGCTGGTGGTCGTGGGGGCTTGCGGCAGGGTGGACTCGCGGGGCTTGAACTTCAGGATGCGGAAGTCCATGGTGGCGACGAGCTCGTTGTCGGAGAACCAGGTGCTCTGGGTGGTGACGAACCAGCCTTCGCCGAGGGCGGTGCGCTTGGGACCGGTGACGTCCAGGAGCCGGGTGCGGACGGTCAGGTGCTCGCCGAGCTTGAGGGAGCGCGGGTAGGACTGGTCGCAGTTGGTGGCGACGACCGAGGTGAACCCGGCTTGGTCCATGACCTGGTTGATCTGGCTCATGGGGTCGTCGCCGGCGCGGGCGCCGTGCAGGCCGGGCATGGTCCAGGCCTGGATCATCGACGGGGGGGCGGTGTCCGGGGCAGGGTCACTCCCGGGATCGATCGCCTCGATCCAGTTGCGGATCATCGGGAGGTTCACCGGGTCGCGGGCGGCGCGGGGCTCGCTGTCGCCGGCGGCGATGATGCGGGCGGCGGCCTCGCGGATCTGCTCGTCGTTCATCTCTGCTCGTCGTTCATCTCTGCTCGCCTTTCACCGGGGCGCCCGCGGGAGGCCGAGGCCGGCCATGGCGATGAGCTCGCGCTGGACTTCGTTGACGCCGCCGCCGAAGGTCAGCACGATGTTGCGCTTGAGCTGGACGTCGAGCCAGGCCATCAGCTCCGCGGTGGCGGGGTCGGCGTCGGCGTGGCGGCCGACCAGCTCGGCCAGTTCGGCGCCGATGACCTGGATCTGCTCGGAGGTGAAGACCTTGGTGACCGAGGCGTCGGCCACGTCGAGGGCCGGGGCGGCGGCCACTTGCCAGTTGAGCAGCTCGTTGACGCGGATGACGGCGGACGCGCGGGCCAGGGCACGCTGGACGTCGGGGCGGCTGAGCAGGGACCGCTGGGCGGCCCAGGCGCGCACGCGGTCGTGCAGGACGGCGATCCGGCCGGCCGGGCCGAGCATCACCCGCTCGTGGTTGAGCTGGGTGGTGATCAGCCGCCAGCCGCTGTTCTCCTCTCCCACCCGCATCCGGGCCGGCACCCGCACGCCGCTGTAGTACGTCGCGTTGACGTGGTGGGCGCCGTCGTGGGTGATGATCGGGGTCCAGGAGAAACCCGGGTCGCGGGTGTCCACGATGAGGATGCTGATTCCCTTGTGCTTGGGCGCCTCGGGATCGGTCCGGCAGGCCAGCCAGATGTAGTCGGCCTCGTGGGCGCCGGTGGTGAAGATCTTCTGCCCGTCGACGATGTAATCCTCACCGTCGCGGACAGCGCGGGTGCGCAGCGAGGCGAGGTCGGTGCCGGCTTCCGGCTCGGTGTAGCCGATGGCGAAGTGCAGCTCGCCGGTCAGGATCGGCGGCAGGAAGAACTCCTGCTGCCAGGGCGTGCCGTGCTCCTGCAGGGTGGGGCCGACGGTCTGCAGGGTGACGGCGGGCAGCGGGACGTCGGCGCGGGCCGCCTCGTCGGCGAAGATCTGCTGCTCCAGCGGGCCGAACCCGCGGCCGCCGAACCGCTGCGGCCAGCCCACCCCGAGCCACCCGTCGCGCCCCATCCGGCGCACCACGTCACGGTAGACGGTGCCGTGCCGTTCGGTGAGCAGCGCGGCGTGCTCGGCGGGCGGCATCAGCTGGGCGAAGTAGGCGCGCAGCTCGGCCCGGAGCGCGAGCTGGGCCGGGGTCAGGTCAATGAACATGACACTCTCCCGCATTGCGCTCCAGCTGGTACTCCGCGCCGCCGAGGTACCTGGTCAAGTCCATGACCAGGGCGGAAAACCGGTGCAAGGGATAGGTCACGTCCATTCCGAGCCCGCCGTGCAAGTGATGACAGCGCCGAACGGCCTGGCTGGCCTGCTGGGCGCACCAGTACCCGGCGACCGCGAGGTCGGCGCCCGGGTCGCGGCCTTCGCTCAGCCGCCAGCAGGCCGACAGCGTGGCCAGGTGCATGGTCCGGGACGCGATGTAGACCTCGGCGACCTGCTGGGAGACGGCCTGGAAGGCGGCCAGCGGACGGCCGAACTGCTGCCGGGTCGCGACGTGGTCCCGGGTCAGCGCCAGCGCCCCGGCCACGGCGCCGTCGATGAGGGCGCACGCCCCGGCCACGGCCAGGTGCCGCAGGTCGGCCAGGCAGTCGGGGCCGCCGAGCATGGAGTTCACGGATGGGCCGGTCAGGTGGACGATGAACGCGGGATAGCCGCTCGAGGTGGGCAGGCGGGTCAGGGTGATGTCATCGGAGCCGGGGTCCGCGAGGGCCACTCCGGCGGGGACCGGGATGAGGATGCGGGCCGCCTCCTCGGCCAGCGGCGCTTCGCGGATCGCGGCGGTCAGGATCAGCTCTCCGGAAGCCACTCCGGGCAGGAGCTCGTCCTTGACCTGGTCGCTGCCCCAGCGGTTGACCGGCAAGGCACCGGTCATGACCGTGGCCAGGGCTTTCATGGCGAGCTGGGGGGCGCGGCGGCCGATCTCGGTGAGCAGGGTGGTGGTATCGAGAACGTCCAGGGACAGCAGGCCGGCCTTGGCAAGTTCCTTCCAGGGGTCGGCCGCCGTGAGTACCTCGGCGGCCAGGCCGGCTACTGCCTGCTGGGATTCGCTGGGGGTGAAGTCCATCATCGGGGCAGTCCAAGGACCCTTTCGGCGATCTGGGAGAGGAGGATCTGGGTGGTGCCGCCCGCGATGGACAGGCAGCGGGTGAGCAGGAACTCCTGGCTGGCCTCGGTCTCGGCGGCGCCGGCCGGGCCGAGGCGCTGCAGCGCGGTCTCGGCGACCGCCTGGCGATGCTCGGTGCCGAGCAGCTTGCGGATGGCGGGGTGGGTTTCGCGTTCGCCGAGGAGGGCGAGTGCGTGGGCGGTGGCCACGTGGAAGCCTGCCCGTTCGGTGAATTCTGGGTCGGAACTGGTGACGGCGAGCAGCTGGGTGAGGTCGGATCCGGCGCCGATGGCGACCCGCTCTGACGCGAGGGTGGAGCGGGCGATCCGCCAGCCGTCGCCGGGGGCGCCGAGCACGCAGTCGTCCGGGACGAACACGTCGTCCAGGAAGACCTCGTTGAACAGCTCGCGGCCGGTGATCTCGCGCAGCGGGCGGATCTCGATGCCGGGCGCGGCCATGTCGACCAGGAAGTACGTGATGCCCTGGTGCCTGGGCACGGCGGGGTCGGTGCGGGCCAGGCAGATGGCGCGGTCGGCCTGGTGCGCCAGCGAGGTCCAGACCTTCTGGCCGGTCAGCAGCCAGCCGTTGGCGGTGCGGGTGGCCCTGGTGCGGAGCGACGCCAGGTCGGAGCCGGCTTCGGGCTCGCTGAACAGCTGGCACCAGGTGATCTCGGCCCGCCGGGTCGGGCCGAGGAAGCGCTCCTGCTGAACGGGGGTGCCGTACTTTTCGATGGCGGGGCCGGCCCAGGCGGCGATGCCCTGGTATTCCGGTGCCGGCTCCGGCTCGGGGGCGGGCGGCCCTGTGCGGAGGGTAGCCGTGCGGGCCAGGGTGGCGGTGCGGGTCAGCCAGGGGCGGGTGCGGCCGAGGAGGTGGCGCAGGGCCAGGGCGCGGCGCAGGTACAGGTGGGCGTCGTGTTCCCAGGTGAAGCCGATGCCGCCGAGGACCTGGATGCAGTCCTTGGCGTTCTCCACCGCGTCGTCGACGGCCAGGGCGGCGGCCGCCGCGGCGGCCAGCGGGTGTCCGCCGGGGTCCTCGTCGGCGGTGCGGGCGGCGCCCCCGGCCAGGGCGGCGGCGCGTTCGGCCCGGCAGGCCATGGTGGCGCACAGGTGCTTGACCGCCTGGAACTCCCCGAGCAGGCGGCCGAACTGGCGGCGGGTCTTCGCGTAGGCGGCGGCCGTGCCGGCGCACCAGGCGGCCACCCCGGCGGCCTCGGCCGCGAACAGGGTGGCGGCCAGGTCGCGGACGCGGTCGGTGGTCAGGGCGGGGCGCCGGTCTTGCCGGGTGATGATCACGTCGTCGAGGCGGATCGTGGCCAGCTCGCGGGAGAAGTCGAGCGGGGTGAGCGGGGAGACGGTGACGCCTGGCCGGTCCTGGCCGAGGAGTATCCAGGCGTCACCGTCGGCGGTGGCGGCGGAGGTGAGGAGGTTCGGTCCGGAGGGGAGCAGGGGGTCCGTCAGGCCGCTGACGCGCAGGGTGCCGTCGGGGTTTTCTGTGGCCTGGAGGGTGCCGGGGGTGAGGGCCACGGTGGCCCGCGGTTCTTGCAGGACGGCCGCTAGCAGTGCGGGGAGTACCGGGCCGGGGGTCAGGGCGGCAGCTAGTTCTTCGAGGGCGGCGGCTAGGTCGGTCATCGTGCCGTCGCGCGGGATGTCGAAGACGCCGAGCTCGGCCAGGCCCGGGGGGAGCGCGGCCGTTTCGCCCGCCCGGACCAGGGTGACCGGGCTCGCGTGCTTAGCCCAGTCGCGCAGCGACTCCTGCAGGGCCCGCTGCTCCTGCGTCATCGCGATCGGCACAATTCCCCTTTCGCTCGTATAGTCAGAATTAGAACACGTTCCACCTGTAGGCGGCCAGGCCGGCCAGGGTAATCACCGGCGGTGCGCTTGGTATTCTTGTGGCGGACGGACACGGCAAGGGATCTCCATGGCAACAGCGAGAACACGTACCAGCGACACTCTCAGCGGCACCGGCGACACGGAATTCGGTTCGGCGGCGCAGCGCGAGCGGCGCAAGCGGATCCTGGACGCCACGCTGGCGCTGGCCTCCAAGGGCGGCTACGACGCGGTGCAGATGCGGACGGTGGCCGAACGGGCCGACGTGGCGCTCGGCACGCTCTACCGCTACTTCCCGTCCAAGATCCACCTGCTGGTGTCCGCGCTGGTGCTGGAGTTCGAGCGGACCCAGGAGAAGCTCGACCGGCGGCCGGTCCCGGGGGACACGCCGTACGACCGCATGGTCCACGTGCTCTCCCGGGTGACCCGGACGATGCAGCGCGAGCCGATGCTCACCGAGGCTATGACCAGGGCGTTCATGTTCGCCGACCCGACCGCGGCGACCGAGGTGAACGCGGTCGCCCGGCAGATGGAAAAGATGTTCACCCGGGCCATGCACGACGGCCAGCCGTCGGCCGACGACATCGCGATCGCCCGCGTGATCGGCGACGTGTGGCT
>JAICWX010000549.1 GCA_025934635.1 Streptosporangiaceae bacterium | reverse complement strand
CGTCCCGGTAGCCGAAGGGGTGGACGGCCAATTCGAGGCCTGCCCGCCCCCGCAGCGGAGCCGGCCCTGCCGGCGCCGCCCGCTCACCACGCCCAGCGTGGCACCGGGACGGGCATCGGCGGCGAAGCCCGTGAGCCCCATCCACTCGGCATCCCGGCCGAAGAGGTGCGGCGGCTTGAGTGGCACCTCACCAGGTGAATCATTCATTATCGAAGTATACTTGACCGAAACATACTTCGATAAGTTGAGACGCGGACACGTGCGACGCTCGTTGCCCGGGCACTCAGGGAACTGATTGAATGCCCGAATGATCACTAGCGGCAGCCCTGGCTGATGGACAAGACGCTGGTGGTCAGGGGGCCGCTCGGGCGCTCCGGTCTCACGATTCCCCGGGTCGCGCTGGGCTGCGGCAACTTCGGCGGCGTCGGCTCGGCGCCGGCCTTCTTCGGCCAGGGCCTGACCCAGGACCAGGCCTTCGAGCTGATGGACGCGGCCTGGGAGTTCGGCCTCACCCACTTCGACACCGCCGACGCCTACGGCGGTGGCCGCAGCGAGACCGCGATCGGCCGCTGGATCGCCTCCCGCGGCGTCCGGCCGCAGCTCACCACCAAGACCTACAACCCGATGCGGGCCGGCGGGGACCACGGCCTGAAACCGGAACGCATCGCCCGGCAGCTGCCCGCGAGCCTGGAACGGCTCGGGGTCGGCCACGTCGAGCTGTACCTGGCGCACGAGTTCGACCCGGACGTGCCCCTAGCCGAGACCTTCGGCGCGTTCGAGCAGGCCCGGGCGGACGGTGCCATCGGCGCGTACGGCGTGAGCAACTTCACCGCCGCCCAGCTGGACGCCTCCCTGGCGGCCGGGGCGCCGAGCGCCGTCCAGAACAGCTACTCGCTGCTCGCGCGGCAGCCGGAGCAGGACGTCCTCGCGCTGTGCGCGGCCCGCGGCGTCTCCTACGGGGCGTTCAGCCCGCTCGCCGGCGGCTGGCTCACCGGCAAGTACCGCCGCGGCGAGCCGTTCCCGGCCGGCTCCCGGATGACCCAGCGGCCCGAGCCGTACGGCGAGTTCGTCCGCGGGCCGGTCTTCGACGCGCTGGACCGGCTGGCCGCGATCGCCGCGGACCGCGGCATCTCGATCGGCGGCCTCGCCCTCGCCTGGCTGCTCGCCGACGAGCGGGTCGGGCAGATCGTGGTCGGCCCCGGCCGGCCGGCCCACCTGGCCGTCGTCGGCGAGGCACTGCGCAACCCGCTGAACATCGCCGAGACCGCGATGGTGGAAAGGGCGCTGGGCTGATGCGGGTGCTGGTACTCAGCCACCGCGACGTGCTGGCGGCGCTGCCGCCGCAGGCGTGCGCGGAGGCGATGACGGCGGTGCTCACGGGGCACGCCCGGGCCGAGACGTTCATGCCGCTGCGGTCGGTGATGATGCCGCCGGACGCGGCCGGTTTCATGGGGCTGATGCCCGGCTGGAGCCGCGGTCGCGGCGACGATGCCGCCACGTTCGCGCTGAAGACGGTGTGCATCATGCCCGGCAACCCCGCCCGCGGCCTCGACGCGCACCAGGGGCTGGTCACCCTGTTCGACGGCGAGACCGGGGTGCCGACCGCGATCCTGGACGCCTCCGCGATCACGGCGGTGCGGACCGCCGCCGTCACCGCGGTCGCCACCGGCGCGCTGGCCCGGCCGGACGCCGCGACGCTGGCGGTGCTCGGCGCGGGCACGCAGGCGCGGGCCCACCTGCGGGCGCTGGCCGGCGTGCGCGCCTTCGAGCGAATGCGGGTGTACGCGCCGACCGCCGCGCACGCCGAGGAGGTAGTCGCCGACGCCAGCGCCGCCGGGCTGGCCGGCGTCACGGTCGCCGTCAGCGCGCAGGCGGCGCTCCGCGACGCCGACGTGGTCGTGACCGTGACCAGCGCCCGCGAGCCGGTGCTGCGGCGCGAGTGGCTGAAACCGGGCGCCCACCTCAACGCGGTCGGGGCCAGCTCACCACAGAACCGCGAGATCGACACCGCCACCGTGGCCGCGAGCGCGCTGTTCTGCGACAGCCGGGAGTCGCTGCTCAACGAGGCGGGCGAGTTCCGCCTCGCGGTCACCGAGGGCCTGATCCCCGGTATCGAGCACGTCCGGGCCGAGCTGGGCGAGGTACTGGCGGGGACAGCGGCCGGGCGCCGTGACGCGGGCGAGCTGACGCTGTTCCGCTCGCTCGGGCTGGCGGTCGAGGACCTCGCGGCGGCCCAGGTCGCCGTCGCGACGGCAACGCAGCAGGGCATCGGCACGGAGGTCGAACTGTGATCGAACTGACGGAGATCGAGGCGGCCCGGGGGCGGATCGCCGGCGCGGCGGTCCGCACCCCCCTGCTGCGGCTGCACGTCGAGGCCCCGGCCGAGATCTACCTCAAGTGCGAGAACCTCCAGCCGGTCAACTCCTTCAAGATCCGCGGCGCGACCAACGCGGTGCTGCTCGCCTCCCCCCAGGAGCGCGCGAAGGGGCTGGTCACCGCCAGCGCCGGGAACATGGCCCAGGGAGTCGCGTGGGCGGCCAGGGAACTCGGCGTGCCCGCCACCATCGCGGTGCCCGAGCACGCGCCGCAGGCCAAGGTCGAGGCCATCGAGCGGCTCGGCGGGCGGGTCCTCAAGGTGCCCTACGGCGACTGGTGGAACGCGATCGTCACCAGCCGGGTCGACGGGGTCGAGGGGCTGTTCGTGCACCCGGTGCAGGACCCGGGCGTGATGGCCGGGAACGGCACCATCGGGCTGGAGGTCCTTGAGGACCTGCCCGACCCGGACGCGGTGGTGATCCCTTACGGGGGCGGCGGCCTGACCGTCGGCATCGCCAGCGCGGTCAAGGCGCTGCGACCGGACACCAAGATCTTCACCGCCGAGCCCGCGACCGGCGCGGCGCTGGCCGCCGCGTTCGCGGCCGGCCAGCCCACCGACGTCGACTACCAGCCCTCGTTCGTGGACGGGGCCGGCAGCCGCCGGGTCCTCGACACCATGTGGCCGCTGGTCACGCCCCTCGTGGACGAAGCCCTGCCCATCCCGGTCGCCGAGGTCGCCGCCGCCGTCCGGCTGCTGGCCGAGCGCGCCCGGTTGATCGCCGAGGGCGCGGGCGCGCTCGCGCTGGCCGCCGCGCTGTCCGGCCGGGCCGGATCGGGCAAGGTCGTCTGCATCGTGTCCGGCGGCAACATCAACCTGAGCACCCTGGCCGAGACGTTCACCGGCACCCCCGCCTGACCTTCTCCAGGGCTAGCCGCGGGCCGCTTCCAGGGCGGCGATCAGGCGGTCCACCTCGTCGGTGGTGTTGTAGTGGATGAACCCGATGCGGACCGACTTGTCGGGGTAGCCGAGCCGCTTGTACAGGTTCAGCGAGTACCAGGAGTCGTGCGCCCACACCCCGATCTGCGCGTCGGCGAGCTTGGCGGCGACCTCCTCGGCGGGCACCCCCTCGACGTTGACGAGGAAGGTCGGCACCCGGCCGTCCATCCCCGGCAGGCCGTACACCGTGACCGCGTCCGAGATGCCGTCCAGGAAGCGCTGCCCCAGCGACCGCTCGTACGGCGCGACCGCCGCCAGGCCGCCGATGGACGCCAGGTAGTCGGTGGCGGCGTTGAACCCGGCCAGCAGCTCGTAGGGGTGGGTACCGGTCGCGAACCGGCGGCCGAGCGGGCTGGTCGGCGCGGGCCTGGCCTTGTAGGGCCGCCAGGTCTCCATCAGCTCGGCCCGCCCGCAGGCCATCCCCAGGTGCGGCCCGCAGAACTTGTACGGCGAGCAGAGCAGCACGTCGGCGCCGATCGCGCGGACATCGACGGGCTCGTGCGCCGCGTAATGGACGGCGTCGATCCAGGCGAGCGCGCCCGCCTCGTGCGCCAGGTCGCAGACCCGGCGCGCGTCCACCACCGTGCCGACCGCGTTGGAGGCCCAGGCGAACGCGACCACCTTGGTCCGGGGCCCGAGCTTGGACCGCAGGTCGTCGAAGTCGAGGGTGGTGTCGGGGTTCAGCTCGATGTGCCGGACCACGAGGTCCTTGTCGTGCGCGAGTTCCAGCCACGGCGCGACGCCGCCGTCGTG
>JAICWX010000458.1 GCA_025934635.1 Streptosporangiaceae bacterium | reverse complement strand
GACACCGCGGCCATCGCGGTGAACCTCGACCCAGGGCTGCTCCGCCGCGAGTTCGCCCACGTCCGCCAGATCGCCACGTTCTGGAACGGCCTCGGCGTCGACGACGACGAACAAGGAGTGCCCGTCTACCTAGCCACCGGCCTGAAGACCTCGTGGGCCAAGGCGTGGCCCGCCTTCCGCGACTACAGCTGACCGCTGGGTGAGGGCGAGGGCGGAGGACCGGCCCGGCGTGCGGCCGGGGTGGGGGCGCAAGTACCCTATGTGCTCATGAGACCTGGGGTCATGGGCCGGCCGAAGCCGAGCAGCGAGGCGGAGCAGCGGTACAAGGCCGACGTGGAACTGGCCGGGCGCCGCGGCGACCTGCTCGGCGCCGCCCGCGAGGCGGAGAGCCGGTTCCGGCAGGCTCAGGACCGGAACGCCCCCGACGCCGAGGTGCGGCGCCTGGCCGAGGATCTCGATGCCGCGCTCACCGCGGCGATGCGGGCCGCCTACGCCGCCCAGCGCGCGGAGATCGGCCCGCTCGGCTACGACGACCGCATCTTCCGCCGCAAGAAGATGGCCACGCCGGCGGTGCACGCCCTCACCGCCCAAGCCGAGCACCTGCTCACGTTGCGGGAGACCCACCGGCTGACCGGCATCCCCGCCGTCGCGTACGACCCGGCTCACTAACACCTCGGAGCTCTCCTCAGGCAGCTCTCGTCCCGGCCGCCTCACCTGGTAATCAACCGGGTTCAAGCCGTCCGGCTGTTCTGGCCATACCGCGGGCCCGGACCATGTCCTATGCGGTAGCCTGACGAGCGCACCCAGCAAGAAGTACCGGGTGCAGCGGTGCGCGAGCCGGGCGCCGATGGCCGCACGTAAGCAGATTCAGAGGTTTGTGCGGTGAACCATCGGGCAGGCATCGACGTCTCCACATGTAGGCGATAACACGCTGCGGCGGTCGCCTACGGGGTGCATGGACAGCAATCGATTCCCCCAGCGTGCGTGTCGCTTGCGCGGCGCACCGCGAAGGGGCACAGTTGGTCTAGGCCAATGTTTTGCTCAACACGGCACCTAAAACTGAAAAGTAACAATCAGTAGTCAGAAAGTGTCACATGGTAACTAGAGGAAAGCTCCACATGGCGGTCGGAAAAACAATCCGGATGAGCCATGGGAGCGCTCACATTTCCTGGGGCACACTGAAATCAACCGAACACGCACGATGAAACAGCCAGGAGGCACTGATATGTGCCCACACACGCCGCCCTGTCCGGCTCCCTCGGCCCCGGACCGCGAAGCGGCACACACGATCGTCAGTCACCCCGAGCAAGGCTGGAGCCTGCTCTGCAATGGCGTGGTGATCTTCGAAGACACGGGAGAATTGCTGCCGGACGGCGCCTGCATCGCACCGCACCGGCCCACCGACCTCGCTCCGTTCGACCGTCCCCGACCGGTTGGCATGGCGCTCGATGACGGGCAGGCGCCAGCGGCATAGGTCCCTCACCAGGCATTTCGCGGGATAGCCCGGAATGTCTAGTCCGACGACTCTCCTGCGACCTTCTCCAGACCCTCCTCACCTCCGCCGCCGTACAGCACGGCGGCCCTTTTACAAATTGGCGTAGAGCCACTCGGTGACCGCGGCGGCGATGACGGCACGATGCCCCTTCAGGGCGTGCGTCTCCCCCGGCACCACCACTACCCGGTCCGCATCGCTAGCACCGGGAATCCCGAACGGGTCGCGTTCCCCGCTCACCACCAGCACCTTGGCGCCGCTGTCGCGCGCCATGCGGAGCTCGTCGAGCCTGGACGGTGCCGTCGGGCGCGGCGGACGCAGCGGGAACGCCAGCGCGATCACGGCCCGGGCGCCCACCGCGGCGGCGGTGCGGCAGGTCACCCGCGCGCCGTTGCTGCGGCCGCCCTGGATGAGCGGGACGCCGGGCGCGAACGGGCGCAGTGCGGCCACCACCTCGATCCAGGCGGCGTCTTGGCGGTCCGGCGAACCGGGAGCGCGCGCCCCCCTGACCCGGTAGGGCTGGGTGACCCGCGCCACCAGGCCGCCAAGCTGCACCCCGGCATCGCGGGCCGCCAGCAGGTCGGGCGCGGCGGCGGAACCGCCCGCGCCGTGGGTGAGCACGAGCAGGAACCGCGGCGGCTTACCCGCACCCCCAGGGCTGTCTTCCCCGGGAGGGCGGTCGAGTTCGGCCTCCGCGTCTCCGGCTTCGGTAGCGATCCGCACCGCACTATTGTCCCGGTCCCCGCCGCGACGGGCGGCGGGGGACCCGAGGACCGGGAACCGCGGCTCAGACGTCGAGAAGCTTCTTGAGGAACTGGCCGGTGTAACTCTCCTCGACCGCGGCGATGTGCTCAGGCGGCCCCGAGGCGACGATCGTGCCGCCACCGGCGCCGCCCTCGGGACCGAGGTCGATCACCCAGTCGGCGGTCTTGATCACGTCGAGGTTGTGCTCGATGACGATGACCGTGTTGCCGGTCTCCACTAGGCGGGTGAGCACGCCGAGCAGCTTGCGGATGTCCTCGAAGTGCAGGCCGGTGGTCGGCTCGTCCAGGACGTAGATGGTCCGGCCGGTGGCCCGGCGCTGAAGTTCCGAGGCGAGCTTGACCCGCTGGGCCTCGCCGCCGGACAGGGTCGGGGCGGGCTGGCCCAGCCGGACGTAGCCGAGTCCCACGTCGACCAGCGTCTTCAGGTGCCGGTGGATGGCCGGGACCGCCTCGAAGAACCCGGCCGCCTCCTCGATCGGCATGTCGAGGACCTCGGCGATCGTCTTGCCCTTGTAGTGCACCTGCAGGGTGTCGGTGTTGTACCGGGCCCCGTGGCAGACCTCGCACGGCACGTACACGTCGGGCAGGAACTGCATCTCGATCTTGATCGTGCCGTCGCCCGAGCAGGCCTCGCACCGGCCGCCCTTGACGTTGAACGAGAACCGGCCCGGCTGGTAGCCGCGGACCTTGGCCTCCGTGGTCGCCGCGAACAGCTTCCTGACGTGGTCGAACACGCCGGTGTAGGTGGCCGGGTTGGACCGGGGCGTACGGCCGATCGGCCCCTGGTCGACGTGCACCACCTTGTCCAGGTGCTGGATGCCGTTGATCCTGGTGTGCTTGCCGGGCACCGTGCGCGCGCCGTTCAGCTCGCGGGCCAGGGCCTTGTACAAGATGTCATTGACCAGCGTCGACTTGCCCGAGCCGGACACCCCGGTCACCGCCACCAGGCAGCCGAGCGGGAACGTCACGTCCACCCCGCGCAGGTTGTGCTCGCTCGCGCCCTTGACCGCGATCTCGCGGGACTTGTCGCGCTTGCGGCGGTGGGCCGGCACGGCGATGGACTCCCGGCCGGACAGGTACGCCCCGGTCAGCGACTCGGGATTGGCCAGCAGCTCCTCGACGGTGCCGGAGACCACGATGTTGCCGCCGTGCTCCCCCGCGCGCGGCCCGATGTCCACGATCCAGTCCGCGGCCCGGATCGTGTCCTCGTCGTGCTCCACGACGATCAGCGTGTTTCCCAGGTTGCGCAGCCGCAGCAGCGTCTCGAGCAGCCGGTGGTTGTCCCGCTGGTGCAGCCCGATGGACGGCTCGTCCAGCACGTAGAGCACCCCGACCAGGCCGGAGCCGATCTGGGTGGCGAGCCTGATCCGCTGCGCCTCGCCGCCGGCCAGCGTGGCCGAGGCCCGGTCCAGGGTCAGGTAGTCGAGTCCGACGTCGAGCAGGAAGCCCATCCGGGCGTTGACTTCCTTCACGATCCGCTGGGCGATCTGCTGGTCCCGGTCGGACAGCTCCAGGGTGAGCAGCAGCTTGGCCAGCTCGCCGATGGGCAGCGCGCACATCTCGGCGATGGAGCGGCCGTCCACCGTCACCGCCAGCGACACCGGCTTGAGCCGGGCGCCGTGGCAGGACGGGCAGGGCACCTCGCGCATGTAGCCGGCGAACTTCTCCCGGCTCGAGTCCGACTCCGCCTCGGCGTGCCGCCGCTCGACCCAGGGGATGACGCCCTCGAACGTCGTGTAATACGAGCGCTCCCGGCCGTACCGGTTCTTGTACCGGACGTGGACCTGCAGGTCGTAGCCGCGCAGCAGGGCCTGCTTGGCCTTGGCGGGCAGCTTGGCCCAGGGCGTGTCCATCCGGAACCCGAGCGTCTCGGCCAGGGCCTGGATCAGCCGGACGAAGTAGTCGCTGATGTGCCCGCCGCTCCACGGCGCGATCGCGCCGTCGGCGAGCGACCTGGACTCGTCCGGCACGATCAGCTCGGGGTCGACCTCGAGCTTGGTGCCGAGGCCGGTGCAGTCCGGGCAGGCGCCCCACGGCGAGTTGAACGAGAACGAGCGCGGCTCGAGCTCATCGAACGACAGGTCGTCGTACAGGCAGGCCAGGTGCTCGGAGTACATCCGCTCGCGGTGCGGGTCGGTGTCCGGCAGGTCGACGAAGTCGAGCACCACCACGCCGCCGGACAGGCCGAGCGCGGTCTCCACCGAGTCGGTCAGCCGCCGCCGGGCGGTGTCCTTGACCGCGAGCCGGTCGACGATCACCTCGATGTCGTGCTTCTCGTACTTCTTCAGCGCGGGCAGCTGGCCGGCCAGCGCCTCGTCCAGGCGCACGATCGTGCCGTCGACCCGGGCCCGCGAGTACCCCTTGGTCTGCAGCTCCCTGAGCAGCTCGCCGTACTCGCCCTTGCGCCCGCGCACCACCGGGGCGAGCACCTGGAAGCGGATGCCGTCCTCGAGCTCGAGCACCCGGTCCACGATCTGCTGCGGGGCCTGCCGGGCGATCGGGCGGCCGCAGATCGGGCAGTGCGGCTTGCCGATCCGGGCGTAGAGCAGCCGCAGGTAGTCGTAGACCTCGGTGATCGTGCCGACGGTCGACCGCGGGTTCCGGTTGGTCGACTTCTGGTCGATGGAGACCGCGGGCGAGAGGCCCTCGATGAAGTCGACGTCCGGCTTGTCCATCTGGCCCAGGAACTGGCGGGCGTAGGCCGACAGCGACTCGACGTAGCGCCGCTGGCCCTCGGCGAAGATGGTGTCGAACGCCAGGCTGGACTTGCCCGACCCGGACAGCCCCGTGAACACGATCAGCGCGTCCCGCGGGAGGTCGAGGTGGACGTCCTTGAGGTTGTGCTCGCGGGCGCCGCGGACGACGAGCCGGTCCATGTGATCCCTGTCAGTTGCTGTGGCTAGATGCATCACTCGGAGCCAAGGCCCCGTGCGGAGGAGCTGTTCCCGCGCTTTCCGCGTGCCCCGCTGTCGTACGCGTCACGCCTCGCGGACGGCGCGCCGCGACCGGGGGCGGGCTCACCGGGGCGCCGTCGCGGATCCCGCGGGATCGAAGACGGGGGCATGCCGGCGCCACGGCCGCAGCCGCTCCAGCTCTCCGGCGACCCAGAGAAGGCGGCCTTCGGCCCCCGGGGGGCCCACGAGCTGGACCGGGACCGGCAGCCCTTCGGGCCGGGTGCCCCCGGGCAGGACCATCGCCGGCAGCCCGGCCAGGTTCCAGGAGGCCGCCCACGGCGCCCAGCGCGCATTGGCGGTCACGTTGGCCAGGAAAGAGCGCTCGTGCCACGGCCGCGCGGGCAGCGGTGGTCCGGCGGTGACCGGGGTGAGCAGCACGTCGACGTCACCGAAGAACGTGACCATGCGCTGCCGGAACCGCTCCCCCGTCTCCGGCCGCAGAAGATGCAGCCGGCGGACCATGCGGCCGACGCGGGCATGCGTGCGGCTGCGCGGCTGGAGCTT
>JAICWX010000309.1 GCA_025934635.1 Streptosporangiaceae bacterium | reverse complement strand
GATGGGGGTGGTGGTGGTGCAGCGGGGGTCGGTGGTTCCGGATGGGCAGTTGCTGCCGGGGGTGGCGGAGGTCACGGCGGCGGTCAGGGTGTGGTCGCCGGTGTCGGGGTTGTTGACGGTGACGGTGTAGGTGATGGTGGCGGCCTGGCCCGGGTTCAGGTTCCCGGTCCAGGTCAGGACCGGGCTGGCGAAGGAGACGGTGCCGGCGGTGGCGGCGGCGTCGTTGCCGTAGGCGGCGTCGTCGGTGAGGCCGGACAGCGGGGCGGTGAACGCGGCCCCGGCGTAGGGGGTCTGGCCGGAGTCGGTGACGGTGATGGTGATGGTGACCTTCTGGCCCGGGGTGGCGGTGGACGGGCTGGCGGCCGTGGTGATGGTCAGCGCCGGGGTGAGCACCGGGACGGTGACGGCGCAGCCGGCGTTGCCGCTGTCCGGCGGGCAGCTGCTGCCGGCCGCGGTGGAGGCGGCGGCGGCGGTCAGGGTCTTGTCGCCGGTGTCGGGGTTGTTCACGGTGACGGTGAAGGTGACGGTGACGGTGCCGCCCGGGGTCAGGTTCCCGGTCCAGGTCAGGACCGGGCTGGCGTAGCTGACCGACCCGGCGGTCGCGGCGGCGTCATTGTCGTAGGCGGCGTCGCCGAGCATCTTCAAGGTGTCGGTCACGGTGGCGCCGGTGTAGGCGGTGGGGCCGGTGTCGGTGATGGTGACGGTGAAGCCGACCTGCTGGCCCGGGACCGCGTGGGTGGCGTTGCTGGCCTGGGTGATGCTCAGCGCCGGGATCTGGACCGGCACGTTGACCGAGCAGCGCGGGTCGGTGGTCCCGGACGGGCAGTTGCTGCCCGCCGCGGTGGTGGACAGCGTGCTGGCCATGGACTTGTTGCCGGTGTCGGGGTTGTTCACGGTGACGGTCCCGGTGACGGTGACGGCGCCGCCGACCGGGATGCTCCCGGTCCAGGAGATCCCGGTCGAGGTCAGCGTCAGCGTCCCCGACGTCGCGGTCTGGTCCCCGTTCGGGCTGGCGTCATCGAGCACGTCGGTGATGTCGGACGCGATCGTGATCCCGGTGTACGGAGTCTGGCCCGCGTTGGTGAAGATCGCCGTGAACCGCACCACCGAACCCGGCGTCGCCGACGACACATCCGAGCTATTCGCAATCGCCAGCACCGCTACGGGTACGGTCGCGGTGCAGGACGCGTTACCGCTCCCGGCCGCGCAGTTGCTGCCGGGGGTGCCGGAGGTCACCGTGCTGGCCAGGATCATGTCGCCGGTGTCGGGGTTGTTCACCGTCACCGAGAACGTGATGGTCGCGCTCGCGCCGACCGCCAGGTTCCCGGTCCAGGTCAGGTTCGGGCTGGCGAAGCTCACCGAGCCCGCGGTCGCGCTGGCGTCGTTGCCGTAGCTGGCGTCGTCCAGTATGCCGGAGAGCGGGTCGGTGAACGTCGCGCCGGTGTGGGCGGTCTGGCCGGAGTTGGTCACCGTCACCGTGTAATGCACGACCGAGCCCGGGGCCGTCGTGCCACTGCCCGCCGACGCCGAGATCTGCAGGCCGGGCACCAGCACCGTGACCGTGGCGGTGCACCGGGCGTCGGTGCTGCCGGCCGGGCAGTTGCTGCCCGCCGCGGTGGAGGTAATGGTGTCCACGAGGAGCTTCTCGCCGGTGTCGGGGTTCTTTACCGTGACCGAGAAGGTGACCGTGGCGCTCGCGCCGACCGCCAGGTTCCCGGTCCAGGTCAGGTTCGGGCTGGCGAAGCTCACCGAGCCCGCGGTCGCGCTGGCGTCGTTGTCGTAGGCGGCGTCGTCGGTGAGGCCGGACAGCGGGTCGGTGATGGTGGCCCCGGTGTAGCTGGTCTGCCCGGTGTTGGTGATGGTGATGGTGTACTGCACCACCGAGCCGGGCGTGGTGGTACTCGTCCCGGCGGTCACCGTGGTGGTCAGGCCCGGCACCAGCACCGTTACTGTGCTGGCGCACTGGGCGTCGGTGCTGCCGCTCGCGCAGTTGCTGCCCGCCGTGACGGAGGTGATCGTGCTGGCCAGGGACTTGTTCCCGGTGTCGGGGCTGGCCACCGTGACCGAGAACGTGATGGTCACGGACGCCCCCGCCGCCAGGTTCCCGGTCCAGGTCAGGTTCGGGCTGGCGAAACTCACCGAGCCCGCGGTCGCGCTGGCGTCGTTGCCGTAGCCGGCGTCATCGAGTACCCCGGACAGCGCGTCGGTGAACGTCGCGCCGGTATAGGCGGCCGCGCCCGCATTGGTGACCGTGATCGTGTAGCTGACGGTGGCGCCGGGTGTGACGGTCGCCGGGCTCGCGGTCATGGCGATCGTCAGGATCGAGACCTTGACGGTGCTCGAGCACTGCACGTCGGTGCTGCCGCTCGCGCAGTTGCTGCCGGTCGCGGCGGAGGTCACCGTGCTGGCCAGGATCTTGTTCCCGGTGTCGGGCTTGCTCACCGTCGCCGAGAACGTGATGGTCGCGCTCGCGCCGACCGCCAGGTTCCCCGTCCAGGTCAGGCTGGCGCCGGCGAAGCTCACCGAGCCCGCGGTCGCGCTGGCGTCGTTGCCGTAGCCGGCGTCGTCGAGCACATCCGCGAGCGGGTCCGTGAACGTGGCCCCGGTCAGCGTGGTCTGGCCCGAGTTCGTCGCGGTGATCGTGTAGGTGACCGTGCCGCCCGGTGCCACGGTCGCCGTGCTGGCGCTGACGGCGATGGTCAGCATGCTGCTCAGGATGGTGATCGAGGTGGCGAAGGTGGCGGTCTTGCCCTTCGTGTCGGTCACCTTGGCGGTAAAGCTGGAGGTGCCGGCCAGGGTCGGGGTGCCGGACACGACCCCGGTGGACGTGTTCAGCGTGAGGCCGGCCGGCAGCGACCCCGAGCTCAGCGACCAGGTGTAAGGGGCAGTGCCGCCGGCGGCGGTGAGGGTGAAGCTGTACGGCGTGCTCACCGTCCCGGACGGCGGGGTCGAGAAGGTGAAGGCCACCGAGTTGGTGACCACCAGCGTGATCGAGGCGGTGGCGATGCCGTTGTTCGCGTCGATCACGTTGACCGAGAAGGTGGAACTGCCGGTGGTGGTGGGGGTGCCGGACAGGACGCCCGCGGCGGACAGGGTGAGGCCGGCCGGGAGGGTCCCGGCGTTGACCGACCAGGTGTACGGCGTGGTACCGCCGGTGGCGGTGAGGGTGTAGCTGTAGGGCGTGCCGGCGACCGCCGTCGGCGGGGCCGCGAACGTGGTGGACACCCCGGCCGACACGCCGATGCTGGTGGCCTGGGTGGTGCTCTGGCCGTTGGCGTCGGTCACCTTGACGGTGAAGGGGTAGCTGCCGGTGGCGGTCGGGGTGCCGCTCAGGTTCCCGTCGGGGCTGAGACTGATGCCCGGAGGCAGGCTGCCGCTGCTCACCGACCAGGTGAACGGGCTGGTGCCGCCCGATTCGGTCAGGGTGTAGCCGTAGACGGTGTTGGTCCAGCCCGCGGGCGGGGCGGCGAAGTTCATCGACGGCCCCGGGATGATCGTCACGGTGGCCGGCTGGGTGTCGGTCAGCCCGCTGGCGTCGGTGACCTTGACCGCGAAGGAGTAGGTGCCCGCGGTGGTCGGGGTGCCGGACAGCAGCCCGGTCGACGCGTTCAGCGTCACCCCGGGCGGCAGCGTCCCGCTGCCCACCGACCAGGTGAACGGGCTGGTGCCGCCGGTTACCGTCAGCTGGTCGGTGTAGGCCACGTTCACCTCGCCGCCCGGCGGCGCGGCGAACAGCAGGGCCGGCCCCGGGTTGTAGGTGTAGGAGGTGCTGGCCGAGGTGCCCAGGGTGACGACCTTGACCGTCACCGCTCCCGCGGCGTGTCCGGGCATGGACGAGATGTCGAGGCTGGTGCCGCTGACGACGGTGAAGCAGCCGGGGGCCGAGGACGCGCACAGCGCCAGCGTGGTCGGCGTACCCGCCGTGAACTGGGCGGCCGTGCCGATCTCGATGGCGGTGGCCGCGCCGAGGCCGGTGCCGGTGATCTTGACGTCGTTGGCGCCGCCAGCCGCGCCGTTGGTGGGCGTGATGCCGGTGATGACCGGCGCGGCGGGCACGGTGCCGGCCGGAGCGGTCGAGGACGTCGCCGGGCTGGCATCGGCCGAGGACGCCACCGCGCTGGTGGCGGACTGGACCTGCGCCTGGGTGACGCCGCCCGAGGTCACTACCCCGTTCACCGTGATCGTGCCGCTGGTGAACGGGGTGCTGGTGCTCGTACAGGAGATCGACTGCCCGCTCGGCGCGGCGCAGGTCCAGCCGGTACCCGAGGCGCCGACCGGCAGCACCCCGGCCGGCAGGGTCTCGGTCACCGTCACCGGCTGGTTCTCCGCCGCCCCGGAGGCGCTGGCCGCGACCGTGTAGGTCACGGGGCTGCCGGCGGCGAGCGTCGCCGCCGCGTAACTGGTCTGCGAGACGGCGAGCTGCGGGACCGGGTTGACGCTGCTCACCACCACGTTGTCGATCTCGTGGTAGTCGGTGACCGAGCCAGTGGACGCCACCCAGCCGAACACCAGCTGCTTGGGTATCCCGCTGGAGCTGACCCAGCTGGAGGGGTACAGCCCGGACGGGACCACCGGCAGGACGCCGACCATGCTCCTGGCCGTGCCGCCGACCGGGGTGAACGTGACGTCGTAGTCGCCGGCCGGCACCGCGAGGCCGGAGGCCGTCGTGACCGATGAGGAGGTCGGGTTGAAGACCACCTCGACCGGCACCAGCGACGCGGTGCGGGTCGAGGCCCGCAGGGTCAGCGACGGCGAGGTCGCCGTCGCCGCGCTGCTCTGCAGCGCGCAGTAGCCGACCGTGCCGTTGCCCGGGCCGCGCACGACGACCTGGCCGGGCATGCGCTGCGCGATGTTGGCCGGGTCGGTGCAGCCCGTGCCCTCGTACTTGTTGCTGAAGTTGCCGTACGCGTCGAAGCCGAAGCCCAGGTAGCCGTCGGTCAGGCCGTTGGTGGTCGAGCTCACGGCCGAATAGCCGAGGGCGCCGCCGGACTGCCCGATGGCCGTGGGGATGGCCGGATTGGCCGGGTTGACGGCGGCCAGCACGAACGCGAGCCCGTCCGCCCCGGTGCCCCCGTACTGGTAGGAGCTGAACGTCACGTCCAGGCCCTGGGAGGTGGGGACGCTGGTGCTGGCGAAGGCACCGCCTTCCTCGCCCGTCACCGCCTGGGTGAAGCGGAGCTTGCCCGAGCCCTGCGCGTCGTTCGGGGCGCTGCAGCTGGCGAGCGGGTTCTTAGTCGCGTTGCCCGAAGCGGTCAGGCAGGCGAAGTTGCCGCCGCCGACCGGTGCGGTCGGCAAGGATACCGATCCCGCCGGGCCGTCCACGGTGTTGTCGTGGAACGGCTGGTTGAACAGGACCGTCCCGGCCGCGTCGGCGCTCGGTGCGGACGCGGCCATCCCGACGGTCATCATGCTCGTCACCAGCATCACGGCCATCGCGCACGACAGCATCCGCCGGGTCAGGTAGGAACAGGCCATTCCTCGCCTCTGGTTCAGGGTCGCCAGCTTGGCGCTCCGGGGGCGGATCGGACGACCGGAGCGGACGGCCCCGGGTCACGACGCGGGTGATCATGCCGGCCGGCCAGGCCGGCCACCCGCAAGCTCGCCGAGTGGCTGCTCGTCACCATGGCCATGAGTACGGTCCGTAGCGCGTGAACCGGCTGAGGCACCCGCGTTCCCCCGATCGCCAAGCCGTTGATCCTGCTCATCCCCCGAGAGCGGGCACCACATTAACATAACTATGAGTAACTATTAATTACAATCCGTAACCGAAATTAGGCAGGTCCGTCCGGGCCAGCCCCGGACCGCGCCCGGAGATCGCCGGGAGCCGGTCGCGGCGGTGCCGGAAGTCACCAGCCCGCCGGGCCCTCCGGGCTCTCCGGGGTGTCCGGGCCGTCCGGCCAGGCCGGCGCGCGGCGGCGCCGGGCGGCTCGCCGGGCCGCGATGAAGGCGACGACGGCGAGGACGGCGACGGCCGCGACGAGGGACAGGCTGAGCCAGGCCATGACGGACAGACCCGGACGGGACGTGACGAGCGGAGCGAACTGGATGGTGGCCGTGGCGGCGCTCGTGGTGAGCCCGCTCGTCAGGGTCACCTTGGCCTGCCAGGGACCGTTGGGCAGGCTGCTGGGCGGGGCGAAGGTCATGTTTCCCGTCTGGCCGGGCGCCAGGCTGATGATCTGCTGCGCCCGGAAGGGGCCGGCGGCGGTCTTGCCCGGGCCGTCGGCCAGGCGCGCGGTGCCGTTCAGGTCGACGGCCCGGCCGCCGGTGTTCTCCACGTGGACCAGGATGGACGGCCGGCCAGTGGCTGACCGGTGCCCGGCGATGGATGCGATGGTGAAGTTCGTCGGCGGGGCGCCGCCACGCCCGACGGCCAGGTAGACGCGGACCCCGATCCGGGCCACGTCGTTGACCCCGAAACCGCGGGCGGTGCGCAGGTGAGCCGCCTGCTGAACCCAGATCACGCCGTAGTGCTCGCCCCGGGTGGCCATCGGCGGCACCTTGATCGTCACCATGTCCGTCGCGGACGCGCCCGGGCGCAGGGTCATCACCTGGTGCTGGACGCGGACCCATTCGGTCAGTTCGCTGCGGGTCTGTCCGGCGTCGCCGGTGAACAATCCGCGGGCGATCTGGGCGGCATCCGGGTAGATGGTGAAGCGGGCGGTCCGCGCCTCCTGATTCATGATCAGGATCCGGCGGTGGACGACCGTTCCGGTGGGCAGGTAGTCCACGATGTAGCGCAGCGCGCGCGGGTTGTGGGCCTCGTCGACCGGGACGTCGACCAGCCGGACACCGAACCGCTGCGGGATCTGGCCGGCGGGCCGGTGGGTGGCGGCGATGGCCGCCGGGCTCAGGGTCCCGGCGGCCAGCAACAGCATGATCGTGCCGAGCAGGCGGCGCACGCTCTCCTCCTAGTGACTGTCCTGGGCGCGTCCTGGTAGCTGTCCCGGATGCGCCGCCTCTGCGCGTCAAGGCGCCGGCCCGTCGCGATCCCGATGGGATCGGCCGGGCCGGCTCTGGGCGGACTTAACCGCGGGACTAGGACACGGACTGGGTGAGCGTCCCGGTGTAGACGCCGCCGACGACGGAGGCGGGGACGGACACGACCAGTCCCGGATCCCAGCTGGCGGAGTTGTTCCCCACGCCGGCGGTACCGGCGACGACCGTTTGCGGCGTGCCGGACAGCGTGACGGTCGTCCCCGTGGCGGTGATCGTGCCGGTGGTATTGATCGTGCCGGGGTTGTAGTTCACGTCGGAGGCCGGGATGGTCTCGTTCGGCGTGCCGGCTCCGGTGGTGAAGCTGGTGGCCGACGCGGTCGCGGTCCAGGCGGCGCTGAGCAGGGCCCGGTTATCGGTCACCGTAACCTGACCCAGATCAGAGGAAATGGTGCCGCCCGGCACCCCCGAGCCCAGGTCCGCGGTGGCCGGGGCGGTCATCGCGAGCGCACCGCTCGTGACGGTGAAGGTCACCGTGGTGTCCGGGTCGCCCGGGCCGCCCGCACCCAACGCCACCGGGCTGGTTGCCGCGGCCCAGGCCGCTGTCGGAATCAGTCCGGTCGCGACGATGGCCGCGGCGCTAAGGCCCAGGCCTACTGCCTTACGCATGAATTCTCCCCCGCGAGGACGGGCGCGCCCCCCTCCCCCCCGTGAGGGATGGCCGGCCGCCTGCTGGTCCTCAGCGTATCGATTACCCAGCGTACTTAGTCACAAACGATTAGTGATCAGCGGGGGGGCCGTCAGCCGGCCTGCCGCCGCAGGCGGGCGCGCCGGCGAGCGAGAACGGCGAGCACGGCCGCGGCGAGCACGGCCAGGGCCGCTCCGGCATAGGCCAGCGGAGGGATACCCGCCTGCCTGGCGGGTCGCGATGCCGGCTCCGGCGCCGCGGCGGGCAGCCGGTCGAGGTGAGCCGCGCAGACGATGGGCCTGCTACTGCCCCGGCCCGAGGCGCAGGCGACCGCCGACAGCCGGAGCTGCCTGGCCGGTGTCCGCGTCACCCGCGCGACCACGCGGAAGGCCCGCGTCCCACCCGCCGGGATGGCGGCAGGCCAGGTGACCCGCCTGCCCGCGGCCGTCGCCCGGGGCACCGCGGACAGGAAATCCAGGCCCGGCGACAGGGTTTGCGTGACCGCGAGGTGCGGTGCGCCGGCCGGGCCGCCATCCCGGACGGTGATCAGGTAGGTGAGCTGGTCGCCCGTTTTCACAGCGGTCCGGCCGTCGCTGACGCTGATGGTCAGGGCCGGCCCGGCCGTCGCGCTCGCCGCACCTGACGGCTGGGTCCGCGCCACCGGGTGCGGCGCACCCGCGACCGGGACCGCGACCAGTCCGGCCATCAGGACCGCGCCGGCCTGGTTTCGGGGACGCCATGAGGTCCTCACTGGCGAACCGCCTCTCCGGAATCATCACTAGAAGTAGTGCATCGAATGCATAGAGTTCCAGGTGATGATACTGCCTCGCTGGTCGCGCAGATGCCGGCGACGGAACCGGAGTCCGCGGCCCTTGGCGCTAGGGCACGGTCCAGGATGTCGTGCCGGACAGGCCGCGCGGGAGCGGGCCGGGAGGCGGGCTAGGTGGCGCGGGAGGCGCGGCCGCGCTGGCGGCCGCGTTCCTTGGCGTCCAGGGTGGTCTTGCGCAGGCGGACGGCGCTGGCGGTGACCTCCACGCACTCGTCGTCGGCACAGAACTCCAGGGCCTGCTCCAGGCTGAGCAGCCGCGGCGGTACCAGCCGCTCGAGTTCCTCGCCGGTGGACTGGCGCACGTTGGTGACCTTGCGCTCGCGAGTGATGTTCACGTCCATGTCGTCGGTGCGCGAGTTCTCCCCCACGATCATCCCCTCGTACACCTCGGTGCCCGGGGTCACGAACAGCGAGCCGCGCTCCTGCAGGTTGAACATGGCGTACGCGGACGAGGTGCCCGACCGGTCGGCGACCAGCGAACCGGTCGCACGACCGCGCATGGCGCCCGCCCAGGGCTCGTAGCCCTCGAAGACGTGGTGCATGATCCCGGTGCCGCGGGTCTCGGTCAGGAACTGGGTGCGGAAGCCGATCAGCCCGCGGGCGGGCACGATGAACTCGAGCCTGACCCAGCCGGTGCCGTGGTTGGTCATCGACTCCATCCGGCCCCGGCGCACGGCCATCAGCGAGGTCACGGCGCCCAGGTACTCCTCGGGCACGTCCACCGACAGGCGCTCCACCGGCTCGTGGACGGCGCCGTCCACCTCGCGGGTGACGGCGGACGGCCGGCCCACGGTCAGCTCGTAGCCCTCCCGGCGCATCTGCTCCACCAGCACGGCCAGCGCGAGCTCGCCACGGCCGCGGACCTCCCAGGTGTCGGGCCGCTCGGTGGGCAGCACGTCCAGCGAGACGTTGCCGACCAGCTCGCGGTTGAGCCGGTCGCGGACTAGGCGGGCGGTGACCTTGGCCCCGGCCGCGCGCCCGGCCAGCATCGAGGTGTTGACGCCGATCGTCATCGAGATGGCCGGCTCGTCCACGGTGATCAGCGGCAGCGGCCGCGGGTCGTCCACGTCGGCGAGGGTCTCCCCGATCATGATGTCCGGGATGCCGGCGATGGCCACGATGTCCCCCGGGCCGGCCTCGTCGGCCTGCACGCGGTCCAGCGCCGCCGTCAGGTAGAGTTCGGAGATTTTGACCCGTTCGATGGACCCGTCGCGGCGGCACCAGGCGGCTTGCTGGCCGCGGCGGATGGTCCCGTTGCGGATCCGGCACAGCGCGATCCGGCCCAGGTAGGAGCTCGCGTCCAGGTTGGTGACGTGCGCCTGGAGCGGCGCGCCGACCTCGTAGGCGGGCGGCGGCACGGTCTCGCGCACCACGGTGAACAGCGGCTCCAGGTCGGCCGAGTCGGGCATCTCGCCGTCGGCCGGGCGGTTCAGCGAGGCCCGGCCGGCCCGCGCGGCCGCGTACACGATCGGGAACTCGATCTGCTGCTCGGTGGCGTCCAGGTCGATGAACAGCTCGTAGCAGGCGTCCACCACCTCGGCGATGCGCGCGTCGGGCCGGTCCACCTTGTTGACCACGAGGATCACCGGCAGCCCGGCTTCCAGCGTCTTGCGCAGCACGAACCTGGTCTGCGGCAGCGGCCCCTCGCTGGCGTCCACCAGCAGCAGCACGCCGTCGACCATGGACAGGCCGCGCTCCACCTCGCCGCCGAAGTCGGCGTGCCCGGGGGTGTCCACGATG
>JAICWX010000459.1 GCA_025934635.1 Streptosporangiaceae bacterium | reverse complement strand
GACACAGGAGCGCGAGTGGCTGACGGAGCGCTTTCAGCGGCACCGTTCGCATTTGCGCGGGATCGCCTACCGGATGCTGGGGTCGGTGAGCGAAGCCGACGACGCCCTCCAGGAGGCATGGCTTCGGATCCGCGGCCAGGATCCGCGGAGCGCCGAGAACATGCAGGCCTGGCTGACTACCATTGTCGGGCGCGTGTGCCTGAACATGCTGCGCGCCCGCCGGGCCCGGCGGGAAGAGCTCCCGGAGGTTTACCTGCCCGGCCCCGTCGTCAGCCTGGAGGGCAGCGCCGATCCCGGGCAGGAGGCGCTGGTCGCCGACTCGGTCGGGCTGGCGCTGCTCGTGGTGCTCGACGCGCTCAGTCCCCCCGAGCGGCTGGCGTTCGTGCTCCACGACGTGTTCGGCGTGCCGTTTGCGGACATCGCGGCTGTCCTGCATCGTTCCGAAGCCGCCGCGCAGCAGCTCGCCAGCCGGGCGCGGCGGCGCGTGCACGGCCTGCCCAAGCCGGACCCTGACCTCGCGCGACAGCGCGAGGCCGTCGACGCGTTCTTCGCCGCCTCGCGCGACGGCGACTTCAGCGCCTTGGTAGCGGTGCTCGATCCCGACGTAGAACTGCGGATCGACGGCGGCGTGCTGCGCGAGGAAGCCTCGCTGATCCTTCGCGGCGCGGAGGCCGTAGCGGCCCACTCCTCCACCTACTCCAAGCTCTACCCGTTCGTCAGGCCAGCGCTCGTCAACGGGGCCGCGGGCGCCGTGGTAGCGCCCGCTGGACGAGTGTTCTCCGTGATGGCGTTCACCGTCACTAACGGAAAGATCGCCCAGATCGGTGCCCTCATAGATCCAGAGCGACTCGGACAGCTCAACCTCGTCATCCCGCCGGCCGAAGAATAACGGCGGTGCGGTACGGGACCGTCAACTGCGTCCCAGGTGACAGCTTCCCGTCGTCACCGCAGCTCAGCCCGGTGCCGTCGGGAAGGATCACGACCTCGGTGACCGCTGCGTCGTGGACGGCGCCGATATTAGGTGCGGGTCGTGGGAGGTGTCCCAGATGCGAGCTGTGCGGTCCCAGGCCGCGGTGATGCCGAGATGGCCGTCCGCCGTGAGCGCCGCCTGGCTCACCCGGCCGGTGTGTGCGCGCAGATCCGCCCGCAGTTGTCCAGATAGCAGATTCCAGAGCCTTACGCTGTGATCCGTGCTCCCGGTCAGGCACCAGCTTCCCGCAACCGAAACCGCGATCACCGCGTCGTCGTGCCCGGCCAGGCTGCGGACCAGGGTGCCATTCCGGATTGCCCATACGCAGCAGCCGGCGCTCCACCTCCGCCAGCCGCAGCTCCAGCCGCCGTTCCCGTTCCAGCGCCGCATCCAGCGCCGCCGTCAGCATCGCGCCCTGCCCGTCCTTCGCCTCCACGACCGCGCGCAGCCGCGCGTTGGCGGCACGCAGCCCGGCAGCGTCATCCGGCACGGGCTCACCGGGCACGCGCCGCAGGCTCTCACACCCGCCGGCACCCCGCAAACAGCGGCCTGGCGAGACCTGCATCGCTACCCCCAAAAGCTTCCCTCGCCATCTGGGTCAGGCCGGGGGCCAGGCCCGAAGCGCGCGGCTGACCTCATGCCTTGCTCCGCCTGATCTGCTGCCCGGACGGCGCCTGGGGGTGGATGTCCGGACTACGCGGGGCGCAGGCAGCCCGGCGGCCCAGGGCCAGATGGCTGGCCTCGGGTGGCCCGCTCAGCCGCTCTGCGGGAACGTGACGGATGTCATGCGGGTTGCCGTTTCGCAGGCGGAGCAGCCCGCTGTGGCCGGTGCCGCACCGTGTGTCGTCCGGGTAGCCGGCCGGATCCGGGTGCTTGCGGGGCTGCCCGGGCGTGTAACTCCGATATACCCTGCGGACGGCTTTTCGTTAGCGCAGGGCCCGGATGGTCTGCATAGAGTGCTGGCTGTGCAGGCCTGATTCCTCAGCGGGCGCGGAACATGGGAACGGCCCGGGCTGCTGAGGCCTGGTTCCGGCGCTGCGGGTGCCGGAACCGGGAGACCGGCAGTCTGCTGGGGGCGCAGCTGGAGGTGCTGTCCGGCCCGGCGCCGGCCGGGGCGCGGGGGCTGACGACGGGGGAGTGGCTGGCCTCGTGGGTGTCGCTGCGCGCCTCGACCAGCCGCGGGTACGCCGCTCACGTGCGCGGCTACCTGGTCCCGTACCTGGGCGGCATCCCGCTGGCCGAGCTGTCGCCCGCCGATGTGCAGCAGTACCCCCCGTGTCCGGCGGGCCCAGGAGCGTGGCTGGCTCGTGCTCGTCCTGGCGGTCGCACCGCACCGCCAGCGGCTGCCCGGCCCCCAGCACGTCGGCTGTGACGTGCGGCCAGGTCGGCGTCGTGGCGTGGGGCAGCGCGATGAGAGCTGCCTGCTCGTGCCGCTGGCTTGCGTCCGCGGTTCCAGTGAGGCGCGGGGTCTCTCGTTCACGGTACGGCGGCACTGGACAGTCCGCGATCCTGCTGGATCACACTCGGATGCTTAGGAGCAGCAGACCGCTGTCGGACTCGATGCGCAGGGCCGTCAGCTGACTGGGCGAGAACGCGCTCGTGCCGGCGATCCGGGCAGAGCCGTGGTAGGTCGCGTCCCAGGTTCCCGCGATGTCGGTGCCGTCTCGGGCCACCGCGAGGAGGATGCACCGTTTCCCGGCGGGCAGGCCGCTGGCGGTCAGGTCGATCTCGGTGCCGGTGGGCGTGCCGTGCAGCTGGACCTGGCCGCTGACTCCCGACACGGTGCTCACCGCATGGTAGGTCGGGACCGTCGGGCCGGCGATCAGCAAGGCGTCTGCGATCGCGGCTCCCGCTGCCAGCCCGGCACCGGCCGCCAGCAGCCATCGCCGGCCGCGTGCCGGGATGGAAAGCAGCCTGCGGGGCCGTTGCCCAGCCCGCCCGGCTCCGGCAGCCCGGCGGGAGCAGGCATCCGGGTGCAGGATAGTAGCCCGGCGCAGGCCGCTGCCTGGGCGGGGGTCGGCATCACCGCGCAGCCCGCCGTCCAGCCGTCCGGCATGACGGCGCAGGTGCGGTACCGGTGCATCGCCGGGCCGGGCGGCCGGAGGCGACGGGCGGGTCTGCCGCCCCCGGTGGCCCGGGCGGGCGGGATCAGGCGAGCCAGCCGCGGCCGTCAGGTAGCTGAGCCAGTCCCGGACCGGGACGAGTTCGTCGTAGTCGGCGCGGCAGCCGGGGCACGCCACCAGATGGCGGCTGACGCGGGCGCGGGCGGGGCCGTCGAGGGCGCCGATGATGTAGGCGCCGATCTCACCGCGCCACTGGGCGCATGAGCCGCTCATCGGTCTCCCCTCCGGAGCCTTCCGGCTCCGTATGCCGCTAGCGGGCCGTTGCCCGCCTCCTCCTGGTCAGGGTCGTGCGTGCGGCCATCTGCGTGAGCGGCCGGAACCGCGCGCTGCCGGTCGCTGGTCTGGCTGGGCCCGGCCCCGGGTCGGGGCCATTGACTGAGGGCCGGGCCCCGCTGCCGGGCGCACGGTCAGAGCGCCCGGCCGTCACAGGGTAGTTCAGTAGCCATTCCCGTAGCTGTAGCCGGGCGAGGAGGCTGGGGAGGCTGCTCCGCCTGCCGTCCCGTGCGAGACGACCACCTGCCAGGTGAAGGAGGTGCCGCTGAAGTTGTCGGTGAAGTTGTTGCCGTGCGCCTGACCGGCCGCGGTGTCCAGGCGGAAGGTGTACAGCGGCTTCCCGTTGTAGGTGAGCTGGGTCTTGCCGTCGTCCAGGCGGTGAATCGTACCGATCTTGCCGGGCAGCCCGCTGGAGCCCAGGTCAGCTGGGCTGCCGGTCACCGGGAACCAGAAGCTCAGGCAAGAGCCCGTGCACTTGACGCTGCCCTTCGACTCGGCAGGTGTCTTCGGGGTGTAGATCGTCATCCCCGAGCTGGTCACCAGGGCCGTGCCGATCCCGGCCAGATCGCGGGTCGAGACGGTGCCTGCGGCAGCGCCCGCGTTCCCGCCGCTGCCGGTGCTCCCTGCGTTCCCGCCGCCGGAACTCGCGTTCCCGCCCGAAGAACCGCAGGCGGCCACCACGACGGCCGCGGCAGCCAGGCCGGAAACGACAGCGCCGCGCCTGAGCATTCGCCGGGACTCCCGGCTTGCCTGCGATGAGCCGCGGGTCGGCAGCGCCGGACGGTATATGCCTGCCATGAGAAGGCTCCTTCTTGTTGCGTTCCGTCAGATCGCTGGCCCCAGGTTGATACGCCGTCACCCGCAGCTGTGTTCACCTACGAGGCGGAAATCTGTCGTCACGATGACCAGGCCGAACCGGATCAGCAGGAGCAGGAACCCGGCCAGCGACGCAGCACCGGCCCCCGCCTCACCGAACGCGGCCCACAGCTTCTCCGGGAACCAGGCCGGCGTCGCGGAGGCCAGGAAACGGGCCGAAGGAGCCGAGATCCACTCCGCGATACGACCATCAGCGCGAGAGCCGCGAGCGGGGCCAGCACGGCCTCGGCCCGGAACAAGATCCCCACGCGTCGATGCCCCGCCCCGCTACTGCGATCAGGATGGCCACGATCACCGCAGCAGAGCGGTATGCCCGGAAAATTCAGCTGCGCACTGCGGGCCGCCCGCCGGCCGGCCGTCCAGTGGTTGCGCCTTGTGCGGGAGTAATGGCCGCGACGGGCCGGCCATTGCGCCGTGTCATTATCCTGATCCGGAATCCGCAGGTTACGGGGTGTGAGTGGCTGGCCGGACGACCGAGATGGTCACCAGGGTCTTGGCGGCGGTGGCCACCTGCAAGCTGGCGATGTCACCAGGCCGCCAGCCCGCACTGGCCGGGATGGTGACCGTGCCCTCGCTCCAGGCATCCCAGACGCCGGTGATCTCGGTGCCGCCGCTGCGCGAGCGGACGATCAGGCGGCACGGCTCGTTGACCGGCAGTCCGTCCGCGACCAGCCGGATGCTGGTGCCCCAGGACGTTCCGGTCAGCGACACGGTGGCGCGGACGTGGGTGGCGGGATTCGCGCCTGAGACCATGATCGCCGGCGCTGCCACGGCCGCCGGTCCGGGCTGCGCCAGCCAGAATCCGCCGGCCAGGCCGGCCGCTGCGGCGGCAGCCGCGCCCGCGGCGATGGCCTGCCACGGCCGGGCCCAGGCCCGGCGCATCAGGCCGGGCCGGGCCGGAGCACCGGCCGGGGAGGATCGCCCGGCCCGAGCTGACCTCCCCTCCGCCGCAGCAGCGGGCTGCGGAGTGGCGTGCGGATCGGCGGCCCACCGGCTCTCCGGAACCTGTGCAAGCAGCGCAGGCAGCGGTTCCAGGCGGACCAGCTCGGCCCGGCACTCCGCGCAGGTCACCAGGTGCGACGCAACAGCCGTCCGCTCCTGGTCGCCCGCCGCACCGAGCGCGTAGACGCCGAGGTGAACTGTCATCGGGCAGGTCATGGTCCGGTGACCCCCTGTTCCTCCAGCGTCCTGCGCAGGACACGCAGGCCGTAGAAGCAACGGGACCTGACGGTTCCCTCCGGGATGGACAGCAGGCCGGCGACTTCGGCCACCGGCCGCCGCCGGAAGTACAACTCGACGATGACCTGCCGGTGGTCAGCGCTCAGCGAGTCCAGCGCCGAGGCGATGACCAGCGCGTCCATCATGCCGTCGAGCCCGTCGCCGGCGGCGGGTACGAGGGTCTCATCCAGCGGGATCTCACGCGGCCGGGCCCGGCGCCGCCGGTGGTAGGTCGAGATGGCGACGTTGCG
>JAICWX010000600.1 GCA_025934635.1 Streptosporangiaceae bacterium | reverse complement strand
TGAACGTGCCGGCCGGCGCCTCGCGGGCCGGGCCGGCCCCGGCGGCCAGGAGCCGGCCGCGCTCGGCCGCGGTCATCAGCGGCACCGCCCCGACCGGCTGGGCGGGGTCGGCGGCGATGGCGGCCAGCAGCACCTGCAGGTGCCCGGCCATCCGCTCCACCGTCACCGCGTCGAACAGGTCGGGGTCGTAGGTCAGGTTGACGTGGAGCTGGTCGGCGAGGTAGGCGATGAGGGTGAGGGGGAAGTTGGTGGCGTCGCGGGCCTGGACGTCGCGGATGTGCAGGCCTGCCCCGGTGGCGGAGTTCTCGTCGTAGGGGTAGTTCTCGAACACGATCATGCTGTTGAACAGGTTGGTGCCGGGTGGCAGGTCGCTCCAGGTCTGAAGCTGGGGCAGGGAGGCGAAGTCGAACTGGCGGGACTGGCTTTGCCGGGCTTGCAGGTCGCGCAGCCAGGTCAGGGTGTCCTGCCCGCTGGGGGTTTGGACGCGGGTGGGGATGGTGTTGATGAACATCCCGATGATGGATTCGACTCCGGGTAGCTCTGCGGGGCGGCCGGAGACGGTGGTGCCGAATACTGCCTCGCGGGAATCGCTGTAGCGGGCTAGTAGCAGGCCCCAGGCGCCTTGCACGATGGTGGTGAGGGTCAGGCCGTTGCGCCGGGCGGTGCCGTGCAGCCGCTCCGAGACGCTGGCGGGGAGGGTGACCGGGAGCCGGCGCGATGATTCGGTGCGGTGGGCGTGTGCTGGGGCCCGGTCGTAGGGGAGAGGGGTGGGGGCGGCGAACCCGGCCAGGACCTGGCGCCAGTGCTGTTCGGCTTCGCGGGAGTCCTGGCGTCGCAGCCAGTGCAGGTAGTCGCGGAAGGGCCGGCGGTCCGGCAGGGACGGCTCGCGGCCGCTGGTGATCGCCGCGTACTGTCCGAATACCTCGGCGATCACCTGGCCGATGCTCCAGCCGTCCAGGACGATATGGTGGCTGGTCCAGATCAGCAGGGCCTGGTCGCCGGGGAGCTGGGCGATGGCCAGGCGCAGCAGCGGGGGCTGGGTCAGGTCCAGGTCGGCGTCCTGGTCGTCCAGGATCTGCTGCAGGCGGGTGCCGCGCTGTGCTTCCGGCAGTGACCGCCAGTCGTGGTAGGTGACCGGGACCGTGGCCCGGCGGTGGATCACCAGCACTGGTTCGTTGACGTCTTCCCAGATCACGCAGCCGCGCAGGATGGGGGCGCGGTCCACTACCTGCTGCCAGGCCTGGCCCAGCGCGCGCGGGTCCGTCACCCCGTCCAGGAGCACCCTGGCCTGGTTGAGGTAGGGGGCCGAGTCCGCGCTGAACACGCTGTGGAACAGCATGCCGGCCTGCAGCGGGGTCAGCGGCCAGATGTCTTCCACCATGCTGCCGTCGCCGGCGAGCCGGTCCACGGCTGCCTGGTCCAGGGTGACCAGCGGGAAATCCGAAGGCGTCCGGCCGCCCGCCCCCGGGCGGCGGCAGTGCTCCACGATCTGATCCAGCGCCTGCATCATCCGCTCAGCCAGCTGCCGTACCGTGGCGGCGTCATATATATCGGCGGAATAGAGCCAGCTCAGCTCGAGTACGCCGCCTGTCACCAGGCCGGTGACGGTGAGCGGGCGGGTCACCGGGGCCAGGTCCTGGCCAGCGCCCTCGCGCACGGGGAGCAGTGTCGTGCCCTGCTCGCGGGACATATCCCACTGGCTGTAGTAGTTGAAGCTGATCTGCGGGGCTGGGTCGTCGCGCAGCACCGCGGCGGGCGTGCCGTCGCCGCTGAGGTAGCGCAGGGCGCCGTAGCTGAGCCCGCGGCGGGGGATGGCGCGCAGCTGTTCCTTGACGGACTTGAGCGCCTCACCCCAGCCGAGGCCGGGGGGCAGGTGGACCGCGACGGGGAATTCGGCGGTGAACCAGCCGACGGTGCGGTACAGGTCAGCGTCCTCGATCACGTCCTCGCGGCCGTGTCCCTCAAGGGCGATCAGCGCGCTGTCACGGCCGGTCCACTCGGTCAGCGCCTGGCCCAGCGCGGTGAGCAGGACGTCGTTGATCTGGGTGCGGTACGACGCGGGAACCTGGTGCAGCAGCGCGTCGGTCTGCTCGCGGCCGAGCCGCACCGACACGGTGCGAACTGGTCCGGCCGCGCTGGCGGCGGGCCGGTCAGCGGGAAGCTGGGCCGGGGCACTGCCCGTTACCTTGGCCCAGTACGCCAGGTCCTCGTCGAACCCGCCGCGGCGGACCTGCTCGGTCAGCTCGTGCGCCCAGCGGGTGAACGGCGTTCCGGTCGGTTCCAGCTGCGCTGGGCGGCCCGACCGGATGTCCTGATAGGCCTTCTCCAGGTCACCTAGGAGGATCTGCCACGACACGATGTCAGTGGCCAGGTGGTGCATCGTGATGAACAGCAGCGGCGGGCCGCCGGTGCCCCGGGTGAACAGCACGGGGGCGATAAGGCGGCCGGAACGGGGATCAAGGTCTGCGCGCGCCTGGTCGGCCGCGGCCTCCATCGCGGCCGGCCGCGCGGTATCGTCCATCGCTGCCAGGTCACGGTGCCGCAGCAGCCCGGCCGGCGAGGTTACCGGCTCCTGGCGCCACTGGTCATCCAGCCGGGAAAACCGCAAGCGGAGCGCGTCGTGGTGTGTCACCACCGCGTCAATGGCCGCGCTGAGCGCCTGCTCGTCGAGATCGTCCGGCGCCTCCAGGAGCATCGACATGGTGAAGCCGGGAAGCTGCTCCTGCCTGGCGAACCTGTCGAAGAACGACTGCTGGATGGGGGTGAGGGGCGCGGGGCCGGTGATGGGCTGGTGTGCGGCGGGGCGGGTGCCGGCGGGGGTGGCGCGGGGCGCGAGCTCGGCGATTGTCTGGTGGAGGAACAGGTCCCTGGCGGTGAACTGGTGGCCGGCCTGGCGGGCGCGGGAGACGATCTGGATGGACAGGATGGAGTCGCCGCCGAGCTCGAAGAAGTTGTCGTGGATGCCGACCTGGTCCAGGCCGAGGACGTCGGCCCAGATGGCGGCGATGGCGTGCTCGGCGGGGGTGCGCGGGGG
>JAICWX010000210.1 GCA_025934635.1 Streptosporangiaceae bacterium | reverse complement strand
GCTGGGGCGGGCCGTCATGACCGTACCGGTGACCACGGCGGCGGGGCCGGGCACGGCCGCGCGGCCCGCCCCCCCCCCGGCGGGCGAGCGGGTGGGCTAGCACGGCGCCCGGGTGATATGCGCCCACCACCCCCACGGGCCCCCCCGCGCGGGGGGCCCCCCCCCCGGGCGCCGCCCCCCCCCCCCGCCGGCGGCCGAGCGGCTGAGCACGCTCGGCGCCGGGTTCTTCTTCGCCGAGCACCGCAACGTGCCGCTGCACCGCCGACCACGACTCCACGCCCGACCTGGATGTGCTCATCGAGGGCATCCAGTGCGCGGCCTGGCCGAACTCATCAGGGAGCCATCATGGACCGGCTGAACCCGCTGGACGCCACGTTCGTCGACGCGGAAGACGCGGACCCGCACACGTCCATGGCGATCGCGTCGATCGCCGTGTTCGAAGGCCCGGCGCCGGGCCATGAGGAGGTTCCGGCGCACCGCCCTGCCGGCGCCGGGGGGGCGACCGCCAGCTGGCCGAGCTGATGGCGCGGGTGATGTCCCAGCGGCTGGACCGCGATCACCCGCTGTGGGAGTACTGGGTCGCCGAAGGACTCGCCGGGGGCCGCTGGGCGCTGATCTCGAAGATTCACCACTGCATGGTCGACGGCGTCTCGGGCACCGACCTGTACCGCGTGATCTTCGACGCCTCGCTCGAGCCCTCGCCCGCCGCCGCCGGTGGCCGGCCGGTGCGCGGCGAACCCTCCGCGATCGCGCTGGCCGCCCGGGCCGCGCTGGACGCGGTCGTGCTCCCGGCCCGGGAGGTCCTGGTCCCGGTGTCCCTCCGGGCCCCCGGTGAGGAGAGCGTCTACGAGAACCAGGTCTCGGCCGTGCTGGCCGACCTCCCGGTCCACATCGCGGACCCGGCGGAACGGCTCGCGGCCGTCCGGGCCGAGCTGCAGACCCTGAAGACGGCCAAGGAGGCGATGGTGGGCGAGGCCCTGACGTCCCTGGGCCGCTACACCCCGTTCCCGCTCGCGTCCTGGTGGGTCAGGCTCGGGTTCGGGCTGCCCCAGCGGGACATCGTCACGGTCACCACGAACGTGCCGGGCCCCCGGCAGCCGCTCTACGGCATGGGCCGCCAGATCCTGGAGATCATTCCCTACGTCCCGATCGCGACCACGCTCCGCACCGGTATCTCGATCTTCACCTACGGCGGCAACGTCACCTTCGGGATCACCGGCGACTTCGCGGCCAACCCGGACCTCGACGTGCTGGCCGAGGGCATCGAGCAGGGCATGGCCGAACTCCTGAAGGCCGCCGCGTAGCGGGTCAGGCCGTCGTCCCGGCCGCGCCGCGGTGCCGTGGCTCACGGGCGGCGACGAATACGGAGATGAGCCAGGCAGCCAGCATGAGCACCGGGATGACCGCGATGAGGGCGAGCTGGCCGGCGGAAAGCGCCGTGGCCGGGTACGGGCTGACGGAATGCGCCAGGTAAAGGTGCATGGGAGTCTCCTTGAGCGTCGGTCGCGGTGGCGTGCGTGGTGACCGCCTCCTGCGCTTGGCTGCGTGATCCCATCCCAGTGGCAGCAGGCGTCACGAGGTAGCGACGAACGGCCCGGCGCCGTAGACAAAGGTCCCGGCCTCAGGTGGCCTCCAGGCCGGTTCCGCTCCCGGCCGTAGCGGTATGACGCGCCCGGTCCCCCTGCTTACTCGCAGGTGAGAGGGCTGGAAAAACCATTGAAGGCTGAGCTCCCGCGCATGGACTCGAACCATGAACCTGCCGGTTAACAGCCGGCTGCTCTGCCAATTGAGCTACGCGGGATCGACCGGCATAAGGGTAGCGCACCCGGAGCGTGCGTGTGACATCAGCGGCGATGGCCGGGCACGGAGTTCATCGGAGCCGGACCTGACGAGTACGATCGCGTAATCGGGGAAGGTCATGGGGCGACACCACGACCAGGTGCGAAAGGGGTTCCAGATGCGATTCAAGGCCACGTTCGCCGCGGGTTTCGCGGCCGGCTTCGTCGCCGGGGCGCGAGCAGGCCGCGAGCGCTACGAGCAGATCAAGGCGGTGAGCCGCAAGGTGGCGGAGAATCCCGCCGTCCGCAAGACGGCTCAGGCCGCGGGCCAGAAGGCGGTCCAGCTCGGCCAGGCCGCCGGGGACAAGGCCGCGTCCCGGGCGCCTAAGCTCGCCGAGACGGCGAAGAGCAGCGCCGGCAAGGTCCGCGCGCAGGTCGACCGGCTCCCGGGCCGGCACGCCGCTGACTCCGCGCCCGACCAGGAGCCGACGGCAGTGAACGGCTCCCGCCCGCACTGACCAGGGTCTCATCCGTGGAACCCGGGCCTCATGGCGTTCCGGCGCCGTGAGACCCGGGTCTGGGTCACACCACGCCCATCGGTCACGGGCGCGAGATCACCATAAGTCGAGGTACTCGCGCAGCATTTGAGCGCGGCTCGGATGGCGCAGCTTGGCCAGGGTCTTCGACTCGATCTGCCGGATCCGCTCCCGGGTCACGCCGAACTCCCGGCCGACCTCCTCCAGCGTCCGCGGATGCCCGTCGGTCAAGCCGAACCGCAGCTGGATGATCCGCTGCTCCCGCTCGGCCAGCTCGTCCAGGACCCGCTCGAGCTGGTCCTGCAGCATGATGAAGGCCGCGGCCTCGATCGGCACCACGGCGTCCGCGTCCTCGATGAAGTCGCCGAGGTCGGACTCTTCCTCGCCGATCGGGGACTGCAGCGAGACCGGCTCCTGGGCGATCCGCTGGATCTCGGCGATCCGGTCCGGCTCGAGGCCCATCTCGGCGGCGATCTCGTCGGTGGTCGCCTCGCGGCCGAGTTCGGAGTGCAGCTGGCGCTGCACGCGGGCCAGCTTGTTGATCGTCTCGACCATGTGCACCGGCACCCGGATAGTGCGGGCCTGGTCGGCGATGGCCCGGGTGATGGCTTGCCGGATCCACCAGGTCGCGTAGGTGGAGAACTTGTAGCCGCGGGTGTAGTCGAACTTCTCCACCGCCCGGATCAGCCCGAGGTTGCCCTCCTGGATCAGGTCGAGGAAGACCAGGCCCCGGCCGATGTAGCGCTTGGCGATCGACACCACCAGCCGCAGGTTGGCCTCGATCAGCCGCTGCTTGGCCTTGACCCCCTCGCCGACCAGCAGCTCCAGGTCGCCGTGGACGGCACCCAGCAGCGGGAAGGTGCCCCCCAGCTTCTCCTCGGCGAACAGCCCGGCCTCGATCCCCTTGGCCAGCTCGACCTCGTCCTCGGCGGTCAGCAGCGGCACCCGGCCGATCTCCCGGAGGTAGATCCGGACCAGGTCGCTGGTCGCGGTCCGCCGGCCGGCCTCGGCCGCCGCGCCCCGCTCCGCCTGCCGGATGTCGGCCTCGGTGTCGGCGTCGTCCTCCACCGCCACGTCGACGATCTCGATGCCCTCCTCGGCCAGCGTGCGCACGGCCACGTCGATGGCGTCCGGCGGCAGGTCGGCCCGCTCGAGCGCCCGCATGACGTCGGCCATAGACAGGGAACCGCGCTCCCGTCCTAGCGCCACGAGATCAGTCAGCTGCTCTGCTGGTGATGGTGCGTTCGTTAGCACGGTGAGGGTCACGGCTACAGTCTGCGCCACCAACCGGCGATTACGGGGGACCCAATTTTGTTACCCGCCCGCTACATAAGCCCGGCCAGAAGCCAGGTTTCAGCCGCCCGCGGCCTGGTCCAGCAGCGCCTTCCTGCGTTTCTCCAGCCCCACCAGGTCTCCGAACAACCTGTTGTAACTGGCCTGTTCCTCGATCGGGTTGGTCCGCTGCAGCCGGGCCTTGACCGCGTTGATCTCCCGGCTGACGGCGAGCTCGCCGACCCGGGCGAGCAGCTTCTCGGCGTACCGCGCGTCCGGCTCCTTCTCGATGTTCAGCCGCTCCACGGCCAGCGCGGTCACGAACGTCTGGGCGCGCTCGTTCGGCGCCTCCTCGCGCAGCCGGGCGGCCCACTGGCGCGGGCTGGTCCCGCCGCCGGCCGTGCCGCCGCACGCCGTGATCAGCGTGAACACCGCGCCGTGGACCGGGGCGGTGAACGCGTCCGGGCCGAGGGCGTCGAACTCGGGCCCGCACAGCGCCGGCCGCTGCACGGCCAGCTTGAGCAGCTCGCGCTCGACCACGACCACGGGGTCACCCAGGTCGTACGGCTGGGCGCCGTTACCCCGCGCCCCGCCGTCCGCGGTTCCGTTCACCTGGGAACCGAACGAGCCGACTTGCCTGCCGCGGCCATCCTGCGTGCGGTCCTGGCCGGGCCGGCGGCGGGAGCTCTGCTGGCCGCCCGCCCGAGCCCCCCCATGGCCCGTGTCCCCCGCGTGCGTGCGCACCCGGGTCAGCACGAACCGCTCGTCCATCAGCCCGAGCCAGCGGTCCAGGTTGACCGCGTACCGGCCGCGCAGCCCCTGGTCCTTGATCTTGGCCACGATCGGCGCGGCCTCGTCCAGCGCCGCGAGCTGGCCTTCGGTGGTGTTCAGGTCGTGGCGGCCGAGCACGCCCTTGATGGCGAACTCGAACAGCGGCACCCGGCGCGCCACCAGGTCGCGGACCGCCCCGTCCCCGTGCGCCAGCCGCAGGTCACACGGGTCGAGGCCGTTGGGCTCGACGGTGACGTAGGTCTGGGTGGTGAACTTCTCCTCCATGCCGAACGCGCGCTGCGCGGCCCGCTGGCCGGCCGCGTCGCCGTCGAAGGTGAAGATCACCTCGCCGGTGAACGAGTCCGCGTCCATGATCAGCCGGCGCAGCACCTTGATGTGATCATCGCCGAACGAGGTGCCGCAGGTCGCCACCGCGGTCGGCACCCCGGCCAGGTGGCAGGCCATCACGTCGGTGTAGCCCTCCACGATGACCACCTGCCGCCGCTGGCTGATCTCGCGCTTGGCCAGGTCCGCCCCGTACAGCACCGTGCTCTTGCGGAACAGCGAGGTCTCCGGGGTGTTCAGGTACTTGGGGCCGTCGTCGTCGGCGTCGAGCTTGCGCGCGCCGAACGCGATGACATCGCCGGACAGGTCCCGGATGGGCCACATCAGCCGACCGCGGAAGCGGTCCCTGGTGCCGCGCTGCCCTTCCCTTGACAGCCCGGCGGCGATCATCTCGGCGTCGGTGAAACCGCGTCCGCGCAGGTGCCGGGTCAGGTCCTCCCAGGCTTTCGGCGAGTAGCCGACGCCGAACCGCTCGATGTCGGCGAGCTCGAAACCGCGCTCGGCCAGGAAGGCACGCGCGGGGGCGGCGTCGGATCCGCCCAATCGTTCGGCATAATATTCGGCGGCCACCCGGTGCGCGTCGGTCAGCCTGCGCCGCTGGCTCTGTTCCTGGCCCGGGACGTAGCCGCCCTGCTCGTAGCGGAGCTCGACCCCGGCCCGGCTGGCCAGGTGCTCGATCGCCTCCATGAAGCTGAGCCCGTCGATCGTCTGCACGAACTTGATGACGTCGCCGCCCTGGGCGCACGAAAAACAGTAATAAAGCCCTCTGGCCGGGGTGACGTTGAACGAAGGGGTCTTCTCGTCGTGGAAGGGGCACAGGCCCTTGAGGGAGCCGCCGCCCGCGTTCCGCAGCTGCAGGTACTCGCCGGCCACCTCGTCGATGGGCGAGCGCTCGCGGACCAGTGCGATGTCCTCGTCGCGGATCCGCCCGGCCACTGCCCACCTCCGCTGACTTCTTCACCACACCCCGACGCCGCGAGTCTAGCCCCGGCCACCGACATTTCCGGGGTGATCGTCAGCGCGGGCGCGCGCCGCGCACCACGACCGCGATCTGGACGCGGTTGTCGAGCTCGAGCTTGACCAGGATGCGCGAGACGGTGGCCTTGACGGTGGCGGCGCTGACGTAGAGCTGGCGGGCGATCTCGGCGTTGGTCGCGCCGTCGGTCACGGCCAGGGCCACCGCGCGCTCCCGCTCGGTGAGGGCCTCGAGACCGGGCCGGGGCCGTTCGGTGGCGGCTGGCGCTGCGTGGAGCAGGTCAAGGAGCGGTCGCGTCACGGCCGGGGAGAGCACGCCCTGGCCGGCCGCGACCGCCCGGACCGCGCTGATGATCTCGGCCGGGGGCGTGTCCTTGACCAGGTAGCCGACCGCCCCGGCGGTGATCGCCTGGCGGACCAGGTCGTCCGCGTCGAAGGTGGTGAGCGCGACGACGCGCGGGGTCGCGCTGGCTTTGGTGATCGCGGCGGTGGCGGTGACGCCGTCGGTGCCGGGCATCCTGATATCCATCAGGATCACGTCCGGGGCGAGCTCCGCCGCGGCGGTGATCGCCGCGGCCCCGTCGCCGGCCTCGCCGACGACGTCGATGTCGGGGGCGCTGCGCAGCATCAGGCGCAGGCCGGCCCGGACCAGGGCGTCGTCGTCGACCAGGAGCACCCGGATGGTCATCGGCCCGCCCGTGGTCATCGATCTGCCCACGGCAGCCAGCCGGACAGGCGGAACCGGTTGCCGCCGGTCACCGCGGCCTCGATGTGGCCGCCGGCCAGCGCGGCCCGCTCGCGCAGGCCGATCAGGCCGGCTCCGCTGCTGGTCCCGGCGGCGACGTCGGGGCCGGGGGCCGGCTGGCCGGGCGGCAGCCAGGAGGTGACGGTCACGGACAGCCCGCGGTCGGGCGTTCCGTCCACGGTGACCTCGACCGCGCTGCCCGGTGCGTGCTTGCGGGCGTTGGTGAGGCCCTCCTGGACGATCCGGTAGAGGGTGCGGCCGGTGTCGGGAGGGACCGCCGCGAGCTCGACGTCGTCCCAGTCGGCGCGGATCGTGCTGGTAGCCGAGGCCTCGGCCACCAGGGCGGGCAGGTCGGCCGCGACGGGCTGCGGCGGTGCGTTGGCCGGCTCGTCGTCATCGCGGAGCACCCGCACGATGGAGCGCAGCTCCTGCAGGGCCAGGTGGGTGGTGGCCCGGATCGCGGCGGCGGCCTCGGTGGCGGCGGCGTCGCCCGGGGCCGCGCTGGGGGTGACCTCCAGCGCGCCGGCCTGCACGCTGAGCAGCGACAGCCGGTGGGCGAGCACGTCGTGCATCTCGCGCGCGATCCGCTGCCGCTCGGCGATCCGGGCGTGGCTGGCGTGCTCCTCGCGGCTGCGTTCGGCCCGCTCGGCCCGGCGGCGCAGCGAGGCCAGCAGCTGGCGGCGGGCGCGGATGAACATGCCCCAGCCGGTGACCGCGAAGATCATGATCACCACGAACAGGAAGAGGATCTCGGTGTCGCGCATGCTGTCGTCGCGGTACAGCAGCAGTCCCGGCCACGCGGCCAGCGCCAGCAGGGTCGAGGTGACCAGCGCGGTGGGCCAGTGGCGGTGCACCGCCACCGTGAACGCGGCCACGAACGGCAGCCCGCCCGACAGGGTGGAGAACACCGAGATCGCCAGGATGTAGCCGGCGAACGCCAGCGGCCAGCGCCGCCGCCACCACAGCGCGGCGTAGCCGCCCAGGCCGAACGCGACGTCGGCCGCGCGCAGTCCCCACGGGTAGCCGTCCAGGCCGTCGAGCAGGCTGTGGGCGCTGAGCAGCCCGAGGACCAGCGACAGCCCGCCGACCACGGCCATGATGACGATCCGGGCCCGGCGCGAGGTGTACGGCGACTCCGGGTCGGCCCCGGGGACCGGCCCCGGTTCCGGTCCGGCTACCGCAACTGTCATGCCAACGACGTTATCGCGCCCGCCGGCGCAGGCCAGGAGGCTGACCGGGATGTAGCCGATCGGACCGCCAGCACTACCCGATCGGACCGCCGGTTCTAGCCGACTGGCCGCAGCGGCGGGGCCAGCCCGGCGGGCATCGTGGTGAGCATGATCGAAATCAGCGAACTGACCAGGCGCTTCGGGGACGCCGGGATCAGGGACGTCAGCTTCACCTGCCGCCCCGGTACCGTCACCGGATTCCTCGGCCCGAACGGCGCGGGCAAGACCACCACCATGCGGCTGCTGTGCGGGCTGGACCGGCCGCACGCCGGCCGCGCCACCATCGACGGGCAGCCGTACGCCCGGCTCCCCCAGCCCGGCCGCCGGGTCGGCGTCATGCTGGACCCGGGCGCCATGCACAGCGGCCGGACCGGCCGCGAGACGCTCGCGCTGGCCGCCGCCGTGCTCGGCGCGGACCGGGCGCGGGTGTCCCGGGTACTGGACCTGGTCGGCCTGGACCAGGGGGCGGCGGCCAAGCGCGTCGGCCAGTACTCGCTGGGCATGCGGCAGCGCCTCGCGCTCGGCATCGCGCTGCTCGGCGACCCGGGCGTCCTGATCCTCGACGAGCCCGCCAACGGCCTCGACCCGCAGGGGGTCCGGTGGATCCGCCAGCTGCTGCGCGAGCACGCCGACCGGGGCGGGACCGTCCTGCTCTCCTCGCACCTGCTGCGCGAGGTCGAGGTGATCGCCGACCACCTCGTCATCATCAACGACGGCCGGATCGTGGCCGACGGGACCCCGGAGCAGCTGCGGACTTCCCGGTCCACGCTGGTCCGGGCCCTCGATACGCCGGCACTGGCCGACGCCCTGCGGGCGGCCGGGCAGCAGGCTCGTCCGGTCGCCGGCGGCGCCCTGGAGACCGACGCCGAACCCGAGCAGGTCGGGCGGATCGCAGCACGCGCGGGGGCCGTGCTGACCGAGCTCCGGCCGCAGGGCGACGACCTGGAAGAACTGTTCTTCACCCTGACCGCTCCTGACCGTGAGGTGGCCGCATGACTGCCCTGCACGCTCCGGCTACCCAGGCGCCGGTGACGCTGGCGCCTGTTTCGCTGGCCCGGCTGGTCCAGATAGAACTGCGCAAGGCCGTCGACACCCGGGCCGGACGCTGGCTGCTGGTCGTCATCGCCCTGGTCGCGCTGGGTACCGCCATCCTGACCGCGGTGACCGGCAGCGCCGGCGACCGCAACCTGCCGCGCGTGCTGGGCGACGCGATCCAGCTCGTCTCGGTCCTGCTCCCCGTACTCGGCATCCTGCTGGTCACCTCTGAATGGTCGCAGCACACCGCGCTGACCACGTTCACCCTGGTCCCGCGGCGGTCCCGGATCATCGCGGCCAAGGTGGGGGCAGGCGTGCTGCTGGCCGCGGCCTCCGCCGTCGTGTGCATCGCGGTCTCCGCAGTGGTCCTGGTCGCCGCCGATCACGGGCACGCCGGGCTGTGGCAGGACGCGGGCCGCGCGATCGGCTACGCGTTCGTCTTCCAGATCCTCAACCTGCTGCTCGGGGTGGGCTTCGGCCTGCTGTTCCGCAACACCCCGGTCGCCGTCGTGATGTACTTCGTGCTCCCGACCGCGTGGTCCATCCTGACCGGCGCGGTCAGCGCGCTGGCGGCCACCGGCCGGTGGCTCGACCCGTCGACGGCCTGGAATCACCTGGCCCAGGGCGGGACGGTGTCCGCCACTATCTGGGCCCAGATCGCGGTCGCGGCCGCGGTGTGGATCGCCGGGCCGGTGCTGGCGGGCGGCTGGCAGGTGCTGAACCGCCCGGTCGATGCCTGAGCGACGGCGCCCTGAGGCCGGCGGCTAGCCTGAGTCCGTGACGGAGCTGCTCGTGCTGTGGGACGTGGATTACACGCTGGTGAGCGCCGACGGCCTGGGCACCCGGCTGTACGAGGTGGTGTTCGCGGAGATGTTCGGCCGGGAGCTGACCGCGGTCGCGCCGAAGGCCGGGCGGACCGACCGGGCCATCATCGCCGACACGCTCGCGCTGTCCGGGGTCCCGGTCGCCGAGATCGGCCCGTTCCTGGCCTCGCTGACGCGGGCCGCCGAGGCGGGCGGCGTGCCGGGGGCGGTGCGGCCGCTGCCGGGGGCGGCGGAGGCGATCGCGGCGCTGGCTGCCGCGGGGATCAGGCAGTCGGTGCTCACCGGCAACATCAGGCCGATGGCGGCGCTGAAGCTCTCGCGGGCCGGCCTCCGTGATCATCTCGACCTGGACGCGGGCGCGTACGGTGACGTGCACGAGGTCCGCTCGGAGCTGGTCACGGCGGCCCGGCGGGCGGCGGGCGAGTTGTACGGGGCTGATTTCCCCGGCGCGGCGACGGTCCTGGTCGGTGACACGCCGCTGGACGTGGAGGCGGCGCTGGTCACCGGGGCTCGGGTGGTGGCCGTCGCGACCGGCAGTTACGATGCGGCCGAGCTGGCGGCGGCGGGCGCGCACGCGGTGCTGCCCGACCTGACCGATGCCGCCCGGGTGGTCGCGGCCGTCACCGCCGCCGATCCGGGCTGACCTGGCCGTGAGCGGCGATGGCGGCCTGGGCGCGGGCGGTCCAGTGCGGAGAGTCCCAGCGCCGGGCCACCTGTTCCGCGGTGACGAAATGCCGGGCCGCTGCGCCATGGTAGCGATCCAAACGGACGCCAAGCAGGCTCCAAACGGGTTCCGGCCGCTGCTGCTGGCCCGGGTCGGCCTGGAAGCGGACCTGGTGCTGCGGATGGAGGCCCAGCACGAGGTGGTCGCGCGGACGCTTACGGAACTCGCACCGGGCGGCGCTGCTCGAGCACCTGGACGACGAGGAGGAGTACGTGCTGCCGGCTCATCTCCGAGCATCTGACGGTGGCGGAGTGGGCGCGGCTGGGCGAGCGGTTCGGCGACGAGGCGCCGAAGGACAAGCTGCTGTTCTTCCTCGGCATGATCCTGGAGGACGCTTCCCCGGCCGAACGGCGGGAGATGATGGCGAACCTGCCGGGGCCGCCCGAGGTGCTGTGGCACGCGGTCGGCCAGTTCCAGTACCGGCGCAAGGTCGCCAAGATCGGTGGCGGACTCGGGCGCTAGCTCGGGCGCTGGCTCGGACGCTGGCCGGGGAGGCGGGCGCGCTGGGCGGGGAGGTTTCGCTGGACCGGGCAGCTGGGCTGGCAGGGTTTCGGGCGTCCCTGCCAGCCGTGGCGGCGGAGCACCGCGGCGACCTCGGCGGCGGTGGTACAGGGGTGCCGGATGACCTGGTCCCAGTCGTACCGCAGCGACTGCTGCCCGGCTGCGGCGGCGGCGTTGTCCCTCTTCTTGTCCTTTGAGCGGTTCTCGGGCGGGTGCGCCAGCCGGCCGTCTAGCTCCACTATCACGCCGTACTCCTGGTACACGCGGTCGCGGCGTCCACGCCGGCCGTTCGTTGCGGCAAACGGGACCTGGCGGTCCGGCGCGGGCAGGCCGTGCGCTTTTTCCACGTCCCGGTGGTAGCGGAATTCCAGCACCGAATGGTCGCCGGTGACGGCCGCCTCGAGGATCTCATGCAGGTCTGCGCGCCAGCGCAGCCGGCGGCGCTTGGACATGGCCGCCTGCAACTGGGCCTCGTCGGTAAGGTCGCGGGCGATCGCCCGCGTCACCCAGCCGCAGACATCGTCGAAGCTCCGCGCCGTCTGCGTCAGGTCAAGCACCGTCTCCTCCACCGTCGTCCGCGGCGGATAGCTTTGCGTCTGCACCGCCTCGACAATCCGGGTCGACCGGTGCAGGCGGATACCCTCGGCCGCTTTCACGTGCCGCGCTTCGGGGATCATCACATGAATCAGCCGGGCGCGCTCGTCAGCGAGCTGGTGCAGCTCCGCTGCCGTCTCATGACTCAGGACGGCGCCCGGACCCGCCGAGAGCACTGCCGCCCATAGCCGCGCCCCGTGGCTGAGGCCCCCGTTGAAGGTCGTGTAGACGCCGGGATAGACCTGCCGCCACCAGCCGCTCGTCACGCGGAAATGGATCATGCCGACGGTAAGTCCGCTCCGCAGCGCCTGCGAACGCGTTACGACACCGTACTGGCGGCTCGCCAGATTTCGGAGTGCAGGAGGAAGATCACGGGCCATGGCGCTCAGTGTGCTGTTGCCCACTGACATTCCGTCGCTGTGCGAAATAACGCGGTGGATCCGCATTACCCGGTTGATCCGTTACCCCAGAGGGGTTCAAATCCTCCGGATAAGTCGGATCCACCGTGATAACTGTGGCTGGCGGGGACAGAAGGGGAAATGCGAACGCTGGGGCTGGTGGGATTGTGTTTGCGCTGAGGCTGGAGTTGGCGACAGGACCAGTGGTGTTGGTGAGGCTGATGGGGTTGGCAGGCGCGGAATACTCGTGCTGGCGGGGTGGCGGGGCCCGGGGTGGGGGTGGGGCCGGGTGGGGGTGGGGGCCGGGGTGGGGTGGGGGTGGGGTGGGTGGGTTGGGATCTGAGGGGGTGGGTTAGAGGTCGGTTAGGGGGATTTGGGGGTTGGTTAGGTGGGTGGGGTCTTGGGGGCGGGCGGAGCGGATCAGGGACTGGATGTCGTGGTTGACGTCCCAGACGTTGACGTTCATGCCGGCGACGACGGTGCTGGCGGAGAGCCAGAAGGCGATGAACTCTCCGGTGGCGGGGTCGCCGCGGTAGAGGACCTGGTCGTAGGAGCCGGGGGCAGGCAGGCCGGCGCACTCCATGCCGAGCTCGTACTGATCGCTGTAGTAGTAAGGCACACGGTCGTAGCGGACCGGCTGGCCGAGCATGGACCGGGCGGCGGCCGGGCCGCCGTTGAGGGCGTTGGCCCAGTGCTCCACGCGGATCCGGCGGCCGAGCAGCGGGTTGAAGGAGTTCGCCACGTCGCCGGCGGCGAAGATGTCCGGGTCGGAGGTGCGCAGGGCCTCGTCGGTCAGCACGCCGTCGGCGACAGCCAGGCCCGCCCGGGCGGCCAGGCCGTCGTTGGGGGCCGCGCCGGCGCCCACGACCAGCACGTCGGCCGGGATTTCGGCGCCGCCGGAGGTGATGACCATGCCGGGGCGGAACTCGACGGCTTTCTCGCCGAACCGGAACTCCACGCCGTGGGCGCGGTGCAGGTCCGCGAAGACGGCACCGAGCTCGGGGCCGAGCTGGTCGTGCAGGGCGCCGGGCTGGGGCTCGAGCACGGTCACGGTGCACTCGGCGGTGCGGGCGGCCGCGGCGGTCTCCAGGCCGATCCAGCCGGCGCCGGCGATCACGACCCGGGTGCCACGCTGGAACGCCGAGCGCAGCCGGTCGCAGTCGGCCAGCGTGCGCAGGTAGAGCACTTCCTCGCGGTCGGAGCCGGGGAAATCGAGGCGGCGCGGTGCGGCCCCGGTGGCCAGCAGCAGCTTGTCGTAGGACAGCTCGCCGTCACCGGCGGGACCCGCGGTGGCGACAACGGACGCGCCGCGGTCGATCGCGGTGACGGTGACGCCCTCGCGCAGGTCGACGCCGTGACCGGCGTACCAGCCGGCGGGGTGCACGTAGACGGAGTCGCGGGCGGCGTTGCCGAGCAGGTAGCCCTTGGACAGCGGGGGCCGCTCGTAGGGGCGCTCCGGCTCGGCGGCGAGCAGCACGATATCGCCGTCGAATCCTTCGTCCCGCAGTGTCTCGGCGGCCTTGGCCGCGGCCAGGCCGCCGCCCGCGATCACGTAAGAGGGCATGCCTCACAGGCTAGGGCGCGCAGAGGCGGTGGTGCCAGGCGATCGCCGAGGTATCGGTGAGCGAGGCCACCTGGTCGATCACGACGCGGCGGCGGGCGGCGTCGGAGGCGGCTTGCTCCCAGGCCGGGCGGAACAGGGGATCAAGCGTCGCGGGGGCGCCGCGCTCGACGGCGTGGGCCAGCTCGGCCAGCAGCTCGCGCTCCCGGGCCTGGGCCTGGGCGGCGCCGGCCCGGGCCATCACGTAGCGGGCGGTGATGCCCTTGAGCAGGGCGCATTCGAGGCGCTGACGGCGGGGGACGACGAGGTTGGCGGCGTAGCGGGTGAGGGAGTGACCGATGGGGCTGGTGTGACTGAGGGGGCTGATGGGGTTCGAGTGAGTGGATGGCTGGACGTGGGCGGTGGGGCCGGTGGAGGGATTGGCCTGAAGGGTGGAGGGGTGGGCGGGCTCGGATTCCAGGGCGGTGGTGAGGGTGGCTTGCTGGGCGGCTACGCAGAAGCGGCCGATTAGTTCGCTGGTGAGGTTCTTGAGGGCGGCGGCAGCGGCGGGGCCGCCGTCGTAAGAGGCGGGCCAGATGTCCAGGGCGAGCAGGTCGTCGAGGATCTCGGTGAGTTCGCCGGGCGTCACGTCACTGCCGCAGTAGGCGAGGGTGGTGCGGGAAAGCTCGGCCCGTTCGGTCGGGGATTTCAGGGTCTTGAACGTGATGAGGCCGGCGTGGAAGCCGTCTTCCATGTCGTGGACCGAGTAGGCGACGTCGTCGGCCCAGTCCATGACCTGGGCTTCCAGGCACGCCCGCTGGCCGGGGGCGCCCTCGCGGATCCAGTGAAAGACGTCGGCGTCGTCGGCGTAGGCGCCGAACTTGACGCCGGGTTCGCCGAACCAGGGGTACTTGAGGGTGGCGTCCAGGGTGGCCCGGGTCAGGTTCAGCCCGGCGCCGGGGACCTTGGGCTCGAGCCTGGTCAGCAGGCGCAGCGACTGGGCGTTGCCCTCGAAGCCGCCGAACGGGATGGCGAGCTCGTTGAGGGCGGACTCGCCGTTGTGGCCGAACGGGCTGTGGCCGATGTCGTGCGCCAGGCAGGCGGCGTCGACCAGGTCGGGGTCGCAGCCGATTTCCTGGCCGAGCTCGCGGCCGATCTGCGCGCACTCCAGGGAATGCGTGAGCCGGGTCCGGGGGAAGTCGGCCGACCCGGGCGCCACCACCTGGGTCTTGGCCGAGAGCCGGCGCAGCCCGGCGCAGTGCAGCACGCGGGCCCGGTCCCGCTCGAAGTCACTGCGCCCGGCCCGCTTGGGTGGCTCTGCCACCCAGCGGGCCGTGGCGCAGTCGTCGTACCCTGCGGTCACTCGTTACCGGCTAGCTGAGCCTTCGCCGGCCAGCGCGGCGCGGCCCGCCTCCAGGCGGGCGATCGGCACGCGGAACGGCGAGCAGGACACGTAGTTCAGGCCGACCTCGTGGAAGAAGTGGACCGAATCGGGGTCGCCGCCGTGCTCGCCGCAGACGCCGAGCTCGATGTCGGGGCGGGCCTTCTTGCCTTCCTCGACGGCGATCTTGACCAGGCGGCCGACGCCGTCGCGGTCGAGCGTCTCGAACGGCGAGACGCCGAAGACGCCCAGCTCGATGTACCGGCTGAAGAACGACCCCTCCACGTCGTCCCGGGAGAAGCCCCAGGTCATCTGGGTCAGGTCGTTCGTCCCGAAGGAGAAGAACTCGGCGCTGGCGGCGATCGGGCCGGCGTTCAGGGCCGCCCGCGGCACCTCGATCATCGTGCCGATCAGCGTGTGCACCTCGGTCCCGGTCTCCGCCGCGACGTCCTTGAGCACCTTGCCGGCGTGCTCGCGGCTGATCTCCATCTCCTGCACGGTCGCGGTGAGCGGGATCATCACCTCCGGGTGCGGGTCCTTGCCAGCCTGCTTGAGCTCGGCCGCCGCGTGCGCGATCGCGCGGACCTGCATGTCGAACAGGCCCGGGATGACCAGGCCGAGCCGGACGCCGCGCAGGCCGAGCATGGGGTTCTGCTCGTGCAGCCGGCGCACCGCGGCCAGCAGCGCCTTGTCCTTGCCGGTGGCGTTGTCTCCGTCGAGCGCGATCTTGACCGACAGGTCGGTCAGGTCGGGCAGGAACTCGTGCAGCGGCGGGTCGATCAGCCGGATGACCACCGGCAGGCCGTCCATCGCGTCGAGGATCTCGACGAAGTCGCCCTTCTGCAGCGGCTCCAGGGCGTCGAGCGCGCG
>JAICWX010000196.1 GCA_025934635.1 Streptosporangiaceae bacterium | reverse complement strand
TGGGCTTCAGGCTCGCGATGAAGGAGGTCGCCCTGGACCAGGGCGTCTACGCGACGTTCATGCCGAAGCCGTTCACCGACCACCCTGGCTCGGGCATGCACTCCCACGTGTCGCTGTTCGAGGGCGACAAGAACGCGTTCTACGAGGCCGGAGCGGAGTTCCAGCTGTCCAAGACGGGCCGGGCGTTCATCGCCGGGCTGCTGGAGCACGCGCCCGAGATCACCGCCGTCTGCAATCAGTGGGTGAACTCCTACAAGCGGCTGTGGGGCGCGGCCGAGCGGACCGCGGGCGCGGGCGGCGAAGCCCCCGCGTACGTGTGCTGGGGCCACAACAACCGGTCGGCCCTGATCCGGGTGCCGATGTACAAGCCGCAGAAGGGCAACGCGACCCGGGTCGAGTTCCGCTCGGTGGACGCCGCCTGCAACCCGTACCTGGCGTTCGCGGTGATCCTGGCGGCGGGGCTCAAGGGCATCGAGGGCGACTACGAGCTGCCGCCCGGCGCCGAGGACGACGTGTGGGCGCTGACCTCCGCCGAGCGCCGCGCGCTCGGCATCCGGCCGCTGCCGCAGGACCTGGACCAGGCCATCAAGGTGATGCAGGACAGCGAGCTGGTCGCCGAGACGCTCGGGGAGCACGTCTTCGACTTCTTCCTGCGGAACAAGCGCGCGGAGTGGCAGGAGTACCGCCGCCAGGTCACCGAGTACGAGCTCGCCCGCTACCTGCCGATGCTCTGACCGTTCCGCCGGGTTAGCTAGGCCGACGCGGAGATCTTGATGGCGCCGACGTCGGTGGTCGCGGTGATCACGTGGTCCGACCCGGAGCTCTGCCGGACGCCGACGTCAGCGTGGCCCACCCGTGCGTCCGCGGAGACCTTGTAAGCGTCCGAACCGGGCAGGCGCAAGATGATGGCGCCGACATGGGCGACGGCCGCGAGCGTGCCCGGCGCGGCCGTGAAGGACGCCGTGATGCCGCCGCCGTCGGTGGTCAGGCTGACCGAGGCGCCGGACAGGGCGGTGCCGCTGATGAGGCCGACCTTGGCCTTGGCCGTCACGTTCCCGGCCAGGCCGGTGAGCCTGATCGCCCCGGCGTCGGCCTGCGCCTGGACGACGGCATCGCGCGGCACCTGGAGCGCGTACGCGACCGAGCACACGGCCTGCGACGGGCAGGTGTAGGTGACGGTGAGCGTCTTGCCGCTGATGGTGCGGGTGGTGACCGGCGGGGTCTTGGACCAGATGGCCTGCTGGGTGACCGCGACCGAGGGCCCGCTGCCGCCGGTGACGGTGATATTGCCGACGTGGCTGATCACCACCACCGTGCTGACGGGCGCGGAGATCCGGTAGATGGTGGCCGACTTGTGCGTCCCGGGGACGGACAGACCCGGGCTCGGGCTGGTCGTCGCGACCTGCGCTGGCGCTGAGGGGGGCGAGCTCGCGCTGCCGGCCGGCTGGCAGCCGGCCAGCACCACGCCGCCCAGGGCCACCCCGCACAGCACTCCCGCCGTGGACCGCCGTATCCGGTGCATGCTCAAGTCTACCCGGCACGCACCGGATACTCCCGTCCTCGCCCGTCCCGGATTACTCCTCGAAGCGCCCGCCCAGGTACTTGGCCAGGAAGCGCTCGGCGGCAGCGTAGAACTTCAGCCGGTTCTCGGGCTTGGCGAAGCCGTGGCCCTCGTCGGGGAACAGCATGTACTCGTAGTCGATCCCGGCCTCCTTGAGCGCGGCGACGATCTGCTCCGACTCGGCCTGCTTGACCCGCGGGTCGTTGGCGCCCTGCGCGATCAGCAGCGGGATGCGGATGTCACGGGCCCGGGACAGCGGCGAGCGGGACCACAGGAACTCCTTGTCGGTCTCCGGGTTGCCGACCCGCCGGTACAGCTGCGCCGCCATCGGCTTCCAGTACGGCGGGATCGTGTCGAGCAGCGTCTGCAGGTTCGACGGGCCGACGATGTCCACCGCGCAGCGGAACACGTCCGGGGTGAACGCCGCGCCCACCAGGGCCGCGTAACCGCCGTAGGAGCCGCCGTAGATGGCGGTCCGATCCGGGTCGGCCCAGCCCTGGTCGACGGTGTACTGGACCGCGTCCAGCAGGTCATCGTGCATCTTGGCGCCCCACTCGCGGTCGCCGGCCGACACGAACGACTTGCCGTAGCCGGTCGAGCCGCGGTAGTTCACCTGCACGCACAGGTACCCGCGGTTGGCCAGCCACTGCGCCTCGGGATCCCAGCCCCAGACGTCGCGGGCCTGCGGGCCGCCGTGCACGTTGAGCACGGTGGGCAGCCCGGACCGCCCGCCGTCCGGCGGGAAGGTGACGTACCCGTGCACCGTCAGCCCGTCGCGCGCCTTGAACGAGAACGGCTCCATGTGGGCCAGCCCGTAGTCGGCCAGTTCCGGGCGGCTGGAGAACAGGTGGCGGCCGGTGCGGGTGGCCCGGTCGAAGGCGTAGTACTGGATCGGGCCGGCGTCGTCCATGAACGCGATCAGCCAGGTCGAATCGGCCTCGTCGCGGCCGATCGGCTGCGGGTCGCCGTGGTGGAGCGCCTCGATGGCCTCCCAGTCCGCCTGCACGGCCGGGTCGAGCACGTGGTACTCGGTGCGGTCCTTGAGCACCTCGACGATCTGCGGTTCCCGCGTGTCCGGGTGCAGCATCGCGCCCGCGACGTCCGCCTCGGGGTCCTCGAGGAGCACCTGGGCGTCGCCGGAGGCGAGGTCGATCCTGACCAGCCGGCCGGTGTCGGTGCCGGCCGAGCTGATCGCGAGCAGGGAGTTCCCGTCGCCGGTGAACGCCAGCACGTCGCTGGCGGGGGCGTCGTCGGCCGTGATCGTCAGCAGCGTCCGCCAGTCCGCGTCGGCGCTGTCGCGGACCAGCAGGTCGAAGCCGCCGTCGGGCAGCGGCGCGATCGCGCCGCGGACCACCAGGTCCTCGTCCGCCAGCCAGCCGGCGTACCCCGGGTTCTCGATCAGCTTGTCCAGCTCGCCGGTGGTCAGGTCCAGCTTGAAGACGTCGTGCAGCTGCGGGTTCTCGCGGTTCATCGCCACCAGTACCTCGTTGCGGTGGCTCTTGCGGGTCGCGATGATCCGCGCCTGGATGCCCTCGAACGGCGTCAGGTCGCGCCGGGCCATGGTGTCCATGTCGACGTCGTACAGCCGCCAGTTCTCATCCCCGCCGGTGTCCTGCAGGTACAGCAGGTGCCGGCCGTCCCGGGCCCAGGCGAAGACCCGGACGCCCCGGTCGGCGTCGTCGGTGACGACCTTGGCGGCTTCCCAGTCGACGCCGGAGGCCGTGACCGGCGCGACCCAGACGTTCAGCACCCCGTCGCGGGGGGCGATCCAGGCCAGCTGACTGCCGTCGGGAGAGATATGCGGGCTGACCCGTTCGGGGTTGCCGAAGAGCACTTCACGGGGGATGAGTTCGACCATGGACCATGCCTATCACACGGTCAGGAATGCCAGCCTTACCCGGAGAACCAGCGCGTGGGACCGGGGCTGGTGTTGTGGTAAATGTGCTTCTTCTCCTGGTATTCCTCCAGGCCGGAGGGGCCGAGCTCGCGGCCGATACCCGACTTGCCGAAACCGCCCCATTCCGCCTGCGGAAGGTAGGGGTGGTAGTCGTTGATCCACACGGTGCCGTGCCGGAGCGCGCCGGCCACCCGTTCGGCCTGTCCCGCGTCGGCGGTCCATACCGCGCCGGCCAGGCCGTAAGCGGTGTCGTTGCCGAGCCGGATCGCCTCCTCCTCGGTGCTGAACCGCTCGACGGTCACCACCGGGCCGAACACCTCGTCCTGGACCACCGCCATCTCGCGGCGGCAGCCGGCGAACACCGTCGGCCGCAGGAAGAACCCCGCGGCCAGGTCCGGCTCCGGCGGCCGCTGGCCGCCGGCCAGCAGGTTCGCCCCCTCGGACAGGCCCAGCTGGATGTAGCGCTCCACCTTCGCGCGGTGCGCCGCGGAGATCAGCGGGCCGCACTCGGTCTGCGGGTCCAGGCCGCTGCCCAGCCGGATCCGGTCGGCCCGGGCGGCCAGCTCGGCCACGAAGCTGTCGTGCAGCGAATCCTGCACGATCAGCCGCGCGCCGGCCGAGCACACCTGGCCCGAGTGCAGGAAGGCCGCGGTCAGCGCGTTGTCCACCACCGTGTCGAAGTCGGTCCCGTCGAACACGATGTTGGGGTTCTTGCCGCCGAGCTCGAGCGCCACCCGCCGCACCCCGTTCGCCGCCGAGGCCATGATCTTCTCGCCGGTGGACAGGCCGCCGGTGAAGGAGATCAGGTCCACTCCCGGGTGCGCGACCAGCGCCTGCCCGGCCGTGCTGCCCTGCCCGAGCAGCAGGTTCAGCACGCCGGGCGGCAGCTCCGCCTCCTCGAAGAGCCCGGCCAGGGCCACCGTCGACAGCGGGGTCAGCTCACTCGGCTTGATCACGGTCGTGTTGCCCGCGGCCAGGGCGGGCGCGAGCTTCCAGGAGATCTGCAGCAGCGGGTAGTTCCACGGGGCGATCAGCGCGCAGACGCCGACCGGCTCATGGGTGATCCGGCTGACCACGTTGGCGCGGCCCGGATCGACTACCCGCCCGGCATCGGCGCCCGCGATCCCGGCGTAGTAGCGGAACACCGCGGTGGTGTCATCGACGTCGGCCCGGGCCTCGTTCACCGTCTTGCCGGTGTCCAGGCTCTCGGTGTGCGCCAGCTGCTCGCGGTCCCGCTGCAGCAGGTCGGCGATCTTGGCGAGCAGCGCCGCCCGGTCGGTCACCGTCGACCGCCGCCACGGCCCGTCGAACGCCTCCCGGGCCGCCGCGACGGCGGCGTCGACGTCAGCGGCGCCCGCCTCGGCCAGCGTGTCCAGCGGGGACGCGTCGAACGGGTTGAGGGTCTGCGCCGTGCCGCCGTCCGCGGCCTCGGTCCACTTCCCCGCGATGTACAGGTATCTCACGCGCTGCTCCCGTGGCTCGGCTGAAGGTCACTATAGACGGGCCGGGGAGTCGCGTTAAGAGACGGAAACTGGCGGGAATCATGCGCCGCCGCAGGCGTTAATATAGGGGAAGGCATCCGAGAGCCGAGCCGGTCGTCCGACGACTTTCCCCCGTGCTGAGGTCATCAGCCCATCCGTCGGCGGCTCAGGGTTTCGGGTAAACGCCTGCCGTGGCCCGCTGCGCCGATCGTCGGAGATCCGCGAGGCAGTCCCGGCGTTCAGGGCATCAGGCCCTCTGCTCGGGGACGTTCCCTCGTCCCCGGCGGGGGACGATGCGGCATGCTGCCGAGGCCACCGTGCCCCGGCAACCTAGAGGAGAAGTCTTTGGCTCGACCAGGCCAGCGCCAGACGAGCGCTCGCCGTACCGCCCCGCGCAATCAGCGACGCGTCCGCCACCAGGGCGACGTCGTGTCGGTACTCGCGCGAAACGCCCGTGAGGTAGAGGCAGCCGCCCAGCGCGGCCGCGTGACGCCTGCCGTGCGCACGAAGTTCCAGGCCATCGCCCTGCTGCTGCGGGACGAGCGGGCCCGGGTCCGGGCGGCGGACGGAAGCGACAGTCACCGGGCCGAGCAGCTCAGGCGCCTGGACGGCATCGCGACCATCCTGGCGACGACCGCCGTCCGGGACGCTCAGCTCCTGGCGCTGCTCGCCGAGGACTCCGACGTCTCCGACGCGGCCCGGTCCCTCAAGCGGGAGATGCTGCGGGACCTCGGCATCGAGCCGGCGCCCGAAGAGATCGCGCCGGCTGAGCCCGCGATCGCTCCCGCCGAGGCGGAGCGGCGGGTCGTGCCGCAGTCGGTGGTCTCCCGGCAGCTGGCGAACCCCTTCCTCGCCCCCGACTTCTCCGCCGCCCCGCAGCCCGCCGCGCGTCCGCGCCGCCTGGGCAACTGGGAGCTGCTCAACCCGCTGCTGAGTTCCTTCGAGCGGGCCGGCGGGGGAGCCTCCGCCTGCATGACGCTCCCGGCCCCGACGGCCCGGTTCACCCCGGCGGACCTGGAACTGATGCCGCACCAGGGGGAGGTGGTCGCCGCGGCCGCGGCCGGTCACCGGACGTTCCTGCTCGCCGACGAGCCGGGCCTGGGCAAGACGGCCGAGGCGCTGCTCGCCGCGGAAGCGGCGAACGCCTACCCGCTGCTCGTCGTGGTGCCCAGCGTCGTCAAGACCAACTGGGCCCGTGAGGCGGCCCGCTGGACGCCCCACCGCCCGGCCACCGTGGTGCAGGGTGACGGCGATGCGGTCGACGGCTTCGCCGACATCGTCATCCTCAACTACGAGGTGCTCGACCGTCACATGGGCTGGCTCGGCGACTTCGACTTCCGCGGCATGGTCGTGGACGAGGCCCACTTCATCAAGAACAAGACCTCGCAGCGCTCGCAGCGCGTCCTCGCGCTCTCCGACCGCATCCGGTCCCGTTCGGCGCGGCCCCTGCTGATGGCGCTGACCGGTACCCCGCTGATCAACGACATCGACGACTTCCGGGCGATCTGGCAGTTCCTTGGCTGGATCGACGACAGCAAGCCCCTCGGGCAGCTGACGGACGCGCTCGAGGACACCGGCCTGACGCCCGCCGACCGCGGCTTCTACCCCGCGGCCCGCCAGTGCGTCATCGACCTCGGCATCGTGCGCCGCCGCAAGGTCGACGTGGCCGCCGACATCCCCGCCCGCCGCATCGCCGACCTCCCCGTCGAACTGGACGGACGGGTCGGCCGGTCGATCCGGGCGGCCGAGAAGAACCTGGCCGGCCGGATGGTGGCCCAGTACGAGAACGCGCTCGCGAACCGGTCCGCCGCCGACGCCGTCGGGGGCATCGACCACGACCTCGTCCGCCGGGTGGCCCGGTCGGAGCTGAAGGACACGACGACCAAGACGTCCGGCGAGAACGTGTTCACCATGATGCGGCGCATCGGCCAGGCCAAGGCCGAGCTGGCCGCGGACTACGCGACGCAGCTGGCCCGCAGCGCCGGCAAGGTCGTCTTCTTCGCCAAGCACATCGACGTCATGGACGCCGCCGAGGAGATCTTCGCCAAGCAGGGCGTGCGCTTCTCCTCGATCCGCGGCGACCAGACGCCCGCCGCGCGGCAGGCGAACGTCGACGCCTTCGTGAACGACCCGGACGTCGCCGTCGCGGTGTGCTCGCTGACCGCCGCCGGCGTGGGCCTGAACCTGCAGGTCGCCTCGAACATCGTGCTGGCCGAGCTGTCCTGGACCGACGCCGAGCAGACCCAGGCCATCGACCGCAGCCACCGCATCGGGCAGACCGAGCCGGTCACCGCCTGGCGCATCATCGCCGCGCAGACCATCGACGCCCGGATCGCCGGCCTGATCGACGGCAAGGCGGGCCTCGCCGCCCGGGCCCTGGACGGGTCCGACGAGGAAGTCTCCTCGTCGGCCGACATCCAGCTCGAGGCGCTGGTCGCGCTGCTGACCGATGCCCTGCAGGCCTCAGCCAGGTATAGCGAAACCCCGGTGTCCTGACCGTTCCTCTGGCGAGGGCGGCGGGCAGGACTCCGGGTCCGCGACGGCAGCCGTTATAGGTGGCCTTGAGCACGTCCCCGGTCGCGACGTTCGTCCATCCGTTGGTGTTTCCGTCGAAGACCCCACTTCTGGTTGGCTGCCCCGCTCGCGGGAGCCGGCCCGACGTGACCCCTGACCTCGGCCATCACCTTGTTCGAGGCGACGCCGCCGGGGGCGAATTCCGCGTACTTGTCGTTGCTGGCCGCGCTGCTGGACCCGTCGGCGAACCAGAAGAACTCGGCGTTCGAGGAGTGCGGCTGCCTCGTTCCGATGATCCTGCCCTGCCAGTCCGCCGCGATGTACAGGCCGGACCCGGACTCCTGCGGCCGCGGCCGCGCTGAGCGCGGCGGCTTCCTGCTGAACCTCATCGTTACCCCCTTGTCGTGGTCGTGATCGCTGGGAAACCGGCGTAACCGGCTTCCTCTGCTGTGCCAATCGCGTTTCCGGGAGCATCGCCAACCATGGCGCATCCTCCCCCCTCGGGCACGGGTACGCGACCCGGCCACCTGCGGCGGCCAGATCAACTGTGGCCGCCTCACACGGGCAAGACACCTGTGAGTAGCGAAACATTTACAGAGAGTCTCCATGTGTCGCGACGATAAGCCGCGAGGCACCGACGGCCGCCTGCCGAAAGGCCTAGTCCTGATTTACCGCGGGCCGGCCTCAAGCCGAGCAGCGGCGATGATGGCGCCTGCGCTGTGCCTGATGTCCTCGGCGGTTGTAGCCCAGCCGCAGACGCTGATCCGCATGGCCGGGCGGTGCTGCCACACCGTCGGCCCGCACCAGCAGGTTCCGTCCTGTTGGACGGCCGTGATGAGGGCCAGTGTCTGCTCATCGGTGGCCGCCCGGACGAGCACCTGGTTGAGCACGACGTCGTTCACTACCTCCAGGCCCGCCTGGCCCAGGTACGCAGCCATCGCCTGGGCATGGCGGCAGCTGCGCGTGACGAGGTCGGCCACGCCCTGCCGGCCGAGCGTGCGCAGGACCGCCCAGACCTCGACCGGCCGGGCGCGCTGGGAAGACTGGGGCGCGTGATTCATGGCCTCGAAACCGGTATCGGGGGGCAGGTAGGCCGCGGTCATGGCGAAGCTGCGGCGCAGGTCCCCGGGGCGCCGGACCAGGGCGATGCCGCAGTCGTAGGGGACATTGAGCCATTTGTGCCCGTCCGTGGCCCAGGAGTCGGCTTCGGCCAGTCCGGCGGTCAGGTGCGACCGCGACGGATCCGCCAGCGCCCACAGCCCGAACGCGCCATCGACGTGCATCCACGCCTGGTGTTCGCGGGCCCATTCCGCGATCGCGGGGAAGGGGTCGAACGCGCCCGTGTTCACCTCGCCCGCCTGGGCGCAGATCACCACCGGGCCGGTCACGTCCCCGGGCAGGCAGTCAGCGCGCATCCGCCCCTGATCGTCGGCCGGGACCCGGCGCACCCGGTCCCGGCCCAGTCCCAGCAGGCCCAGCGCCTTGACCACCGTGGAATGGGCGTACTCCCCGATGACCACCGTCAGTTCCGGCGCCCCGAACAGGCCGTCGGCCTGCACGTCCCAGCCGGCCCGGGCCAGCTGGTGATCACGGGCGGCTGCCAGCGCGGTCATGTTGGCCATGAACGCCCCGCTCGCGAAACCGGCCGCGGTCCCGGCCGGCAAGCCGAGCACCTCGGCCAGCCATCCGGTCACCACCTCATGCAGGCGGGCGGCCACCGGCGACATCACCGGCAGCGCCACGTTCTGATCCCACGCCGTGGCCAGCCAGCCTGCCGCCACCGCGACCGGATAAGAGCCGCCGGTGACGAACCCGAAGTACCGGCCGCCCGCGCTCGCCACGGTGGCTGCCGACCCCGCCTCGTCTAGCAACGCCAGTGTCGCGGCCGGGTCTCCCGCCCCTTCGGGCAACGGCTCGTCGAACCGGGCCAGCCCGGCCAGCGCCGTACCGTCCGGGGTGACCGGACGCTCATCGAGGCCGGCCAGGTAGCGTGCGGCCCGTCCGGCCGCATCAGTCAGCAGCGCCTGGACTTCCGCACCGTCAAGCAGGGACATAACCGTAGTCTGGCAGCCCCGGCTGCTAGTTCCGGGCCTCGACGGCCCTGACCGTCTTGGCCAGCGCGCTGCCCAGGACGTACTTGCCCCCGGTCACCAGCAGGACCTCGAACAGCCGTCCCCTGAGGTTCTTGCCCTGGCGGACCACCACCACGTCCACATCGGTGCTCCCGTCAGGTCGCGGCGTGAGCGTATAGGTGTGACCTGAACGCCTGCCCCACAGGTTGGAGCCGGTCGTTGTCATGACGATGCGGTGCGGATCGGACCAGTCGTAACGCAGCCGTTCCCAGACGCCGACCGAGCCCTCGGTGACGTCGGCGTAGCCCGGGCCCTGGTCGTGCACCTTGAGGTACCCGTCGGCGCTGTTGGGGAAGATCTTCGAGCGGCCCGGTCCGAAGTCGGTGAGCCCGGCCAGGAACTGCTCAGGCGTCGCGGTGGTCGTCTGGTGAAGATGGATCGTGGCCATGGCGGGCTCCTTGATCGGGACTGTGCTCGCTTCCATGGTCCCGCGTCCCGATGGGCCGTCGCGCCCGTAATGACCTGCCCGCCGGGCACCATCAGCGGGACCGGTACGGTGGACACGCCGGTGGCCCGGACGCCGATCACTGGGGAGGAACCTGATGACCGAATGGAAGCCGGCGATGCGGGTGCCCGACCCGGCGGTGCGCGTCCTGGACGAGCGGTTCCGGCCCTACGTGCTGCCCCTGGCCAAGCTGGAGCGACTGGCCACCGGGTGCCGCTGGGCCGAGGGCCCGGTCTGGTTCGGCGACCACCGGACGCTGGTCTGGAGCGACATCCCCAACGACCGGATGCTGCGCTGGGACGCGGCCAACGAGGCGCTGTCGGTGTTCCGCCAGCCGTCCAACCACGCCAACGGCAATACCCGGGACCAGCAGGGGCGGCTGGTCACCTGCGAGCACGGCGGCCGCCGGGTCACCCGCACCGAGCACGACGGCTCGATCACCGTGCTGGCCGACAGCTACCAGGGCAAGCGGCTGAACGCGCCCAACGACGTGGTCGTGGCGGCCGACGGGGCGGTCTGGTTCAGCGACCCGGTTTTCGGCATCCTCGGCGACTACGAGGGCTACCGGGCCGAGCCGGAGCTGCCGACCTGCCTGTACCGGCTCGGCCCGGATGGCCGCCTCGACGCCGCGGCCGAGCTGCGCTCACCTAACGGCCTGGCCTTCTCCCCGGACGAATCGGTGCTGTACGTGGTCGAGTCGCGGGCCGTCCCGCACCGCCGGATCGTCGCCTACGACGTGCACGACGGCTCGCTGGGTGAGCAGCGCCCGTTCATCGACTGCGGCGACGGCATCCCGGACGGGCTGCGGATCGACGAGGACGGCAACCTGTGGTGCGGCTGGGGCGGCGGCGAGGGACTGGACGGGGTCCGCGTCTTCGCTCCCGACGCCACCCCCATCGGCCACATCGACCTGCCCGAGCGGTGCGCCAACCTCGCCTTCGGCGGCCGCGCCCGCAACCGCCTGTTCCTGGCCGCCCACAGCTCCTTGTACTCCCTCTACGTCAACACCCGCGGCGTCCGCTAGCAACCCGCCGGCCCGCGGATGCTGGCAGCCCTCCCGTAGGCGCACTCAGCCACGCCCGGTGTTCCGTGCGGCCGGGCACCGGCCGGCCAGGCGATGACCCTCAGTGACGTCGGCTGCTGCCCGCCTCGCAGTAAGTTCAGGGGTATCGACCCGGCGGATAGCGGGCGGAATGACGAATCGAGGAGACGAGGATGCGGGTACTGATGGTCGCGCCGCCGGGCGCGGGCAAGGGCACTCAGGGCACGCTGATCGCCGCGCATTTCGGCATCCCCCACATCGCGACCGGCGAGCTGCTGCGCGATCACGTCGCCCGGCGGACCAGCCTGGGCCTGGCCGTCCAGGAGTACCTCGACCGCGGCGAGCTCGTTCCCGACCAGGTCGTCCTGGATATGGTGCGAGAGGCGGTGGTCGCGGCCAGGGCAGCGGGCGGGGGATACGTCCTGGACGGAGTGCCGCGGAACATTCAGCAGGCCCGCGCGCTCTACCTGGTCGCCGTCGAGCTCGGCATGACCGCGGATGTGGCGCTGCACCTGGATGCCGGCGATGCCGTGGTCACCCGCCGGCTGCTCGCGCGGGCGGCGCTCGAGCATCGCTCCGACGACACCGCGGAGGTCATCGCCCAGCGCCTTGCTCTCTACCACCAGGTGACAGCGCCCATCCTGTGCTGGTACCGCGACCGCGGGATCCTGGTCTCGGTCGACGCGATGCGCCCGGTGCAGCAGGTCAGCCGCGAGATCCTCACCGCCCTGGACCAGCTGCGCCCGCTCCTGGACCAGGTGCCCGGGCCGGCTGGGGACCCCGCTGACCTGACCGCCCTGGGCGAGGCGTTCGGCGCGACCGGTCCCGCCGCCAGCACTCCCGCCTGAGGACACAAGAACGGGCCGCCCGGCTCCGGGGAGTCGGGCGGCCCGTATCTAAGAGGCGCTGAGGCTGCCTGAGGCGGTCAGGCGCCCTTGATGTTGCCGTACCGGCGGCGGAACTGCTCCACGCGCCCGGCCGTGTCGAGGACACGCGCCTGCCCGGTGTAGAACGGGTGGCTGGCCGACGAGATCTCGACGTCGACGACGGGATAGGTCTTGCCGTCGTCCCAGCTGACGGTGCGCTCGCTGCTCGCCGTCGACCTGGTCAGGAAGGCGAAGTTCGCCGCGCGGTCGCGGAAGACCACCGGGTGGTAGTCCGGGTGGATTCGCTGCTTCATGATTACCGCTCCTCTCGGAACTCAACGTGGCGGCCGATCACCGGGTCGTACTTGCGGATGACAAGACGGTCAGGATCGTTTCTCCGGCTCTTCCTGGTCACGTAGGTGTAGCCAGTCCCAGCGGTCGACCTCAGCTTGATGACGGGGCGAAGTGTGCTGTGACTCATGTCCTCTACAACAGTCTGATAATGAAAATCATTCCCGATAATCAGGTACCCTCGGCCACCCCAGATGTCGTCTAGCCGCTGGCACCCGACGCGGTTCCTGTCCTCAGTGTCCGCATCCGCACCACAGGACCCACTCGTCACCCGTCCCAGCCCTCGCCTGGCACCCGGCAGCGACATGGATGCTCCATCGATGTCGCGGGAACAGCATCAATGCTCCATCGATGTCGCTGGAACAGCTGCGGGAACGGCATCGATGCTCCATCGATGCCGTCATCGTGCCCTGCAGAACTACCTGGGATATAGCGGGCTGCACCAGGCATATCACGGGCATCACCCGCCCCACGGGTCGTGCGTTGACCGCGGAAGGACCGCACCCAGACCGCGCGGAACAGCCGCACCCAGACCGCGGAACAGCCGCACCCAGACCGCCGAAGAGCACCCAGGCCGCTCAGCTGGCCGGAGGCCCGGCCTGGCCGGGTACCGGGACCAGCGCCTGACCGGTCACCGGCCAGCCGCCCACCCAGGTCAGCGGCCTGACCTGGATCCACGCGTCGCCGTTGTCGAAGGCGTCGTAGTAGTGGTAGACGAGGTACTCCGACCCGCCGCCGGCGAAGATGAACTCCCCGCCCGGCCCGATCATCCCGGCGTCGGTCCCCTGGACCTCCATCCCGCCGCCGTTCATCATGTCGGTACCGGACGCGTCCACGTAGGGACCGGTGATGGACGTGGACCGCCCGACCTGCACGTGGTAGGTGCTGCTGATGCCGCGGCAGCAGTTGTCAACCGAGACGAACAGGTAGTAGTAGCCGTCGTGGTAAGTAATGCCGGCCCCTTCCTCAGGATCGGGGAACGGCTTGGCCGCCAGCGGGTAGACGGTCGGCGACGCGGCGGGCTTACCGGTGGCCGCGTCGAGCCGGATCATCTTGATGCCGCTGAAGAACGACCCGAGGACCAGCCACTTGCCGCCGTCCGCCGCGGTCGCCAGGGACGGGTCGATCGCGTTGAAGTTGTCCGCCGACGTGGTGCGGAACACCAGCCCGTCATCGGTCCAGTGGTACTGAGGGCTGTGCGGGTCGAGGGTGGGGGTGGTCGCCAGGCCGATCACCGAGTTGTTCGAGCCGAAGCTGGAGCCCGCGTAATACAGGTGCCACAGCCCGCCGAAATACGAGATGTCCGGCGCCCACAGGTTCGGTATGTTGCCCAGCGCCGTCGTGATCCAGGCCGGCTTGGTCTGGAACACCGTGCCCGCGTAGGTCCAGTGGCGCAGGTTGGACGAGGTCCGGATCTGGATGTTGCCGTTCCCGTTGCTGCCCGCCGGGTCACCGGTGGAGAAGACGTAGTACGTCCCGCCCTGCCGGGCCATCGTCGGATCGTGAATGAAGATGTACGGCGCCGCCCGGGCACTGCCGGAAGCGGTGCTGCCGGAAGCGGTGCTGCCGGAAGCGGTGCTGCCGGAAGCGGTGCTGCTGGTGGCCGCGACCGCGGCCAGCGTCCCGCCGAGCAGCGCGCTGACCGCGACGGCGATGACGAGGACGATCCGCTTCCTGGGCGATAGCGCTGAACGGTTGATGGCGGGGAATCGCATGATCTTCCTCGAGGGTCGTTCGGGCCGGTCCGGACAGGAGCCCCCCAAGAACATGCCGTGAGCGAACGTTCGCTCATACCATAGTATAGTTTTTTACGAGATCTGATGACAAGAGAAACCGCTCATCGGGACCGAGGGGCCGCTCACCGGGACGCATCCGGGAGCTCACCCGGCGCAGCGAACCGGGCCGGTATCAGTTAGCTTTACTGGGGTGAGTGGTTCGCGGACCACGCTGGCAGGGTGGCTGGCGAGGATGGGATTCGCGGATGCCGCGCGGGCCGAGTTCCTGCTCCTGGGTGACCTCGGCGCGACCGCGGATGAGGTCAGATCCGACTCGCTGGTCGCCGCGATCGCCGCGGCCGCCGATCCCGATCTGGCCCTGACCGGGCTGGCCCGCCTGTTCGAGGCGGTCGGCCAGGGCAAGGACCTCCTGCGCGCGGCGCTCCGCGCTGAGCAGGACTACCGCGACCGGCTGACCGCCGTCCTCGGCGTCAGCGCGGGCCTGGCCGATCACCTGGCCAGGCACCCGGAAGACGCCGAGGTCCTGCGCGGCGCCGCCCGCCAGGAGCCATCCGCGCTGCGGGCCGGCATGCTCGGCGCGGTCGGCGCCGACCCGGACGACCAGGACGATCCGGTGGCCGTCGGCGCCGAGCCCGTGGCGGCGCTGGCGGCGGCCTACCGGCGGGCGCTGCTGCACCTCGCCGCGCGGGACCTGACCGGGGCCGCGACGGTGGACGTGGTGGGGGAGGAACTGGCCGACATCGCGGCCGCGGTCCTGGAGGCCGCGCTCGCCGTGGCCCGGGCCGAGCTGGCCCCGGACGCGACCCCGTGCCGGCTGGCCGTGGTGGCCATGGGCAAGTGCGGCGGCCGCGAGCTCAACTACGCCAGCGACGTCGACGTCATCTTCGTCGCCGAGCCGGTCAAGGACGAGAACGAGACCGCCGCGCTGGCCACGGCGAGCCGTCTCGCGGCCGGGCTGATCGGGGTGTGCGCGCGGTCCACTCCGGAAGGCAGCATCTTCCCGGTCGATCCGAACCTGCGCCCCGAAGGCCGGGCCGGCCCGCTGGTCCGCACGCTGACCAGCCACCTGGCCTACTACGAACGCTGGGCCAAGACCTGGGAGTTCCAGGCGCTGCTCAAGGCCAGGCCGGTGGCGGGGGACATGGCGCTCGGCCAGGCCTACGCGGACACCCTGGGCCCGCTGGTCTGGCAGGCGGCCCGCCGCGATCATTTCGTCGAGGACGTGCAGGCCATGCGGCGCCGGGTGGAGCAGTCGCTGCCGGCCAGGCAGGCCGGGCGCGAGCTCAAGCTCGGGCCGGGCGGCCTGCGCGACATCGAGTTCGCGGTCCAGTTGCTGCAGCTCGTGCACGGCCGTACCGACGAGACGCTGCGCTCGCCCGCGACGCTGCCCGCGCTGGCCGCGCTGGCGGCCGGCGGGTACGTCGGCCGGGCCGACGCGGACGAGCTGGGCGCCGCCTACCGGTTCCTGCGCCGCACCGAGCACCTGCTGCAGCTGAACCGGCTGAGCCGGACCCACACCCTGCCCGAGGACCCGGCCGTGCTGCGCAGGCTGGGCCGGGCGATGCGGGCCAACGACGAACCGGACGAAGGATGGCTCCAGCCTTCGGTCGCGGGCATCCGCTCCGACCCGGCGGCCGAGTTCGACGAGGAGTGGCGCCGTCACGCCCGCCAGGTCAGGCGGCTGCACGAGAAGCTGTTCTACCGGCCGCTGCTCGACGCGGTGGCCCGGCTGCCCTCCGAGGCGGCCCGGCTGACGCCGGCCGAGGCCCGGGCCCGGCTCGAGGCGCTCGGCTACGTGGACCCGGCCGGGGCGCTCCGCCACATCGACGCGCTGACCTCGGGCGTGTCCCGGCGCGCGGCGATCCAGCGCACGCTGCTGCCGGTGCTGCTCGGCTGGTTCGCCGACGCCGCCGAGCCGGACGCCGGCCTGCTGGCGTTCCGCCAGGTCAGCGAGGAGCTCGGGTCCTCGCCCTGGTACCTGCGGCTGCTCCGGGACGAGACCAAGGCGGCCGAGCGGATGGCCCGCGTGCTGGCGTCCAGCCGCTACGCGGCCGGGCTGCTGCTGCGCGCGCCGGAGGCAGTCGCCATCTTCGCCAACGACACCGAGCTGAACGCGCGGAGCCTGACCGGGCTGCGCGCCGAGATGCTGGCCGCCACCCAGCGGTACGAGGACGACGCCGAGGCCGCGGTGACCGCGGTCCGCTCGGTCCGCCGCCGTGAGCTGCTGCGGACCTCGGCCGCCGACATACTCGGCTTCCCCGGGGGGAACGATCCCCCCCAGACCCCCCCTGCTCATGGGGGGGCTGCCCGCCTCCCCATACCCCCCGGGGGAGGAGCCTCCGGCCCCTCCGGCTCCTCCGGCCCCCCCGGACCGGCTGAGCATCTGGCGACCACAGGGGAGGCGCTGACCAGCGTCACGCGGGCGTCGCTCGAGGCCGCGCTGTCGGTCGCGCTGCGGAAGGCGGGCGCCGGGCACCGGCGCCCGCTGCCGACCAGGTTCGCGGTGATCGCGATGGGCCGTTTCGGCGGTCACGAATGCGGCTACGGCAGCGACGCCGACGTGCTGTTCGTGCACGACCCGCTGCCCGGCCGGCCGGAGAAGGAAGCCTCGGACGCGGCCCACACGGTGGCGGTCGAGCTGCGCAGGCTGCTCATGCTGCCGGTGCCCGACCCGGCC
>JAICWX010000086.1 GCA_025934635.1 Streptosporangiaceae bacterium | reverse complement strand
TCCACGGCCGACTGCATCTGGTCGGTGTTCCAGTTCATGTTGATGGTGACGTCCTTGTACGGACTGAAGAGCAGGCCGCTCACCGAACCCGTGCCGCCCCCGCCCCCGCCTCCGCCGCCTCCGCCCCCTCCCCCTCCCCCGCCTCCGCCTGAGCCGCCGGTGCAGGAGCCGTTGGACGTCCATGGCTCTCCCGAGCCGCTGCCGCCGTTGTTGGTCGCCGGATCGTTGCCCTGCGTCCACCAGTTGGCGGTGTAGTTGATTCCGTTCTCGCTGGCCTGCTGGCCGGCGGTGTAGACAGCGGTGGAACTCCACGCCGCCGCGCACGCGGTGGCCGCCTGCGCGGCGGGCCCAGAGGCCAGTGCGAATACCGCGCCGCCGGCCGTTAGCCCGAGCGCCGAGCCAGTGATGAGAGCAGTCTGCAGAACCCGTTTTCCGACATGCATGGACCCTCCAGGGATGAGAGGAGCTGAGGCGATCTGACGCGTCCGTGCCGGTAAATGTTCGATGTTGTCACTTTCTATGCCCGAGGGGCCGGGGCCGTCAAGACTATTTATTAAGAAACTTTCTAGTTAATTTGAGGGACGGCTCAGGGGGTCTAGCGCCCGGACGGTATCGTGCGGGATGTGTTGCTGATGTGAGCGAAGAGTTCCATCTCCGTTCGATTGCGGTTGCCGCCTACGGCCCGGCGACCCTGTTCGGCCTCGCCCAGGGGTCGATGCTGCCGGTCATCGCGCTGAGCGCCATCGACCGCGGCGCCAGTCCTTCGATCGCCGCCCTGATCGGCGCGCTTCTCGGCATCGGCTCGATCGTGACGAACATCCCCTCGGGCATCCTCGCCACCCGGATCGGTGAGCGTAAATCCATGCTGGTGGCCGCGGTCGCGACCGCAGCCGGCCTGGCCGTGTGCCTCGTCGACCCCGGTCGCGGAGCCGGGGCGCTGCTGGTCTACGGCGCCGGGATCCTGCTCATCGGCGCCGCCAGCTCGGTCTACAGCCTGGCCAGGCAGTCTTACCTGACCGAGATGGTGCCGGAGCATATGCGCGCCCGGGCGCTGTCCGCCCTCGGGGGGACCATGCGCCTCGGGATCTTCCTCGGTCCCTTCCTCGGCGCTGGCGCCATGGAGCTATGGGGACTGCCGGGCGCTTACTACGTCAGCCTCGCCGCGACCGCTGGCGCCGGCGTCATCGTCTACCGGGTGCCCGACCTGGAAGTGAGCGATCAGCGCAAGGCGGCAGCCGCGCAGGTGACCAGCCGGAGCGTCCTGCACCGGTACTGGCGCACCTTCGTCACCCTGGGCGCCGGCGTCCTGCTGCTGTCGGCCATCAGGCAGACCAGGCAGGTGGTCATCCCGCTGTGGGCCGCGCACATCGGGCTGTCTCCCACCGCCAGCTCCGTCATCTACGGTGTCGCCGGCGCTGTTGACGTCCTGACCTTCTATCCCGCGGGCAAGGTCATGGACGTCTACGGGCGGCGCTGGGTCGCCGTGCCCAGCGCGATCATCATGGGCATCTCGTTCCTCCTCATGCCCGCGGCGCACGGTGCCGTCACCCTCGCCCTCACCGCGATGATCATGGGTTTCGGCAACGGCATCGGGTCCGGCATCGTCATGACCCTGGCCGCCGACATTTCCCCCGAGGCCGGGCGGCCCACCTTCCTCGGCATCTGGCGGGAGCTGGCCGACGCCGGCTCGGGCGTCGGCCCCGTCGTCCTCTCCGCCGTCACCGCCGTCGCCGGACTGGCCGCGGGGATCGTCGTCAGCGGCGCGGTCGGCTTCGCCGCCGCCGCGGCACTGTGGATGTGGGCCCCTGAATCACCCGGCCATGTCCGCGAGAAGTCCCAGGTCAGATGACCGCCTGCCTTCCTGACGGCGGCCCATCAGGGTGCCACTGCCGCAGGCTCGACGAACCGGCCTCCGTCGGCGGCTGAGGCGTAGCCGGCCAGGGCGATTTCGAGGGCCCGGAGCCCGTCCTCGCCGGACGCGCTGGGCTCGGCCGGCCTTCCTTCCCTGACCGACGCACAGAAGGTCTCGATCATCGCCGCGTCGGGATCGGAGGCGAACCCCGCCAGCCGGAGGCCGGCGGCCATCCGGCCGCTCACCACCCGGACGGATTCCGCCAGGTCATCAAGGTCCGCAGATCCCCTGGTACCGACCAGCCGCAGGAAGAAGTCGTAATCCCAGGGGCTGTTGGCCGGGACTGACCAGCTCGGGTCCAGCCCCGCCACCGCCCCGTTGTCGAGCACGAGCGAGAGCAACGCGCAGTCCTCGACGTCCGCGTCCCACAGCAGGGCGCCCGTCTCGGCGGCCACCGAGGTGACCTCGCGACCGGTCAGGTGGCGAACCAGGTCGGTCAGGTGGACGGAGTGGTCGATCAGCGCGCCGCCGCCCGACTCGTGGGGCTGCGTGATCCACGCCGGATAGTGCGGGGGAAGCGGTGGCCGGCCGCGGTTGCCTGCCCTGAGCCCGATCACCTCCCCGAGGGACCCCGAGTCGATGGCCTGCTTGATGGAGCGCACGTGCGGCAGGAAGCGGGAGACGAAGGCGACATGAAGCTGGACGCCTGCGTCGCGGCCGGCGGCGATCATCGCCCGGGCGTCGGCCGCGGTCGTGGCGATCGGCTTCTCGCAGAGCACGTGCAAGCCGGCCGAGGCGGCCGCCTCCACCTGCCCGCGGTGCCGTGCCGTCGGACTGCACACCACCACGGCATCGAGCTCCGGCGAGGCGAGGAGCTGATCGAGATCGTCGGTCAGCGGCGCGGCGAATTCGTCCGCGACCGAGTGGCCGAGCGTGGGGTCCTCGTCGAAGACGGCCATGAGCCGGGCCGAAGGCGCGGACGTCAGCGCGCGCGCATAGGACCACGCATGCGGCCGGTGCGCACATCCGATGATCGCCACGTTCACGGGCGTGGTCACGATCCCTCCCACGTGGTCAGGTCGACCGGCTCGCCGGCCCGGACCGAGTGCAGCGCGGCCAGCGCCGTACGCGTCGCGGCGACCCCGTCGGAGACCGGCACCGGGGACGGGCCGCCGGCGCGGACCGCCTCCGTGAACGCCGCGATCTCGCTGGCGTAGCCCCGTTCACCGAGGGGATCGAGCCAGCTGACGCCGCCGTCGGCGCGGTGGATCGCCCCGCCGCTGATCGAGTCGTAGTCCCAGGAGATACGTCCGGCGGAGCCGGTGATCTCCGCCGTCAGCTTGAAGCCGCGGCCGGCCGGGTGGGCCCAGCTGGCCTCGACCTGGCCCATGGCGCCGTTGGCGTAACGCACGGTGGCCACGCCATAGGTCGCCGGGCCGGCCGGGCTGTCCGCGGCGACGGCGTGAACGCGCACCGCCGGGCTGCCGATCACCCAGGCCAGGTAGTCGAAGCTGTGCACGGCTAGGTCGAGCAGCGGCCCGCCGGACTCCTCCGGCCGCGCCAGCCAGCCCCCCTCGCTCCAGGCGGGCAGCGAGGTCGTCACGGAGTGGACCATCATGGCGACATCCCCCGATCTGGCCGGCCTCGACGAGATCCTTCGCCATGCGGTGGTCGGGCTCGTAGCGACTGACGTGACCGATCATCACCAGCCGGTCACTGGCCTCCGCGGCCCGCTGGATCCGCTCCGCGTCCCGCAGGGACAGCGCGACCGGCTTCTCGCACAGCACGTGCTGGCCGGCCTCGAGAGCGCGCACGGTCAGCTCGGCGTGGCTCGATGGCGGAGTGCAGACGCTGATCACGTCGGTGCCCAGGGCCAGCACCGCGTCCAGGTCGGTGCCCGCGGTGGCGCCGACGGACGCGGCGAGCTGCTCCGCCTTGGACCGGCGGGTGTCCGCCACCGCCACCACGTCGATGCCCGCGGCCTTCGTGTAGGCCCTGACATGGCATCCGGCGATCAGCCCGGCGCCGACCACGCCGGCCCGCAGCGACTCGCTCGTGCCGCTCATCCCTTGAGGCCGGTAAGCGCGATGCCCCTGATGAACCTGCGCTGGAAGATCGCGAAGATCAGCACCATCGGCAGCGTGGATATCACCGAACCCGCGAAGAGCAGGTTCCAGGAGGTCTGGTTCCTGACGACGAACAACGCCAGCCCCAGGGGAGCGGTATACCGGCCGGGACTGGAGATGATGATCAGGGGCCAGAGGAAGTCTTCCCAGGCGGCCTGGAAGGTGAAGATCGCGGACGCGGCGAGCGCCGGCACGCACAGCGGCAGCACGACCCGCCAGAAGATCCGGAACTCGTTGGCTCCGTCGATCCGCGCCGCGTCGAGCAGCTCGTCGGGGATGCTCATCATGTACTGGCGGAGCAGGAAGATACCGAAGGCGCTCACGGTGCCGGGCATGATCAGTCCCCAGTAGGAATCCAGCCAGCCGTGGCCGCCGTTGCCAAAGATATCGTTCCCGCCGAACAGCGGGATGTGCTTGATGATGATGTAATTCGGGATCAGGGTGACTTGTCCCGGCACCATCATGGTGGCCAGGAAGACCAGGAATATCGCGTTGCGACCGGGAAACTCCCGCTTGGCGAAGACGTAGGCCGCCAGGGCGTTGAAGAAGGTCTGCAGGATCGTCACCGAGGTCGCGACGAACGCGCTGTTGGCGAACCATCGCCAGTCGCCGGTGCCCTGACCCCGCTGCGCCGTGCTGAGGTGGCCGAGGTTGAGGAACTGGCGGTAGCCGGACGCCGTGAAATGGTGCGGGATCCAGTGCGGCGACACCGAGAAGATCTCGCTCAGGTTCTGGAAGGACGCGCTGACCAGCCACGCGAACGGCGCGAGGAAGACGATCGCCCCGACGACCAGGGCGAGGTAGACGATCCAGCGGGCCCAGCGCCACTCCGCTGTCTGTCCCCAGCCTCGTCGTTCCTTTCCCGGCCGGCCGTTTCCCCGGCGCCTCGGCCGCGGCGCGGTCACCAGGCTCGCCGCCTCGTGCTCCGTCTCCTCGGACGCCGTCACAGGTCAGCCCTCCGGTAGAGGCGCAGCTGGATCAACGTGACCACGAACAGCAGGGCGAACAGTCCGAACGCCAGCGTGCTGGCGTATCCGAACTCGTAGAACTTGAACGCCGCCTGGTAGATGAAGAAGACCATCGTGGTCGTTTTGTTGACCGGTCCGCCGTTGGTCATGATGAAGATCTGGGTGAACACCTGGAACGACCCGATGATCCCTATCACCAGCAGGAACAGGGTCGTCGGGCGCAGCATCGGGAGCGTGATCTTCCGCAGGCGCGCGACCGGCCCGGCGCCATCGATCTTGGCCGCCTCGTACAGCTCCTCGGGGATGGACTGGAGTCCCGCCAGATAAACGACCATGGAGAACCCGGCGCTCATCCACACGGTCATCAGGATCACCGCGGGCATCGCCAGGTTCTGGGAGGACAGCCACAGCAGGGGCTGGTCGATGAGGTGGGCCTTCAGCAGGTAGTAGTCGAACAGGCCGTAGTCACTGTTGTAGAGCCACTTCCACAGGATCGACGCGGCAACCAGTGGCGTGATCACCGGCAGGTAGTAGAGCGTCCGGAACGTCCCGCGGAAGCGGATGGGCAGGTTGAGCAGGACGGCTAGCGACAGGCCGACCAGCATGCCGAGCGGCACCGACCCGCCGGTGTAGTAGACGGTGTTGACGATGGACGCTATGTAGTCCTTGTCGTGAATCATCTCCTTGTAGTTGTCGAGGCCGACGAACGGCTTGTAGGGCTGGATCACATTCCACTCGTGGAACGTGAGGTAGAACGCGAACATCAGCGCCGCCACCGTGAAGACGGAGAAGATAATCAGCCCCGGCGCCAGGAAGACATAGGCCGACCACTCGCGGCGCATCCGCGACCAGGTGCGGCCGCCGCCCTGGCGTGGTCCTGGGCGCTTGCCCCTGATCCTTCGGGTCTGCGCCGCCGCCTTGCCTGGGACCGCGCCTGTGGTCGCCACGTACTTCACCCTCCCGGTCATGCCGCCGTCCTGCCGGTCCTGCTGCTCTCGATCAGTGCGCCAGGATCTGCTCCGCCTTCTGCTTGGCGTTGGCCAGTGCCTGGTCGGCGCTCTGCTGCCCGTAGAACGCCTTGCCGAGCTCGATGTTGAGCTGCTCCTCGATCTGGGGGAACTTCGGATTCGACACCGTGCTGGCCACGCCGCACTGCATCAGCTGCGCGAAGCCCTTGAGCACCGGCTTGGTCTTGGCCAGGTCGGGCGTGTTGAGCAGGGACTTCAACGGCGGGAGCTCGGTGCCGTTGGGGGACTTGTAGGTCCACAGCGCCAGGTTGGCCGGCTTCTGCAGGTACTCGATCCACAGCCACGCCGCGTCGGGATTCTTGCTGTTCGCGAGGAGAATCAGTGAGTCACCGGCGATCGTGGTCTTGCAGCCGGCCGGACCGCTGGGAAGCGGGGCGGTCGACCACTTGTCGTCGATCTTGGGGTTCTCGGAGTGCAGCGTGCCGGCCAGCCAGGACCCGGCCATGTACATCGCGACCTGACCGTGGGCGAAGGCAACCCGGCCGTCGTAGGAGTTGGAGTTGAGGTAGTCCTTGGGGGAGTACCTGGCCAGGCCGACGTAGAAGTTGGCCGCCTTCTGCGCGTCGGGGCTGTCGAACGTGACGTCCTTGCCGTTGGCGCTGAGCAGGTCACCGCCGGCCTGGTAGAGCCAGGGGTACCAGTAGTAGGCCGCCTCGGGGGCGAACACCTCGTAGCCGTACTGCTTCTTGGCCGGATCGGTGAGTTTCTTGACGTCCGCCTCGAACTCGTCCCAGGTCTTCGGCGGCGCCGCGATGCCCGCCGCGGCGAACAGGTCCGTCCGGTAGAACAGGCCGGTCGACTCGCCATCGATCGGCAGCCCCCAGAGGTGATGGTTGTAGGTGACGAAGGTCTTGAACGCGTCTACGTAGTCGGCGGGCTTCACGATCTTGCTGCGCTTGATGTAGCCGTCCAGGTTCACCAGGGCGTCCCGGGAGGCGAAGTCGGCGGTGGCGCTCGCGTCGACGTACGCCACGTCGGGCGGATCGCCGCCCGCGATCTGGGTGGTCAGCTTCTGGCTCGCGTTGTCGGCGCTGACGTTCTGGAACTGGATCGTGATGTTGGGATGGAGCTTGTGGAAGTCGGCCGCCATCTTCTTCATGGTCGGGTCGCTGCCGACCCAGGACGAGAAGGTGATGGTCACCGGGGAGGCCGGGTCCTTGACGGGCCCCGCCCCCGTACCGACATCGGTCTTCGGCTTGGTACCGGCGGAGCAGGCCACCATCGCACTGGCCAGAGCGAACACCGCGACCAACTTTGCGCTTCTGGAGACGCTGGGACTACCCAAGGCTGTTCCCTTGATCGGGTCGCGACCGGGTTGGGGACGCAACGTGCAAATCGATTGGCTTCCGGGAAGCATCGTCCGACCGTTTCGCACTTGTCAAGAGACTCACCAGTTCGTTTCCGAGCGGTGACCGATCACTGGCCGCCCGGCACCGTCCGGATGGCGGGGCGAACGGCGTCCGGGGACCACAAATCGATTTGGAGGGCAGCTTGCGGTTACGATACGGACGGCGGCCCAGGGCGGTCAGCGCCCGGCCTGCGGGCTCGCGCTCCCGCACTGGTCCCGGGCGCCCGGGACCCGCGGGCGGTACGCACACAGGACGGCGGAGATATGGCGGCGAAAAGACCAAGGACATCGGCCGGCGAGCGCCCGGCCGACGGTGCCGCGCCGGCCCCCGGGCAGAGCCGGGTGACGATCACCCACGTCGCCGCCGTGGCCGGCGTCAGCCCGACGACAGTCTCCCACGTGCTGTCGGGCAAGCGACTGGTGGCGGAGGAGACACGCGGCGCCGTATACGACGCGATCCGGAGGCTGGGCTACCGGCCCAACCATGTCGCCCGCTCGCTGCGCACCCGGCGCTCGCACATGATCGCCGCGGTGGTGCCCGACATCACCAACACCTTCTACAGCATGCTCACCCGCGGCCTGGCCGACACGCTCGACCGCGAGGGCTACGGCACCTACGTCTGCAACACCGACGGGCTCCTCGATCGCGAGTCGAAGTTCCTCGCCGACGTCTTCGACCGAGGCGCGGACGGCATCGTCCTGGCGGCGGTCGACGCCGCGTCGGCGGGCGCGCTCAAGCCGGCCGACATGGGCGTGCCCGTCGTCTGCGTGGGACACCGGCTGGACCATCCCCGCATCGACGTGGTGACCGTCGACGACGAGCGCGGCTCCTACGAGGTGACCCGCCACCTGCTCACCCGCCAGCCCGAACGGGTGGCCATGATCCAGGGACTGAACGGCACGCCGCGCCTGTCCGGCTTCACCAGGGCCGTGGCCGAAGCCGGCCATACCCTCGACCCGTCGCTCATGGTGACCGGCGACTGGACCCGCCACGGCGGGTACGAGGCGATGCGGCAGATTCTCGGGCGCCGGTCCCGGGCTTATCCCGACGCCGTCTTCGGCGCCAACGACCTGATGGCCATCGGAGCCATTGAGGCGCTGCGCGAAGCGGGGCTCGACGTCCCCGGGGACGTCGCCGTGGCCGGGTTCGACGACGTGGACGCGGCCACCATCGTCCACCCGCCCCTGACCACGGTGGTCAATCCCGCCTACGACATCGGGGTCAATGCGGGGAAGCTGCTCGTCAGCCGCCTGTCCGGTGCGTACGACGGAGACGGTCGCGAGGTCGGCCTCCCGTGCCTGCTGGTGGTCCGCGAGTCCGCCTGACCTGCCTCGGCGTCAGCCGCGGGCGCGGTCGATGACCACCGTCGCCTTGACGAATCCGGCCGGCTTGCTGAGCGCGGTGTCGAAGGCGGTGCCGATGTCGGCCAGCTCGAACCGGTGGGTGACGTGCGCGGCCAGGTCGACGAGTCCGGCCCGCAGCAGGCGGACGCCGACCGCCATCCCGTGCAGGATTGCCGGCATCTCCCGGAAGTGGGCGTTGCGCAGGTCGTAGGCCATCCAGTTCCAGTACCCGAGCGGGATCGACCGAGGCGGGCCCTGGTGGAACCCGACCAGCACGACCTTCCCGCTCATCCGGGTGACCGGCCCGACCGAGTCCAGGGCGGCCTGGGTCCCCGCGCATTCGATGCACACGTCGGCGAGGCGCCCGTCGGTCAGCTCGGCCACGACCTCGCCCAGATCTTGCTCGCCGACGAGGACCGTCTGCGTGGCGCCCAGTGCCCGGGCCCGTTCCAGCGCGTCCGGGCGGGTGTCGGCGACGATCAGGTGCCGGACCCCGCGCAGGGCTGTCAGCTGCTGGACGACATGGCCCATGAAACCGGCCCCGATGATCACCACGTCGTCGCCGAGCCGCGGGTCGGCGAGCTCGACCGCGTTGACCACGCAGGACAGCGGCTCGGCGAGGACGGTGTCGAGGGGAGCATCGCCGGCGGCGAAGCAGTGGGCGGCCTGGGCCACGACGTAGTCCGCGTAACCGTGGCCCGTCACCCAGACACCCACGGGAGTACCGACGGCCGGCGACCCGACGCCTTCCCCGAGTTCCGCGACGACGCCGCTCACCTCGTGCCCGAGGCGCACCGGGTAGGCCGGCTCCGAGCGTCCCGTCCAGGACTCGAGCTCCGAGGCGCAGACGCCGCAGGCAGCGACCGCCACCAGCACCTCTCCCGGACCCGGGCACGGCACCGGCACCTCGGTGACCTCGAAGTGCCGCGGACCGGTCAGGATGGCCTGTCTCACCCGGCCGCTCCCCTCAGCTCGAGCACGGCGTACACACCCACGCCGGGGACCGTCATCGTGTGGACGTCGTTCTGGCTGCGCAGCTCCAGGTCACGGGCGTCGCCGTCGGCCGGGCGGTACACCGCCCGGCGGATGCTCCCGGCTCCGTCGAGGCGAACCGAGAGGGCCACCTCCCCGGTCCGGCGGACGCCGTCACCCTCGTGGTCATGGTCGTAGTTGACCAGGTGGACGGCGGCGCCGTCGGCCAGCCGATGCACGTTCACGCCGAGCGGCACCGAGATCGTGACCTGCGGGTCCGCGGCGGTGAGCGCGTGCGCGTCGCCGGCCGATGCCTGGCGGACGCGCGGGTGGCCCAGCAGCGCCGCCCGCTCGTCCTCGGCCAGCGACTCGGCGAAGCGATCCGTGACCACGAGCAGGCTTCCCTGGTCGAGGCAGGTGCTCAAGGCCTCGACCTGGGCCGTCGTGAGGTCGAAGCAGTCCGGGAGCACGATCGTGCGGTAGCGGGCCAGCGCGACCGGGTCGGGCCGGTCGGGTGCGGTCTCGCCGTCGGTGAAGATCACTACGTCGAACGGCACCGAGGCTTGCGCGAGGGTCTCGGTGGCCACGCGGTAGGGTACGCGCACCGACGGGTCACGGGCGTTGGTGAGGTTGTCGCTGGCGTCGGCCTGCGCGATGAGCTCGCGCGTGCTCGGCACGCTGCAGACGACCGCCACCTCGTGCCAGGTCGCCTTGCTGTAGAGCCGCTCATTGTCGGCCAGGAACGTCTGCACCTCGACGGCCAGGTCGTGCGGGGGGTGGAAGGAGTCCTGGATCGTGCTTCCCATCCAGGCGCCGTAGGGGATGCTCATCGGGGCGCCGAAGGCCGCGCCCTCGTAGAGGGACAGGCGGAACAGGTCGTACCCGCGTCCCCGGCTGAGCAGGCCGGCCAGCTCGGGCACCACGCCGCCGTACGGGTTCTCCACCACGACGACGTCCTTGGGCCCGGCGAACGCCGCGACGTAGCGGTACCACTCGGGCTGACGGTAGGTGGTGTTGCGCATCTCGGTGATGATCAGGTCGACGTCGTCGGCGAGCGCGAGGTAGGACGGGTTGACGTTGAAGAAGTTGCCCGAGACCAGGATCTCGCGTCCGACGCTGCGCGCGTACGACCGGGCGTACGCGGCGAGCTCGGCGAAATAGCGCTTGATCGCGCGGCTCTGGGCCCGGAAGTAGTCGCCGTAGAGCGGCGCCCGGTCACGATCGCCCTGGAAGTCGTGGCCCTGCGCGAGCAGCCAGTCGCCGTAGTGAAACGACGTGAGGTCGACCCCGTCGAGCACCGGGCTCCGCCGCTCGCCGGGCTGCTCCATCAGGTATTCGCGGAACATCTGCATGCAGTCCTTGCAGAAGCACGCGCCGTACTGGAACGCCCCCATCGGCAGCTCGGCCTCGTCCAGCTGGATGCCGTCGACGCCGGCGTCCACCTGGATCCGGATGACCGCCTTGAGGTACTCCCGCCAGACCGGGTTGTTGCGGTCCATATAGAAACACTGGTGCTCCCGGTCAGGGCACTCGACCCACCGGGCATGACACGGCCGCTGACGGATGTCGCGCGCTACGCACTCCTCGATCAGATCGGTGACCGGTTCGCCGAGGCTGTTGACCAGCCCGTCCGGGAAGTAGTGCTCGACCGGCGGCCACAGCCGGGGGTACCGGTTCCCGGAGAACTCCCGCAGTCCCAGCCAGCCACGCCGGCCGGCCCCCCGCAGCTCGTTGAGCGCCAGCACGGTGGACTCGTCCTCGTCCAGCTCGACCGGGAACTCCCAGCCCTGGGCCTCGAAGACGATGCCGAAGACCTTGATGCCGTGGCGGTGGCACTCGGTCACGAACTCGCTGTCGTTGACGAAGCCGTAGAAGCGGTCACGGGACGAGACGGCGCCGAAGGCCTCCTGCTCCAGGTAGGGCAGCGACAGCGACCCGCCGCCCAGCACGGCCCAGACGAGGACGGTGGCGCGGTAGTCGACCAGGTCGTCGACCATGCGGAGCCGGCGCGGCGGCAGGCTCGGGTGGTAGCAGTGCTGACGGGGAAACCACCCGTCGAAATACACGCCTCTCTGCACGCCCGTTGTGCTCCTTCGCGCTGGGCCGGCCGCTCACGCGCCGGCGTTCCTGATAAGGGGATCGAGGGTCTCGCGGGCCAGCACCAGGCCCTGGCGGACCTTGTCGGCCGATCCGCTCCACACCGGATCCTCGTGCTCCACCGAGACGACGCCGTCGTACCCCGCGGCGGACAGCGTCGTGACCAGGGCGGTCCAGTCCACCTGGCCGAGGCCGGGAATGCGATACCGCCACCAGCCGCTCTGCCACGGGTCGCGGTCCCTGCCGACGGCGTTGCCGAACACGCCGAAGCGGTCCCGCCGCGCGGGGTCGATTTCCACGTCCTTGGCCTGGACGTGCAGGATCCGCTCGGCGTAGGGGGCGGCGACGGCGACCGGATCGATGCCCAGCCACAGGAGGTGGGACGGGTCGAAGTTCAGGTAGAGGCCGAGCCCGGCCATCCAGTCCCAGAGCTGAGGCGAGTACGCGAGGTTGGCGGGGTAGCCGTCCGGGTGCCAGCCCTCCATGGGGCAGTTCTCCACCACCAGCCGTACGCCGCGATCGGCGGCGTACCGCACGAGGGGCGGCAGCACCTCTTCGGCCAGCCGGAGGTTGTCATCGACGGTCCTGGTGACGTCGCGGCCGACGAAGGTGCCGACCAGTCCGCAGCCGAGCTTCTGGGCGGCATCGATACAGGCCCGCAGATGCTGGTGCACTGCCTGCCGGGTGGCCGGGTCGGCGTGCAGGTTGTTCTCGTAGTAGGCCACCGCCGAGAGGGTGAGCCCGTGCTCGGCGAACAGCTCCGAGACCCGCCGGGAATCAGCGTCGCCGAAGGACTCGACGTCCAGGTGACTGGCTTCCCAGTCGCGGCCCGGCCGGTCGGGCCAGGCCGCGACCTCCAGCGCGCGATACCCCTGCGCCGCCGCCCACGGCACCACCTCGGCGAGGGGCGTGCCGGGCAGGCAGGCGGTCAGGAAGCCGAGCCGCATCGGGGCCGTCATGCGGACGCGGGTACGTTCGCGTAAGTGTTGCCGGCGAGGTCCTGGCCGCGCGCCAGCCAGAGGCTCCAGCCCTCGTTGATCTCGTTGTCGTACATCCTGACCGAGGTCGCGAAGTAGCGCATGGTGTAGCCCGTCCGCCGGATCGAGCTGGTGTTGGCCTTGGCGCCATGCACGATCCGGCCGTCATGCAGGGAGAATTCCCCGCGCTGGAGCTCGAAGTCGACGGCCTTGTCTTCGTCGACCCGGGCCAGCTCGGCGTGAAAGGTCTTCGTGCTCATGTCGGCCGGGACGTACTCCGAGGACCCGAACAGCAGGTGCGTCCCGGGGACCACCCGCATGCACCCGTTCTCGCGGGTGCTGGGGTTCTCGAGCGCCAGCCAGACGGTGACGATCCCGTCGTAGGCGCTGAAGCGGCCGTTCCAGAACGCGCTGTCCTCGTGCCACGGCGTCTCGCGGCCCGTGAAGGGGTCCTTGGAGATGAAGTGGCTCGACCACAGGGCGATGTCCGGGCCGGTCAGGGGCTCGATGGTGTCGAGCACCTCGCCGGACAGCAGGAAGTCGAGCAGCCGGGAGTCCCGGTAGTGCGGGGTGTCGAGCTCGTCCGAGAGCTTGTTCCCCTTGTCGGCCAGGTGCTGGTTGAAGATGCGCTCCAGCTCCGCGAGCTTCTCCGCGGAGAAGAGCTGGCGGCGGGGCAGGAGGTATCCGTTGGTGCGGAAGAACTCGACATCGCCGGATGTCAGCATGGCCCCTTGTCACTCCCTCGTTCGATGGCCCGGATGATCTCGATGAAAAGCTCCATGTCCTCGACGTAGTCCTCAGGCGTCGTCTTCACCATGCCGTCACCGGTGACGGCGGCGTGGAAACGCTCGAGCTCGTGGGTGTACGGGTCTTTCAGGTGCGGCCGGAATACCGACTCCCGGTAGCCGTCGCCGTCGGTCTCCCGCACCACCAGCGTGGTCGGGAAGTGCCTGATGTAGGGCGTGTCGTACTGGACCCGGACCTCGGTCGTGTCGCCGTAGACCTCGATGTGAGCGTCGAACCGGACCTGGTCGTCGACCCCGGTCTCGTAGACGGCCACGAAGTCGTCGTACTCGAGCAGGGCGACGATGTAGCCGCCGTCGCGCCACTGCCGGGCCGAGGCCACCCGGCGCGGCCGGCCGAGCAGCTCGCGCATCGCGGACAGGTCGTGGCTGCCGAGCCCGCACAGCAGCCGGTACGTCCGGCTCAGGACCGGGTCGACCTCGCCCAGCGCCTCCGTCACCAGCGCAGCGCCGCGCGCCCACCGTTCCTCCAGGGACGCCCGCGGCACATCGCCGGGCCGCACGACGTGCGCGGCCTGGTCGATCATCAGCTGATTGCGGCCGATGATGTCGTGGACGCGGGCGTAGTTGACCCGGCCCAGCGACGAGACTCGCTCCTTGGCGGCCTCGAAGGCCGGGGCGAACCGCCGCATGTAGCCGACCATGACGACACGGCCCGCCCGGTCCCTGGCCTCGATGATGTCCTCCGCTTCACGGGGGGACAGGCACATCGGCTTCTCGACGAGCACGTGCAAGCCGGCGTCCAGAGCGGCCACGACGCTCGCGGTGTGGTACTCGTCGCTGCTGAGCACGAGGACGCAGTCGAGGGGAACCGCACCGACCATCTCGGCGGCGTCGGCGTACCGGTGCTCGACGCCGTACCGGTCGCCGGCCAGCTTGCGCAGGGCCGGGGAGATATCGGCCACCGCCGCGACCTCGTAGAGGTCCGGCAGCGACTCCAGGATCGGCAGGTGCACCACCTGGGCGACCTCGCCCAGGCCGATGACTCCGACGCGAAGCGGTCTCATAGATCTCCTCGGGAAACGGTCGCGGGCGACGATCAGCCGATCTCGGTCCAGGTCGAGGACGCCGCACTCGAGCGCTCTACGGCGTCCAGCACCCGCTGCACGTAAAGCCCGTCGGCGAACGACGGCGCCGGCGGGGTGCCGGCCCGAACGTCGCGGACGAAGTCGGCCACCTCGTGGACGAACGTGTGCTCGTACCCGAGCCCGTGCCCCGGTGGCCACCAGGCTCCGGCGTACGGATGGTCGGGCTCGGTGGCGAGGATCCGCCGGAAGCCCGCGTCCGCGGCGGGTGCCATGCCGTCGTACACCTGGAGCTCGTTGAGCCGCTCGAAGTCGAACGCGAGGCTGTTCCGGCCGCACAGCACCGCGAGCTCGGGGACGGCCGGGAGGTCGAAGAACCGGTGTGCGTTGCGCCAGGCCTGCGAATGGGCGGCGCCCATGAAGGCGTAACCCACCAGCGCCACGCGCATCAGGGGCTTGTCGGACATCGTTGCTCCGTCGGTACGAGGGTCAGTTCAGCGGCGCGGCGAGCACGATGCCGCCGGCTCGGGTCGCCTGGGTCACGGCAGCCCGCCGATGCGATCGAAGAAGTAGGAGCGGAACGCTTCGGCGGCGACGTCGGCGGCGATGGAGCAGTTGGCGGCCGGCGGGTCGTCGGTACCGAGGAGGTCGGTGACCGCGACCCCCCGGGTGTGGTCGCTGCCGCGCTCCACGCTTACCCGGGCCGGACGCCAGGTCACCAGGTCGGGTCGCGCCACGACGGCGACGGCGAGCGGGTCGTGCAGGGCACAGCTGCCCCGGCTCCAGTCGTCACCGGGAGTGGTCCGCTCCAGGTGGGAGATCCATCCGTCGGTGCAGTCGGCGGCGAAGGTCGCGAAACCCTTCGACGTACGCCGGAGCGCGCTGGCGTCGGCGCGGTCGAGGCGGACGCGCCGGGTCACGTCGAGCCCGACCAGCCGAAGGGGGGCGCCGCTGTCCAGCACGACTGCCGCCGCGTCCGGGTCGACCCAGAAGTTGAACTCGCCGGGCATCACGCCGACCCCGGTGTGGCCGAGAAAGACCCCGCCCATCAGCACGATCTCGCGTACGGACTCCGCCACGCGCGGCTCCAGGGCGAGGGCCAGCGCGACGTTCGTGAGCGGACCGATCCCGACCAGCGTCAGCTCGCCGGGCTCGCGCATCACGCGCTCGACGAGGGCCACGGCCGCATGGACCGGCGGCCGGCCGGTCCCGGACGCCGGCACGAACCTCTGCGCCCCGGCCGGCGACGCTGGCGCGGCCCGGACCAGCGGCCGGCCCGCCCCCCGGATGACCTCCACCTCGCGGCCGATCCGCTGCAGCAGCCCGACGGTCAGCCGGGTGGCGGTGTCGACGTCGGTGTTGCCGTTGACGGTCGTCACCAGCTCGACCGACAGTTCGGGCTCGGCGAGCGCTAGAGCCAGGGCGAACCCGTCGTCGATGTCGGATCCCGGCTGCCCCATCGCGAGGTCGGTGTCCAGGATGATCCGGGTCATCGGGCCGCCCAGAGGAGCCCCCGCTCGGTAAGCGCGCGCACCTGCGGCACGTCGAGGTCCTCCAGCGTGTGGCCGATCGTCGAGACGAACACCTTTCCGCGGCCCCAGAGCCGCGTCCAGGCCGCGGGCACGACGAGGTCGGCCCGCCATGGCGTGCCGTCGGTGACCACGAACCTCGAGGTGAGGAGCACGTCGTTGAGGTTGTCGGTCAGGCACCAGTACTGCTCGGTGTGGTGGCTCCACCGGTCCAGGCCCTCGACGATCGGGTGGTCGCGGCGTTCGGGGACCACCTCCACCTCGTAGTCGACGAAGCCGCCGGGATGCGCGGCCCACTGGCCGCCGGTCAGGTGCAGGTAGTCGGGGCTCGCCCGGTAGGAGTCCACGATGCCGCCGTGCCATCCGGCCAGGCCCGTGCCCGCGGCCACCGCGCCGGACAGGTTGGTCACCTGCTGGTCGGTCGCGACGCCCTGCGTGTAGCACTGCAGCACGAGATCGGTAGCCAGCAGCGCCTCGGCGTCGTCGTACGCCGCGGGGCTGTCGCGGACGTCCACGCTGAAGCCGTGATCCTTCAGGAACGGGATGAACATGCCGGTGGCCTCGACGGGCCGGTGTCCCTCCCAGCCTCCGCGCACGACCAGGGCGCGGCGGGACGATGCGGGCATAGGACAGCCTCCGGGTGGTCGGGACGCGCTGGAATGCGGGGATCAGTGGAGAGGCCGCTCGAACCGGAAGCCGGGGTGCCGCCAGGGAGCGCCGTGCAGCTCGCGGTAGATCGCGTAGTACGCCGGCTTGGCACGCAGCTGCCGGCTGAAGGCCAGCGGCCGGCGGTGAGTCCCGTCATCGCGGGGCATGTCCTCGTCGAGCCAGGTGTAGCGGTCGGTCAGCCCGAAGCTGATCAGCGCCTTGACCTGGGGGCTCTCGAGCGCGATGTCGAGGTACCGGCGGTAGACGTCGGCGACCATCCGGTCGCGCGGCGCCGCGGCCTTCGGCAGCCCGTCGTCGAGGACGTCCATTTCGGTGATGAGCACCTTCAGACCGCGGTGGCCGAGTTCGCGGATGAAGTGCTGGTACTGCTGGCGGGAGAACCGCTCGGCGAAGTGGTCGGCCAGCAGGTGCGCCTGGATGCCGAACGCGTCGAGCGGGACGTCGTCCTTCTGCAGCTTGTCGATGACCTCGAGGGTCGCCCGCATCTTGTCGATGGGCCGGTCACCGTACTGGCTGACGGTCTCGTAGCCGAAGTCGTTGAGCAGGAGCACGCCGTGCGGGTCGGCCTCGCGCGCCTCCCGGAAAGCATCGGCGACGTATTCGGGACCGATGGTCTTGAACCACGGGACGTCGGTCCGCAGTCCGTGGTGCCCCGTGTCGGTGCCGTTGACGATGGCCTCGTTGACGACGGCCCAGACCGCGGTGCGGCCTGAGTAGCGCTGCATCACCTGGCGCAGGGTGTCGTAGAGGATGTGGCGGGCGCGCTTCTCGGTGATGTCCCACAGATCCTTGTGCGACCAGCCGTCGCCGAAGCCATCGTCCCAGACGAGGCCAGGACCGCCGTACACCAGCTGCTGGTTCTTCTCGGCGAAGGCGTAGATGCGGTCCGGGTGCGTGAAGTCGAGATCGGAGTCCGGCTTGGGCCTGATCCGCCACCACAGCAGGTCGTCCTCGGTGAACAGGAGCGCCGCGTGCCGGAAGAAGAGGTCGGCGTATCCGGTGTCGGTGATCGTGCCGGTGTCGTCGTCCTCGATCTGCCAGGTGGCGATGGACGAGCCGTAGAGGATGCCGCGGCGCGCGGCCGCGCGCCAGAGCGCCGGCACCTTCACGCCGAGCGGCGGCTGGGCCACGGCCGCATCCGCCGCCGCAGCCGCAGCCGCAGCCGGCAGCAGGCCGGTCGCGGCGGCGGCGATCCCGGCGCCTGCGCCCAGGAGAACGTTCCGTCTGCTGACGCCGTGCTGGATGGTCATGATGGCTCCTCCGCAGCTCTCCTGGCCGACCTCTCCATGCCGCCGCGCCGCGCGCCCGCTGTATCGGCGGCCCGGTGGTGCAAATCGATTCACAGCTTGATCGGGACCTTATGCCCGGCGCTGCGGTTCGGCAAGGGCCATCGAGTCGCGGTCGTTGCGTCAACGGCCGCGCGGTCACCGAAGTCATAAATCAGCAAATCGTTTGGCCTCGTGGTAGAACGAGCGGCGGATTGGTGAAGGTTCGAGTGGGCGCGGGGAGGCTCCGCAGCAGTCCTCCTTGCTCGCTGCGGAGGGCGGCGGGCAGGAGCGCAGGCCCGGGCCGGTCCGTCAGTCCGGTGATAGCGCCCCGGGGCAGGTCTCCGGCCGGGGCAGGAAATCCGGTCATCCAGCCAGATCACCAGCGGCTGGCGGTTATCGATCGCCGGATCCGCGGCTAACTGACTACCGCGTCCGTCATAAATGATCCGCCGGAAATGCGCGGAATCCGGCACCCTCGCGGGCGAAAGGCGCCGCCCGGGTCGGCCACGCGATGAGCGATCCCGGCCCATGACCTCAGTCATCGCGTCCGCCCCACCGGGCCCTCCCGTCGCCTAGTCCGGCTTCCGCCCGTCCCCGGCAACGACCTCGATGCTCCATCGATGCCGCTGCAACGACCTGAATGCTCCGTCAATGTCGTTGCTGTCGGCATCGAAGCCGTTGACCTCGGCGCGACCTGGGCCGACTTGTCATCAGGCGCACCACGAGGCGCGGCTCTTGGCGGGTCACCGGAGCAGAACGAGTTCCTTGTCATAGCCAATCCCGCCTGCCCCGGCAGTCCCACGCCAAGTTCCGGTACCCCAGTCACGTTGCTCCCGCAAGCAGTGAGCAGGACATGAACAGGCGGCAGCCGGCGGGACCCGTCAGGATTCTGGTTGTCGGGGATCCGGCGGCGGGGGTGCGCCGAAGCTGACGTCGATGCTCTCGAAGCTCTTGTGCCTTTCCGTCTCGGCGTAGGAGATGTAGGCACGCTGGTCGCCGAGGGTGAGGTCCGTGTTGTCGGTAAACGGCGCCAGCAGGCTCCGCGGCCACATCCCGTCGGCGCGCACCGCGTTGAACTCCGCGCAGATCACCACGGTCACCGACCCGAGGTAGACCCAGGCCAGCAGGCCGAGGACGATCGCGAACAGGCCATAGGTGGCGGTGGCGCCCTTCAGCTTCTGCCCGAGCAGCAAGGCGCCCCCCACCTGCAGAGCCTGCCAGATCACGGCCGCGGCGATGGCGCCCGCGCGAATCTGCCGGAAGGTGACGATCCGGGCGGTCAGTATCTTGAACGCCACCATGAACAGGGTCACGTTCAGGGCGACGGCCAGCGCAGTGGCTGCCGTCCGCACGCTGACGCCGACGCCGACGTCGTAGTCGTCCGCGGCGGCGCCCAGCGCGGTCAGGACGGTGGTGACGATCACGCTGAGGCCGCCGGCGGCCAGCAGCAGGAGGCTGCGCAGCCGGGCCCTGAGCGGATTGTGACGGGCGTTGCGCGGCACGCCCCATATCTTGTTCAGCGCGTTCTGGGTGGCCTGGACGATGCCCAGGCCACCGTACAGGCAGCCCGCTATGCCGATGACCAGGCCGGGCACGCTGCCGTGGAAAGAGTGGATGCGCGAGGCCACCTGATCGCCCACGACCGGGAACTGAGCGAGCGCGGAGTCCAGCACCTGCCGCTGGAAGTGCGGGCTGTCGTGCAGTCCGTACCCGAGGAACGTGGCCAGGAGCAGCAGCAGCGGAAACAGTGACACAACGCCGTAGTAGGTGATCTGCGCGGCCAGGTAGCTGCCCTGATCGTCGAAGAACTTATAGATCACCGCCAGCGGCAGTCCCGCCCAGCGGTGCCGCCGCTGGTAAGCGTCAGCCCGGCTGATCATGCTCATTCCAGCTCCTCGGTGCCGGGGTCTTCCTCTTCCCCGTGCCTGCGGCCTTGCGCAATCGCCCGTATCGAGGTCTACCGCCTCGCCGATGGCTTGTTTCCGGTTCGCCGATCCCGGCAGCGGGAGATGTAACTGGAACTGGTAGCGGTTCGGCACTCATTTCTTCTGCCAAACGATATAGCCGGCCACCGCTAGGTTGGTGACGTCGGCGTGAGCGTGGCGCCCGGTGACCCCAGTGGGATCTACCTCTGGAAACTGCCGGCCGGTCCGCGGTTACGATCGTCACATGGCTCTTGCCGAGGCCGCCGATCCACCGCTGCTGGAGCGTGATGACGAGCTGCGGCGCCTGGACGCCATGCTGGAACAGGCATCCGCGGGCAGCGGTGCCGTGGTGCGGGTCAGCGGCCCGGCCGGAATCGGGAAGTCCGAGCTGCTGGCCGCGGTTCGCCGGCGGGCCGGCCGCCAGGGACTGCGGTCGCTGAACGCGTGCGGTCGCGAGCTGGAAACCGACATGGCCTTCGCGGTGGTCCGCCAGCTGCTGGAGCCGGCGGTCATGTCGGCCGGCCAGGCCGAGCGCCGTCAGTTGCTGCACGGGCCGGCCCGGGGCGGGGCGGCGGTGCTCGGCCTCGCCGATGGCGCGGAGCCAGCGACGGAGTTCGCGGCGATTCACGGGCTGTACTGGCTGTGCGTGAACCTCGCCGAACGCGGTCCTCTCGTGCTGACCGTGGATGATGTCCAGTGGCTGGACGGTCCGTCATTGTCCTGGCTGGGCTACTTCAGCCGCCGTGTCGTCGAGCTCCCGGTGCTGGTGGTCACGGGTGTGCGCGAGGGCGACCCGCTCTCGCAGACTCCTCCGGTCCTGGCGGTGACGAACGATCCCGCCGTGCAGCCGATGAGCCTCGGGCCGCTGAGCGCGGACAGCGTCGCCGCGCTGGTGCGGGGGCACCTCGGTGCTGAGGTAAGCAGCGAGTTCTGCCTGGCCTGCTGGGAACTAGCCCAGGGTAACCCGCTGTACGTTCGTGAGCTGCTGGCCACGGCCCGCGCCGGAAAGCTCGCCGATGTCGCTGCCCTGCGCGCGGCCGCCCCGGTCGCGGTCGGCACCTCGGTGCTCGCCCGCCTGGCCCGGCTGGGGTCCGAGGCCACCGCGCTCGCGCAGGCGCTGGCGGTACTGGGCTCGCAGCACGAGGTCGTGGTCACCGCCGAACTGGCCGGCCTCGACGTCATCGCGGCCGAGTTGCTGGCGGACGCGCTGTCCGCGGCCCAGATTCTCGCGTCCGCCCGGCCGCTCGACTTCTTCCATCCGCTGATCCGCGAGGCCGTGTACGCGGACATCCCGCTGGATGCGCGGCGGCTGATGCACCGGAGCGCGGCCGCGCTCCTGGACCGGACCGGCGCCAGGGACCGGGTGGCCGCCCACCTGCTGGCTACCGGGCCGGCGGGTGACACGTGGGTGACCGGGCGGCTGCGGGCCGCGGCCGCGGACGCGCAGGCGCGCGGCGCGCCCGAGGTGGCCGCTACCTATCTCCGGCGTGCGCTGGCGGAGCCACCTGACGCGGCCGACCGTCCCCGGCTGCTGCTGCGGCTCGGGACCGCGGAATGGCACAGCGGCCAGCCACCGGCGCTCGAGCACCTGGAAGCGGCGATGGAGACGGCGAGCGAGGTACCGACGGTCGGCGCGGCCGCCCGCTGGCTGGGAAGCGCGTACGTGAGCTGTGACCGCATCGACATGACCGTCGCCGTGCTGCGGCGCGCGTACGAGCGGGTAAGCCCCTCCGATCCGCTGTACGGGGCGTGGCTCAGCAGCGCATCCGCGCTGGCTGGCCTGGCGGACGACCGTACCGCCGAGGACGCGATCCGGGTGGTGGACGAGCTGACCCCCCGGCTCGGCGAGCTCGCCGAGCCGCCCGTCAACCTGGTGGTAGCCATCGCGCAGGTAGCGACGCAGCGGGCCCGGTCCGCCGACGCTGATCGTCACGCGGAACAGCTGATCGAGCGGGTGCTCGCGGACCAGCCGTACCCGCCTGAGATCGGCGTCTGCCCCTCAATCGTCGGGACGCTGAACGCGCTGGAGGCGTTCGGCGCCATCCGGCGGCTCTGTGACGACCTGCTGGCGGCCGCGCGCCGCCGTTCGGCGGTGCAGGAGCTGGTCGGCGTGGCCAGCTTCTACGCGTGGGCGCTGCACCGGCAGGGAGAACTCGCCGATGCCGAGGCCCAGGCGCGCTGGGCACTCGAGCGCGCCACCGGCATCTATGCCTATGACGCGCTCGCGCACCTGATCGAGACGCTGATCGACCGTGACGCGCTGGCGGACGCGGAAGCGGAACTGGCGCGGGTGGCCGCGCCGCTCGATTCCCATTCCGTCCTGATCGTGTCGTTCCTGATGGCGCGGGGTCGCCTGCATGCCGCGCAAGGACGGTACGCCGAAGCGCTGCGCGACTTCCTGGCCTGCGGTGAACGATGCGAACGGCTCGGGCACACTCTGTCCGTGTTCTCCTGGCGTTCGGCGGCCGCGGTCGCGCACGCCCAGCTCGGTCACGGTGACGAGGCGCGCCGGCTCGCTCGCGCCGAGGTCGCGATCGCGCGCGTGGTCGGGCGCCCCCGCGCGCTTGGCGTCGCCCTGCGAGCCGAGGGCCTGGCCGACGGGGGAGACGATGGCCTGACCCGGCTCACCGAGGCGGTCAGCGTGCTCGAGCGCTCGCAGGCACCGGTGGAACTGGCCCGTGCGCTCACCGACCGCGGTGCCGCGCTGCGCCGGGCAGGTCAGCGCCGCCAGGCCCGCGAACCGCTGGAACGCGGCCTGGACCTGGCACATCACCTGGGTGCAGGCCGCATCGCGAGCCAGGCGCGAGCCGAACTCGTCGCCGCCGGCGCCAAGCCGCGCCGGGACGCGATCACCGGCCGGGACGCGCTGACCGCCAGCGAACTGCGGGTAGCCCGGCTTGCGGCGCAGGGCATGTCGAACCGCGAGATCGCGCAGGCTCTGTTCATCACCACCAAGACCGCATCGGTGCACCTCAGCCGGGTGTACCGCAAGCTCGACGTGACCCGGCGCGATCAACTGCCCGAGGCGCTGCTCGCCTCGCGCGTTTCCTGACGGCGCTGGTCAGGGCCTTTCCTCAGGCATTTCGTAAGGCGGCCGCCGCAAAAGATGAGGATGGCCGGCCCGATGTCGCGCCCGCTGAGCGAAGCCAGGCTCGAGTTACGGCCGGCCCACCACGGGCGGCGGATCGTGACAGGAGAAGGCAATGTTCTTGCTCGGAGTGGCCGTCGACCCTCGCATCAGGGCAGCGCTCGGCATCGTCGTGCTGGTGATCGGGATCGTGCTGCACATGGTCGTCCTCGGCGTCATCGGCGCCATGCTCGTGCTGTGGGCGGGCGGCCAGTGGATGCAGCGCAGCCGGAACAGCCGGAGCCCGCGGTGAGCGCCATCGTGGTCCGGAACCTGGTCAAGCGGTTCGGCGGCTTCACCGCGGTCCACGGCATCAGCTTCGAGGTCGAGGCCGGGCGGGTGACCGCGCTGCTCGGCCCGAACGGTGCGGGCAAGACCACCACGATCGAGATCCTGGAGGGGTTCCAGGCACCTTCCGCCGGGACCGCCCGGGTGCTCGGCGCTGACCCTCGCCGGGGCGGCCGGGCCTGGAAGGCCAGGATCGGACTGGTCCTCCAGTCGACCAGCCTGGAGGACCAGCTGACCGTCGCCGAAGCGCTGGCTCTGTACGGCGGCCTTTACTCCCGGCCGCTCGCGGTCGATGAGGTGCTGGACGCGATCGACCTCACCGCCGACGCGGGTACCAGGATCGGCGCGTTGTCCGGCGGACAGAAGCGCCGGGTCGATCTGGGCATCGCCCTCATCGGCCAGCCGGAGATGCTGTTCCTGGACGAGCCGACCACCGCCCTCGACCCCGAGGCGCGCCACCGCCTGTGGACCGTGATCTCCAAGCTCGTCGCCGGGGGCACCACCGTGCTGCTCACCACCCACTACCTGGATGAGGCGCAGCACCTGGCCGACCGCGTGGTCGTGGTGGCCGAGGGCCAGGTCGTCGCCGACACGACTCCCGGTGAGCTGCGCGCCATGGGCGGCGTCCCGGTCATCCGGTTCCGCCCGCCCGCCGGCGCCCCGGCGCTGCCGCCGACGCTAGCCGAGTACATCGATGATGGCGAACTGTCCCGGCCATCGGACGACGTGACCGCCGACCTGGCCCTGCTCGTCGGCTGGGCCCGCCAGAACCACGTGAACCTGACCGGCCTGGAGGTCGGGCCGCCCAGCCTCGAAGACGCCTATCTCACCCTCACGGAGATGCAGTCCCATGTCTGACACGCTGCCCGGAACCGGGCGCCTCGTGCTCGCACAGCTCCGCTATCAGGTAATCCTGATCACGCTGACTCCCGCCGCGTTCATCTTCGGCATGGCGGTGCCCGCGGTGCTGCTCGCCGTGGAAGTCAGCCGCCGCCATGCCGCCACCGCGACGCTGACCGCTACGGTCGGCGGACTCGTCGTGTTCGGCCTGCTGGCGATCGCCTACCTCACCTACGCGTCCGGCCTGACCGCGGCCCGGGAAGCCGGCGTGCTCCGGCGATGGAATGCCGCACCGCTGCCAGCCTGGGCCTATTTCGCCGGCCGGATCGCCGCCGCCACCGCTATGGCCGATGTGGCCGCGCTGCTCTTGCTTCTGGTCGGGGCCGGGATGTCCGGCTTGCACCTGACCGTGGCCGCGGTCGTCAGCAAGGTCATCGCGGTCACCGCGGGTGCCATCACCCTGGCCAGCGCCGGCACCGCGATCACTCCGCTGCTGCCGTCCGTCCAGGGCGCCAACGGCCTGCTCGCCCTCAGCTACCTTCCGCTGCTGTTCCTGGCCGGCGGTTTCGGTTCGGCCCCTGGCCTGCCGCACTGGCTTACCAGCGCCATGACCTACCTGCCGGTACAGCCCTCGATTGACGCGGCTACCCGGGCGCTCGCGGATCCGGGTTCCGTCCCCGGCCGTGACCTGCTGGTCCTCGGGTGCTGGACTGTCGCCTGCCTGGCCCTGTCGGCCCGGTACTTCCGCTGGGACCCCACCCGGCCGAAGCGCACCGCGACCCGCGCGGCACCGGTGATCAACCCGTAGCCTGCTGCTTGCCCCGGGTGTAGCGATGCTTGACGCCGACCGGGAAGTACTCGGGGTCGCCGGCCGGGCGCAGCGTCACCAGGGGCAGTTGGTCGCCGGCCGGCACGTAGTGGGCGAATTCGCTGTTCAGCCGGTGTAGCTGGCCGCGGATGGATTCCGCCAGCACGCGTTCGCGGTCCGCGTCACCCGTCTCGCCGGGCGCGAGCTCGACCGTGACTGCCAGGTGCGGGTTGCCGTCGGCGTCACTCGTCACCTCGAGCACGAACTTGCCGGTGACCCAGCCGCTGACGGACGGCTGCTCCAGGCCGACGGTGACGTTCTCCGGATAGATGTTGGCGCCGAAGTAGGACACCGTGAAGTGCGAGCGCCCGAAGACGTAGGCGAACGGCAGCGGCCGGATCCCTCGCGCCTCCGGGCCGCCGAGCTCGGCTACTGGGTCGAAACCGTGCCGGCCGCAGAAGGCGAGCAGGTCCTCGTAGCCGACCAGGCCGCCCTCGTCGGCGATGTGGTACCGCACCAGCGGCACCCCGTTGTCGCCGGAGAACAGGAGCGTCCCGTCCTGCTCCTCGAAGAACCGGCTGCCCGGGTCGTACTGGACCAGGGTCGGCAGCCGGGCCTCGCCGAACAGCTCCCCGGCGGCCTCCGGCCGGGTGGCCAGGAAACGCCGGATGCAGACCGACAGCGGCGTCTCCGTGCCGAGCACCCCGGCGTCGGCGGTGCCGTACAGCGACGCCGAGTCGTAGCACGGGCGGCTCATCCCGGCCCGCTGCCCCACCAGGTCGCGCCATTCCTCGCTGAACACTTCCCCGGCCAGCACCAGCTTGACCGCATAGCGCGACCAGTCCAGGCCCGCGGCGATCCCGGTGTCGATCACGTCCTTGACGAACGGCGGGTAGCCCAGCAGCACCGTCTGGTCGCAGTGCGGCGCGAGTTCCGGGATCACCCGCAGGATCTCCGCCTTGTTGTTGCCCGGGGCCACCGCCGTGATCGGATAGCCCTTCGCGGCCAGGTGCCGGACGCAGGCCAGCGTGAACAGGCCGCCCACCCAGGTGCCCAGCGGGAAGCAGACCACGGCCAGGGTCGTGCGCTCGCCGGCCGCGAAACTGTCGGCGAACACCTGCTCGAACCGCGCGGTTACGGCCAGTTCGTCGGTCACCGAACGGGGCCAGATCGTCGGCTGCCCGGTGGAGCCGGACGACACCGCGATCATGTCGCAGCCGTCCAGCCGTCCGTCCCGACACATCTCGGGCAGCGGATAGCGGCGGTGGTAGTTCTCCTTGGTCAGCAGCGGCAGCCGCTGGAAGTCCGCGAACGTGCGGACCGCACCGGGATCGACGCCGTGGTCGCGCAGGAACGCCCGGTACGCGGGCACCGACGCGACGACCCGGTGAAACAGCTCGACCACCCGCTCGCGCGGATCCTCCGGCGACGCGGACCCGGCCGCCAGAAAGGATTCCAGTTCCGTCAACACCCGCTGCGGGCGGCCACTGTCCATGACGGTTTTCTACCAGGCTTCCGGTACCCGGGCCGCCCCGAACAAGAGCGTCCGGCGGTCCCGGAAACCCAGCTTCTTGTACAGCCCGATCGCGGGGTTGGCGGTCAGCACGTGCAGGAACGGGATCTCTTCCCGGGCCCGTATCCCCGCGCCGAGCGCGAGGATCAGCCGGGCGGAAAGCCCCTGGCCGCGCCACGCCTCATCGGTACAGACCGCACTGATCTCCGTCCAGCCGGCCGAGTGCAGTCGTTCGCCGGCCATGGCGACCAGCCTGCCGTCGCGCCGGATGCCCAGGTAGGTGCCCATTTCGATGGTGCGCGGCAGGAACGGGCCAGGCTTGGTGCGCGCGGTGAGCTCGAGCATCTCCGGCACGTCGGCAGGCCCGAGCGGTACTGCCTCCGGATCGGCGCTGACGTCAAGGTCATCGCCGGCCATCTGGACGCCCTCGCCGAACATCATGACCTTCCAGCCGCCTGGCGGCTGGATCCGGGGGACGGCCATGGGCAGCCAGCCGCCCGGCCCGGCCAGCTTCGCGGCGTCCGTCCAGTCGGCCTCGTCCGGCTCATCAGGCATGGCGAGGAACGGGCAGACGTCGACCGGGTAGCGCAGCACGTTGCCGTGCCGCTCCGCGAACCGGGCATGTGGTCCGGTCAGCGACGAGAGCACCGGGTTGTCGAGCGGATGCAGGACCGTCATCGCCCTCCGTCTGGGTGCGCCGGGCATGGTCCGGGCTGGTCCCCCCAGCGTAAGGGGCGCGTCTGCGACGTCTCCCTCCGGGCAGAATGTTCCTGGTGCTTCAGCGCTTGCGGCCCACCCCGCACCACAGAGACGACCTGCCCGGACCGTTCGTCACGGGGTCCGGGCGCCACTCCTCGACGGGCACCAGGCCGGGCTCAACCAGCTCGGTCCCCTCGAAGAAGCGCGCTACTTGCTCGCGATTGCGCGACGTGAACCGCATCCGCATCAGCTGGCCCTGAATGTCCTCGAGGCTGTCTTGCGCTTCCTGGCCGAGAAGATCCGACGCCATATGCGTCAGGGCGAGATAGCTGCCGGGCGGGACGGCGTCCGTGAGCGCCGCCACGATCCCGTGCGGGTCATCGGAGTCCGGTATCGCATTCAGGATCGCGACCAGCGTGATCGCTACCGGGCGGGTGAAGTCCAGCAGCTGGCCGGCCCGCGACAAGATGACACCGGTATCGCGCAGGTCGGCGTCGACGTAGTCGGTGGCGCCCCGCTCGTTGCTGGTCAGCAGCGCCCGTGCGTGGGTGAGCACAACCGGGTCGTAATCTACGTACACGACCCGGGACTCGGGTGCTATCGCCTGGGCGACCTGATGGATGTTGCCCGCCGTCGGGATGCCGGTGCCGATGTCGAGGAACTGGCGTACCCCCGCCTCCCGGGTGAGGTAGCT
>JAICWX010000088.1 GCA_025934635.1 Streptosporangiaceae bacterium | reverse complement strand
GGGAGCAGGGACACGGCGCCGCCGGTCATCGCCGACAGCGTCCTCGAGACGGTGTGCAGCACGTCGTTGACCAGCGGCAGCAGGTTCAGCACGACTTCCCCGCCGGTCGCCGTCACGAGTCCGCTGCCGCCGTCAAGGACGCTGATGAGCGCGCTGTGCGCGAGCCTGTTGGCGTCTGCCCACAAGCGTTGGAAGGCCCGGCTCGCCATGAGCTGGCTGGCCCCGTTCCTGGCGAGGCCGGCCAGCCCGGTGCCCACCAGGTCGGCTAGCAGGTGGCTGGATGGTGGCAGCGAGGTCCATGCGCGGCTCAGCGTGGCGTCGACCTGGCTGGTGACGGCGTCCTGGACCGCGGCGCGTACCGCCGGGCTGCCCGCGACGGGGGTGATCGCGGCGACGTACCCGCTGGTGCTGAGAACGGTGCCGCGGATCCAGGCGCTCGTGACAGAGGCGGGCAGCAGGACGGCGAAGGCCGCGGCGAGCGCGGCCGCGATCGCTCGTCTAGCACGATTCCGGCGGACAGGTGCGTCCTGTCTTGTCACGGGGTGTCCCTTCGCGTACTCGTGGTCCGCTGCGCGGACGCTGCCAGGGAGGTGACAGCGGTGCGCGGCGGGCGTGCGGTCTCGGGCGGATGGGTATTCGCCGGCTGCATGGGGTCCCGTCCTCTCGACGCCGGATCGGGGGGCGGGGCGCGAAGGCCCCGTGCCTTGTCCCCGACGATGCCGCCCGCATGGTCGCGCCGTCTTCGTTCGCAGGAACGAGGCTCCCCTCGGGCTGGGGCCTCGTCTCCTCCTCAAGGAGGAGCCCCCGCCCGCCGCGGTGCCCGGTTTCCTCCCTTCGGCCGAGGTAGGCGGGCTCGGGCGGATCGTAGCGTCGCTGCTATGGAAGAAGAGAGCGGCGCATGATCGAGGCGCAATCACTCACGAAGGTCTACGGCGGTACCGTCGCGGTCGATGGAATCGACTTCCAGGCGAAGCCCGGGATGGTCACCGGGTTCCTCGGGCCGAACGGCGCCGGCAAGTCGACGACGATGCGCATGATCCTCGGGCTCGACCGGCCGACCTCGGGCACGGTGACCGTCGGCGGGCACCGCTACCAGGGCACGGTGTGGCCGCTGCACGAGGTCGGCGCCCTGCTGGATGCGCGCGCCGTGCACCCCGGCCGCTCGGCGTACAACCATCTGCACAGCCTGGCCGCGGCCAATGGCATCGCCCGCACGCGGGTCGATGAGGTGCTGGAGATGGTCGGGCTGACGTCGGTAGCGCGCAAGCGGGCCGGCGGCTTCTCCCTGGGCATGTACCAGCGGCTCGGCATCGCCGGGACGCTGCTCGGCGATCCAGGGACGCTGTTGTTCGATGAACCGGTCAACGGGCTCGACCCGGAGGGAATCATCTGGATCAGGACGCTGATGCGCTCTTTGGCTGCGGAAGGCCGCACGGTCTTGGTCTCCAGCCACCTGATGAGCGAGATGGCGCTGACAGCGGACCATCTGCTGGTCATCGGCCGCGGCCGGATGATCGCCGACATGCCGCTGCCGGAGCTGATGGCCCGGCACTCCGGCGAGCACGTCGAGGTCCGGTCGGCCGACCCGCCGCGGATGGCCGCGGACCTGCGCGCCACTGGGGCAGGGGTCACGCTCGAACCGGACGGGAAGCTCGGCGTGACCGGGCTCGGGTCGAGGCAGATCGGCGAGCTGGCCGCTGAGCGCGGTCACGTGCTGTATCAGTTGCGTGATGTGGCCGCGTCGCTCGAGGAGGCTTACTTCCAGCTGACCGGTGAGAGCGTCGAGTACCGTTCGGCGGCCGCAGTGACATCAGGAGCGGCGTCGTGAGCGCGCAATCGGGCACCGTCCCGCGCCGGGTCATCCGGCTGGACTCCCGCCTGCGGGCCACCGCGCGCAGCGAGTGGATCAAGTTCCGCTCGGTGCGCTCGGGCCCGTTCGCCCTGGTGGCCACCGCACTGACCGTGGTGGTTGGCGCCTGGCTGCTGGGCGAGGGTAACCGCGGCAGCTACCTGGCCGCGTCGCCGGCCGGCCAGGCCGCGTTCGACCCGGTCTTCACGGTCTTGCAGGGAATCGAGCTGGCGCAGCTGTTCGTCGGTGCGCTCGGCGTGATAACCGTGACCGGTGAGTACACCAGCGGCTTGATCCGCGGCACGTTCACGGCCACGCCGCAGCGCGCCCAGGTGCTCGCGATGCGGGCGCTGGTGTTCGCGGTGGTGGTGTGGGCCTGCTGCACGGCGATGTCGTTCGCGGCGTTCTTCCTCGGGCAAGGCGTACTCACCCCGGCCAAGCACGCCGGGATCGGCGATCCGGGCGTGCTGCGGGCGGTGCTCGGCGCGGGCCTGTACCTCACCCTCGTCGGCCTGCTCGGCATGTTCATCGGCGTCCTGGTGCGGCGCACGCCCGCCGCCCTGGCCGCGCTGCTGGGGCTCCTGGCCGTCCTGCCGATCGCACTCATCCTGTTCAAGGGCAAGCTCGCTTCGCAGCTAGGCGAATACCTGCCGGGCAACGCCGGCGAGCAGGCCTTCCACCTGCTACCGGGCGGCGCGTTCGCGCTCGGGTCATGGCCGGGACTCGGTGTCCTCGCCGCCTACGTCGCGGTGGCCGCGGTCGCCGCGTTCGCGCTCATCACGAGGAGGGACGCGTGATGCCTCGCACGACGGCTGCCCTGGGTACGGGCCTGGAGGGACACGCGCCGCCCGCCGCGTACCGCCGGGCGGGAGCCGCTCTGGCCGCCGAGTGGATCAAGTTGCGGTCACTGCGTTCCATGCTCCTGACGCCGCTGCTGGGCGCGGTCGCGTTCATCGGCCTGGCGGACGGGCAGGCCCGCAACAACGGGGCGAACTGGCCGCACCTCGACGCGGTGCAGAAGACCCGGTTCGATCCGCTCGTCATCAATTTCAACTTCTTGGTGCTCGGCGTGCTCCTGTTCGGCGTGGTCGGCGCGCTGATCGCCACGAACGAGTACGGCAACGGCCTGATCCGCACGACCCTCGCGGCGACACCTCAGCGCGGCCTGGTCCTGGCCGCGAAGACGGTCCTGGCCGGCCTGGTCTCGTTCGTGCTGGCCGTGGTGATCACTTTCACGGTGTTCGTTACCGGTCAGGGCATACTCTCTGGTGCTCACGCGCCGCACGTCTCGCTCGGTGACCGCAACGTGCCCGGCCACCTGCTGGGCATCGTCTACTACCTGACGGCGGCCGGCCTGATCGGCTTGTTCGCCGGCGTCCTAGCGCGCAGCGCCGCTGGGGCGATCACCAGCATGTTCGGGTTCCTGCTGGTGCTGCCCGTGCTGGCCGACAAGATCACGCCGGATGCCGTGACGCGGCATACCGTGCCGTACCTCCCCTCCAACCTCGGCGACGAGATGCTGCACCACCATCAGGGCCTCAGCCCGGGCGTCGCGGTGGCCGGGCTCGCGGCGTGGGTCCTCGTCCTGGCGGCCGCCGCGGGCTTCTCGCTGCGCGACCGCGACGCCTGACGCGAAGGGCCCGCGAACGCGGCATCATGGTGGATGTGCGGGTGTGGAGACCAGGCCGGCTTGCCGTGGACGCGGCCGTCGGCGTGGCCGCGGCGCTGGTCACCGCCAACGGGTCCTGGGACCGGGTCGCCCCGTGGCTGCCCCGCGGCGTCATCGTGCCGCTCGCGCTCGGGCAGGGACTTCTGCTGCTCGCCCGGCGGCGGGCGCCGGTGGCGGTACTCGCCGCGGCGACCTTGCTGGGCGTGTTCATGCTCACCGTCGGCGACCCGAATGGCGCGGCGATCTTCGCTCCGTGCTGCTCCGCCTGCGCCCTCGGCTTCCACGGGCGCGGCGGCGAAGGGGCTGAGCTCGCCAGGACGCTGCAAGGCGCGGCCGCTGTGCTGATCGCCGCGGCCGCCCTAGCCGTGGCCGACTTGGCTCCGGGCGCCCGCGACCAGCCCGGGGCCTGGACCTCGTTCAGTCTCGGGGCGCTGGTCGCGGCGAGCTGGGTCGTGGGCTATGCGATCCGCACGCGGCGTGACTATGTGGCGGAGCTGAGGGACCGGGCGGAGCGGCTTGAGGCGGTGGAAGGCGAGCGCGCCGCGCGGGCGGTCGTGGACGAGCGGCTGCGCATCGCCCGCGAGCTGCACGACGTCATCGGCCACTCCATCAGCCTTATCGCGATCCAGTCGGAGGCCGCGGCCCGCTCAGCCCGGTCGAACCCGGACGCGGTCCCTGTCTTCCTGACCGCGATCTCGGCCGCGAGCCGGCAGGCGCTCGCGGAAATGCGCGGAGTGCTGGCCGTGCTGCGCCCGGACGCCACCGTGCCATCTACCACGGGGGAGCTGAGTCCCCAGCCCGGGCTCGAGCAGCTGGGCGAGCTCGTCGCGAGCCTGCTCGCGGGCGGCCTGGAGACGCGGCTCGAGGTGGAGCCGATGCACCTTCCGCCCGGAATAGCGCTGGCGGCCTACCGGATCGTGCAGGAGTCACTGACCAACATCCTCAAGCACGCCGGGCCCGGCGCGAAGGCCGGCGTCACCATCATCCAAAGCCGGGGAACGGTGCGGGTCTCGGTACACGACGACGGCGCGGGACCCAGCGGCCTGGCATCGAGCACGGCCCACGGGATCGTCGGGATGCGCGAGCGAGTGGCCGCGTATGGCGGGACCCTGCGCACCGGCGCCCGGCCGGGCGGCGGGTTCGAGGTCGAGGCATCGATCCCCCTGCCCGAACAGGAGGCGCTGTGAACACCACGGTCCTGATCGCCGACGACCAGGCACTGATCCGCTCGGGGCTGCGCGCCATCATCGAGTCCGAGCCGGGCATGGAGGTCGTCGGCGAGGCCGGCGACGGCGCTGACGCGGTCGAGGCCGTGCGCCGGCTGCGCCCCCACGTGGCGCTGATGGACATCAGGATGCCGCGCCTGGACGGCGTCGCGGCCACCAGGGCGCTGCTGCGCGGAGCCGCCCCGGTACCCACCAAGATCCTGATCCTGACCACCTTCCACCTCGACGCGTACGTCACCGAGGCCCTGAGAGCCGGCGCGTCCGGTTTCCTGCTGAAAGAGGCAACCGCGGACCAGCTGGTCGAGGCGGTGCGGGTGATCGCCGCGGGCGAGGCCACCCTTACGCCGTCGGTTACCCGGCGGCTGCTGGAAAAGATGGCCGAGGACTCGGCCGCGGCCGGGGACGGCGGACAGCGGATCAGGGACCTGCTGTCCGCGCGCGAGGTCGACGTGCTGCTGCTGGTCGCCCGCGGACTGTCAAACGCCGAGATCGGCGCGCAGCTCCACCTAGCCGAGACCACGGTGAAAAGCCACGTGCAGAGCATGCTGGGCAAGCTCGGCGTGCGCGACCGACTGCAGGCCGCAGTCGCCGCCTACGATTCAGGGCTGGTGCGGCCGCGCGGGTCCTGACAATTCCGGTGCTACCAGGTCAGGGTTAGCTGTCGGCGCGGCCGATGTCAGGGCAGCGCCTGGTCCAGGTCGCCGATCACCTCATCGGCCTCGTTCACGTAGCCGAGCGCCAGCCTGATGGTGCTGCGGTCCACGCCGATGCTCGCCAGGCCTTCGTCGTCGTATTCGAAGTATGTGAAGAACGTGCTCTGCTCGACCAGTGTGTGCGGCGCCCCGAAGTTGGAGGCCATGAAGGGCACCGTGAGCCGGTCGACGACCTCGGCGGTGGCCGCCTCGCTGAGGCCGAGCTCGAAGGTGATCACGCCGCCGTGCCCGGCCAGGTAGGCCTGGCCGAGCTTGAAATGCGGGTGGCTCTCAAGCCCGGTGTAGTAGATCCGCTGCACGGCCGGATGGCTGTCCAGGTACCTGGCCACCGCCAGGCCGAGCGCGTTGACGCGCTCCATCCGCAGCGACAGGGTGTAAAGGCTGCGCCTCAGCAGGAAGGCGCTGTTCCCGTCGGCGACCGGCCCGGTCGTGTCCCGGTACCAGCGGACCTGCTCGATCAGGTCCTGCCGCCCGGACAGGACGCCGGAGACGATGTCCCCATGGCCGCCCATGTACTTCGTCGCGCTGAACAGCGCCAGGTCCACTCCCCAGCGCAGCGCGTAGAAGTTCGGCGGCGGCGAGAACGAGCTGTCCAGGGTGATCACGACATCCGGCCCCACGATCTCCCGCACGCGCGCGACATCGATCAGGTACATGTGCGGCGAGGAGGGCATCTCGAGGTGCACGAGCCGCAGCCGGGGCGCGAGGGTCCGGACGCCGTCGAGGAAGGCGGCCGGATCGCGGATCGAGATCTCGTGGACGACCACGCCGAACTTGGGCAGGATCGTGTGAAACACGTTCCTGACCTGACGGTAGGACTCCGCGGGCAGCACCACCTCGTCGCCGGCCTTCAGCAGCGAGACGAAGGTGGTGAAGTGCGCCGCCATGCCCGACGCGAACAGCAGCGAGCTTTCACCCCCGGTCAGCTGGCTGACGCGGCTCTCCACCTCCAGCCAGGTCGGGTTGCTGTACCTTCCGTAGCGTCCGGCCGGGGTGGCCAGCTCGTGCAGCCCGGTCCGGACGTGCCCGGCGTCGTCGAAATAGTAGGACGCGCTCTGGTAGACGGGAGCCTCGATACTGTTGACGTAGGGCTCAGGGGGGCGCTTTTTGGTCACGGAAATGCCTGCCTAAAGGGTTCGCCGGGACGCTGAGTCCTGTCACAGGTGCGGGCATGGTGGATCTTAACCCGTGCCGATGCGGTAGGCCAGTATTCATGTGCCGCGGAAAACCGCCAGTGGCTACAGGGTCCAGAATTCCTGAGGAATCACTGATTGCAGAGGCCGGAGTGGTCATTGTGACAGTAAAGGCGGCCGCCGGGTCTCGCGCTCTTATCCGCCGTCGGATAGCTTCTCGCCATGGAGTGCGATTTCCTCGTGGTGGGCGGCGGGATCGCCGGCGCCAGCGTCGGCTATTTCCTCGCCGAGTCGGGCCGGGTGGCCGTGCTCGAGGGGGAACCGGTGACGGGATACCACTCGACCGGCCGGTCGGCGGCGCTGTTCACCGAGTACTACGGCAACAGCGTGGTGCGCGCGCTCACCCGGGCGAGCCGGGGGTTCTACCGCACGCCGCCGTCCGGCTTCACCCGCCCGCTGCTCACGCCACGCGGCGTGCTCGCGCTGGGCCCGCACGGCGCCGAAGGACGCTTCGCCGAGGTGCTGGCCACCGGGCTGACCGCCCCGGTCCCCGTCCGGGAGCTCAGCGCCGACGAGGCGCTGCGCTACTGCCCGGTGCTGCGGCGGCAATGGTTCAGCCGGGCCATGCTCAAGCCGGCCGCCATGGACATCGACGTGGATGCCCTGCACCAGGGGTTCCTGCGCGGTATCAGGGCCCGCGGCGGCCGGGTGGTGCGCTCGGCCAGGCTCAGGTCGCTGACCCGGCCCGGCGGCCGGCCCGGCGGCTGGCGCGCGGACACCGACGCGGGCGAGTTCCGCGCCGGATGCCTGGTCAACGCCGCCGGGGCCTGGGCCGACGAGGTCGCCGGCCTGGCCGGGGTGCGCCGGATAGGACTCACCCCGCTGCGCCGGACGGCCGCCCTGGTACCCGCGCCGGACACGCCCGGCCTGGCGGAATGGCCGATGGTCCTCGACGTGACCGAGACGTTCTACTTCAAGCCCGAGTCCGGCCGGCTGCTGCTGTCCCCCTACGACGCCACGCCCGTGCCTCCCGGCGACGCGCGTCCCGACGACCTCGACGTCGCGACGGCCATCGACCGGGTGCGCGCGGCCACCACCCTGGGAATCCGGCACGTCCACCGGGCCTGGGCCGGCCTGCGCAGCGCCGTGCCCGACGACACCCCGGTCATCGGCGAGGCGCCGGACGCGCCCGGGTTCTTCTGGCTGGCGGCGCTGTCGGGTTACGGGATCCAGACCGCGCCCGCCGCCGGCCGGCTCGCCGCGGCCCTGGTGACCGGCGGGGCGCCGGCCCTCCCGGGCGCCGGGCCTGGCTTCGAGCCGGCCGCGGTCCGGCCCGGGCGGCTATTTCGAATGGCTGTGCAACCCGGCTGGGACAAGACGGGAAATTGATCATTGCCGGGGCGCGCGAGCAGATCTAAGATCCGGTATTGAGTACATTTCCAGACCCGGGCACGCGACAGGCCCGGTGGCCTGAAGCGTGCGTAGAGAGGACTTGTGAGCGGGCTGCGCACTGGTTTTTTTATTGTCTTGTGACATCGGCGGTTTCTTGCATTGGATAAACGTGACGTGCCGCTGTCCCCGGGGGCGAGTTTCGCCGGGCGCCCGGTGGACTACGGTGAATTCCGCGCGGTCCCGCAGCTGATCGAGGACATGGCCGACCGGGTCCCGGACCGGATCGCCGTCTGCTACGCCGGCCGCACCCTGACCTACGCCGAGCTCGACCAGTTCGCCAACGGCATCGCCCGCGTCGCCGCCGGCCGTGGGGTGGCCAAGGGCGACCGGGTGGCGACCCTGCTCGGCAACAGCCTGGAGCTGCCGGCCGCCTACCTGGCCATGATGAAGCTCGGCGCCGCGTTCGTCCCGGTGGATCCCGGCTGGCCGGACGATCGGCTGGATACCGCGTTGCGCGTGCTCGCCCCCCGGCTGGTCCTGGCCGCGGACGCCGGTCAGGTTCCGGTCGCCTGGCAGGAGGCCGCCCTGCCGCTCGCGGTCGGTGCCGTGCCCTCGTCGCCGGACCGGCCGGGGACCCCGCTGGAACCCGGCGACGTGTGCTACGGATTCTTCACCTCGGGGACCACCGGCACCCCCAAATGCGGGCTGAACCTGCACGGCGGGCTAGCCAACCGGCTGCGCTTCATGACCCGCTGGTTCGCCGCCGGCGACGACGACATCGTGCTCCAGAACAGCAAGCACACGTTCGACTCCTCGCTCTGGCAGCTCATGTGGCCGCTGACCACCGGCGGCCGGACCGTGCTGCCCGAGACGGGAGAGTTCCTCAACCTCCAGCTGACGGTGGACACCATCGCCAGGTACCAGGTCACCGCGACCGACTTCGTGTCCAGCGTCTTCAACGCGCTGGTGGCCATGGTGGACGGGGACGAGGCGGCGCAGCGCAAGCTCGCCTCGCTGCGCTACCTGGTCGTCGGCAGCGAGGAGATCAACGCCCGGGCCGTGCACCGGATGCGGGCGATGCTGCCCGGGGTGCGGATCACCAACGGCTACGGTCCGACCGAGACGTCCATCGGGATGGTCTTCCACCTGGTCAGTGACGCCGACGGGGACGTGATCCCGATCGGCGCCCCGATCGACAACTGCTACGTGGCGGTTCTCGGCGAGGACGGCTCCCCGCTGCCGCGGGGAGCCACCGGCGAGATCGCCATCGGCGGTGCCTGCGTAGGCGCGGGCTATCACGGGGACCAGGCGGCGACGGCGAAGGCGTTCGTCCCGAACCGGTTTCCCGGCCGGATCCCCGGCGACCGCCTCTACCTCAGCGGCGACTTCGGTTTCCTGGACGACCAAGGCAGGCTCTTCTTCGCCGGCCGCAGGGACTTCCAGGTCAAGATCGGCGGGGTCCGGATCGAACTCGGCGAGGTCGAGGCGGCGGCGCAGCGGTGTCCCGGCGTCTACCAGGCCAAGGCACTGGTCGCCGAGCGGGAAGGCGTCAAGTCGCTCGCGCTGTTCGCCGCCGGGAGCGCTGACCTGACGCCCGAGGGACTCCGCGAGCACCTGCGCGGCGCGCTGCCCCGGACCAGCGTGCCGCGGTACTGCCTGGTGCTGCCCCGGATGCCGCTCGGCGAGGGCGGCAAGGTCGACTGGCGCGAACTGCGGGCGATGCTGGAGACCAGGCTGGACGCGGACGCCGCCGCGCTGGACACGGCGGCGGAACCCGGGTCCTGGACCGGGCTGGCGCTGCGGGCCTTCCGGGTCGCGCTCGGCCAGCCCGACCTGGCCGGCGACGCGGACTTCATGGCGGCCGGGGGAGACTCGCTCCGCGCGCTGATCGCCGTGCGGATGCTCAGCGACGAGTGCGGCGTCCCGGACCTGTGCGTCCTGGACCTCATCGAGAACCCCACCGCCCGGCGACTGGCCGAGCTGATCGCCACCAGGGACCCGAGCGACGCGGCCGCGAGCGCGGAAGCCGAGCAGATGGAGCGCGATGCCATGGTCGGCGCCCGGCCGTCGATCCGGGCCGCACGGTCCCCCGGCGACCTGCGCGCCGTGCTGGTCACCGGGGCGACCGGCTTCGTCGGCAGCCGCCTCGTGCACGATCTCCTGGCCGGCACCGACGTGCGGGTGCAGTGCCTGGCCCGGGCGGGAAGCGACAGCGAAGCGGCCGAACGGGTGGCCGCCGCCCTGGCCGAGCGGGGCCTGTGGGAACCGCGGTTCGCCAGCCGGCTGGACGGCTACGCCGGCGACCTGGGCCAGCCCGGCTTCGGGCTGGCCGGCGCGGCCTGGGACCACCTGGCCCGCACCTGCGACCTGATCCTGCACAACGGCGCCCTGGTCAACCTCCTGTTCAGCTACGCCGCCCACCGCGCGGCGAACGTCTCGGGTACGGCCGAGGTGCTGCGGCTGGCGATGACGCGGCGGCCGGTGCCGGTGCACTACGTCTCCACCCTGTCCGCCGTGCAGGCCGAGGCGATGCGGAGGCCGGACCGCCTGCCGGAGGCCGACCCGTCGGCGGCCGCCCCGCCGGCCCGGGGGTACAGCAGGTCCAAGTGGGTGGCCGAGCGGTACCTGGCTCAGGCCCGCCGCCGCGCCGCGACCGTTACCGTGCTCCGGCTCGGGGAGGTGCTGCCGAGCGAGCGCGAGCCGCACCCCAACCCGCGGGCACTCACGCACCTGCTGCTGTCGGCCATCCACCGGCTGGGCGTGTCGCCCGATGCGGCCATCCGGTCCGACTACACCCCGGTCGACTACGCCTCGGCCCGGGTGGTGGCCGCCGTGTTCGACCGGGCCGCGTGGGGGCGGACCCTGCACGTGTTCCACCCGGACAGCGTCGACTTCGCCGCGGCGCTGGCCTCGGTCGGCGCGCCGGCCGCCCCGGTCAGCTGCGTCGAGTTCCTGGCCCGGCTGCGGGCCAGCGCACGACAGGGCGCCGCGCGGACCGGCGAGCGCGAGCTGGCCGCGCTGGCCGCGCTGTTCCCTGCCGCCGGCGACTACGACGAGGACGGGCTGCGGGCCGGGCTGGCCGGCCTGCTCACCGACAACCCCACCCTGTACCGCAAGGACGAATGCCGGCGGCTCGAGCAGCGGTGGCGGCTGCGCGATGAGGACACCCGGGGCGCGATCGCCGCCTACCGGGGCTACCTGGAGGCCGCCATCGCGCCCGCCGCGGCGCCGCTGGAGGCATAGACACGACGGGAAGGTGACATGCGTTACCGGACGCTAGGCAGGCTCGGCTGGGAAGTAAGCGAGATCGGCTACGGCATGTGGGGCATCGCGGGCGGTCCCGGCGGATTCACCGGCGCCGACTATGACACCGCCCCGGCCTGCCTCGATCTGGCGGTCGAGCTCGGCTGCAACTTCTTCGACACGGCGTGGGCGTACGGGCGCGGCATCAGCGAGCAGATGCTCGGGGCCCTGCTGCGCCGGCATCCCGGGCGCACGCTGTACGTCGCCACGAAAATCCCGCCGAAGAACATGGAGTGGCCGCCGGGCCGGGACGACACCCTGGACGACGTGTTCCCGCCCGCGCACATCAGGGAGTGCACCTACAGGAGCCTGGAGAACCTTGGCGTCAGCCGGATCGACCTGCTCCAGCTGCACGTCTGGGAGGACCGCTGGGCGAAGGACGAGCGCTGGCAGGAGGCGCTGCGCGACCTCAAGCGGGAAGGCGTGATCGGCGCGGCCGGCCTCAGCGTCAACCGCTGGGAGGCCGCCAATTGCCTAGCCGCGCTCGACACCGGGCTCATCGACGTCATCCAGGTGATCTACAACATCTTCGACCAGGCGCCCGAGGACGAACTCTTCCCCCGCACCCAGCGGGACGGCATCGGCGTGATCGCCCGGGTGCCGTTCGACGAGGGGACCCTCACCGGCGCGCTCAGCCTGGACAGCGCCTGGCCGGAGGGCGACTGGCGCAACACCTACTTCGGCCCCGAGAACCTGGAGCCGAGCGTCCGCCACCTCGGCGAGCTCGTCGCGGACGTCGGGGACCGGATGCCGCTGCCCGAGCTGGCGCTGCGGTTCATCCTGGCCCACCCGGCGGTCAGCACGGTCATCCCCGGCATGCGCACGCCCGGGCACGTCCGGGCCAACCTGGGCGTAAGCGACGGCCAGGCCCTCGACGGCGGGCTGCTGGCCGGCCTGCGCCGGCACCGGTGGGACCGGGTGCCGGCCTGGTGGTCGGGGTAACCGGGATGAAGCCGGTCATCGTCTTGTGGGCGCACTCGCGCTCGGCGTCCACCGCGTTCGTGCGCATGATGATCGAGCGCGGCGACGTCGCCGTGCTGCACGAGCCCTTCCTGGCCCTGGCTCAGGGCGAGGCGGTGACCGTGCCCGCCACCGGGCCAGCTACCAGGCCAGCTGCTGGACCGGCCCCGGACGGCGGCGGCGCGGTGGCCAGGTCCGGCCGCGAGCTGGTCGACCGCCTGGCCGAGCTGGGCCGCGAACGCCCGGTCTTCGTCAAGGAGGTGCTCGACTACCGCTACGACTACGTGTTCGGCCAGCCCGCCGAGCTGGCCTGGATGACGCACACCTTCCTGGTCCGGGACCCGCGGCCGGCGATCAGCTCGCACTACGCGATCAAGCCCACGGTCACCTGCGCCGAGATCGGCTACGAGTGGCTGTGGGAGCTGTTCCAGCTGCTGTGGTCGGCCAGCGGCCGCCCGCCGCTGGTGATCAGGTCCGAGGCGCTGCTGCGCGACCCGGCCGCGCAGATCAGGTCCTACTGCGAGGCCGTGGGGCTGCCGTTCCTGCCCGGCGCCCTGCACTGGACCCCGGGGGACCGGCCGGAGTGGCAGCGGCACCGCCGCTGGCACCTGGACGCCATCGGCAGCTCCGGCTTCACCGGCCACCGGAACGCCTACCCGGCCACGGTCGACAACCATCCGGTGCTCAGGTCGTTCTACGACCACCACTACCCCTTCTACGAGCGCATCGTCCGGCACGCGCGCTGACCTGGAGTGAGCATGACCACCGCCCTGCCCGTCACCGCCACCGCCACCGTTTCGCCCGGAACCGCGTTCGCGGCCGCGTACGCCGCGCACGGGGATCACACCGAGGTGCTGTACGACTACACGATCACCGACGCGCACAAGCCCGACCGCCCCAAGCCCCGGCTGACCGTGCGCGGCCTGCTGAAGCGGCGCCCGGTGGACACCGAGGTGGTCTCCTACTGGTGCGAGACCCCGCCGACCCCGGACCAGTCCGCGGCGGTGACGGAAAGCGGCCTGCGCCGCGAGGCGGCGTTCCGGCCGGGGGTGGCCCAGGCGCGGCTCTACCCGGTCCAGGCCTGGGTCCGGATCCCGGCCGGGCTGGCCGGCGACGCCGCCGGGCTGGCCGAGTACATCGATCACCGGCTGCTGGTCCGGCTGGCCACCGCCGAGAACCAGGCGCTGACGATCGGGCCGAACGGGCTGCTGCACCACCCCGGTATCGCCCGGCTGCCGTACCGGGGTGATTTCGCCACCGGGCTGCTCGCGGCGTGTGACGAGATCGAGCAGGTGGGCTCCACCGCGCACGCGGCGATCGTCAACCCGGTGGACTACTACCGGGTCCTGGCCGGCCGCGGCAGCCTGCTCGCCGATCTCGCCGCGAACGGGACGCTGATCAGCCGGACCCGGATGATCCCGCCGGGCCAGGCGCTGGCCGGGGACTTCGCCGAGGCGGTCCGGCTGCTCGACGCCCGGCGCTCGGTCATCCGGGTGGCCGAGCCGCCGCCGGGCACGTTCGCCGAGCCGGGCCTGGCCGTGTGCGGCGAGGTCTACGAGGGGCTCGCGGTCCACCTGCCGACCAACTTGTTCCTCGCCGTCCCGGCGGAGCAGCCCACGCCCTAGCGGACACCCCGGGAGCCCGGCATGCGGCAGTCATTCCATCGCCCGTTCCTGCCGCTGTACGGCGGGATCTTCTTCAGCCTGCTCGGGATCGGCGCCTCCCTGGCCACCGTGCCGTTCTTCGTCCTGCGGCGGCTGCACGGCGGGAACGTGGCGGCCGGGGCGGCCGTCGCCGCGCTCTCGGTCGCCGTGGTCGTCGCCCGGCCCGCGGCCGGCCGGCTGGCCGACCGGCACGGCTACAAGATCGTGATGCTGTGCGGCACGGTCATCTGCGTCCTGGCCGGGCTCGGCTACTACGCCGCCAACAGCTTCGGCGCGCTGCTGGCCATCCGGCTGCTGCACGGGGCCGGGGAGGGCACCGTGTACACGGCGGGGGCGGCCTGGCTGGTCAGCCTGTGCCCGGCGAACCGGCGCGGCCGCGTCGTGGGCCTGTACGGCATCTGCATGTGGCTGGGCATCACGCTGGGCACCCTGGCGGGCACCGTGGCCATGCGGGTGTGGGGCTTCCCCGCCGTGTGGGGATTCTGCGCGGTCGCCGCCCTGGCCGGTTTCGCGTCCGTGGCCGGCAAGACTGCCCCGCCGCGGCCCGAGGTTCCCGGCGGCCGCGGTTCCCTGCTGCCGGCCGCCGCGGTCGTGCCGGGCCTCGCGGTATCGCTCGCCGCGCTCGGCTACGCCGCCCTCGCCGCGTTCGTATCCTTGCACATGCTGGCCCGCGGGGTGGGTAACGGGATCGCGGCGTTCGACGCGTTCGGCTTCACCTATATCGGGGTGCGGCTGTTCATCGGCAACGTCCCCGACCGGCTCGGGCCGCGGACGGTCGCGTTCTGGTCGGCGATCGTCGAGGCCGCGGGCCTGGTGATCGTGGCGCTGGCGGCGAACCTGGTCACGGTGATCATCGGCGGCCTCGTCATCGGGGCCGGCCTGTCGCTGCTGTTCCCCTCGCTCGCGCTGCTCGTCATCAACCGGGCCCCCGACGCGCAGCGGGGGGCCGCGCTCGGCGCGTTCACCTCGTTCTGGGACGTCGGGATCGCCGTCGGCGCCCCGGCCTCCGGCCTGATCGCCAGCCTGGCGAACTACGCCGACATCTACTACGTCATGGCGGTCTGCTCCGTCGGCTCGGCGCTGCTGGCGGCGCCCGACATGATCAGGCGTCGTCACCTGGCCGCGAAGCCAGTGGCGGCCGCTGCCCCGCAGGCGGAGCGGCGGGACCTTCGGCCCTAGACGCCCGGGTAGCGTGCACGCGAACTACCTGCGGAAACTGCCCGCTGGTCCACGTCTCCGCCGAATCACCAGCCGGCGAAGGCCCCGTCGCCGGCCCGGGGGTCGGCCGCGCCGGCCAGCATGTCGTCGGCAGTCACGCGGATCAGCTGCGCGTGCCCGAACGACTGGTCGCCCGGGGGGCTCTCGGTGACCTCGAAGCCGCGGGCGCGCAGCCCCGCGGACCAGGCCGCGGGCGCGTCGTGCTCGATCCGGACCAGCGGCGGCGCGTCCAGGTCCCAGGTGTCGAAGGCGGTGGTGGGCTCGCGGCTGAGGACCCAGCGCGGGGCCGCGACCGCCGCGCCCGGGTCTTCGCCGTGGACGAGCGCCCGGACCAGGAGCTGCAGCAGGACCTGAGGCTGGGCGTCGCCGCCCATGGTGCCGAGGACGGCGTCCAGCGCCCCGGCCGGGCCGGTGACGGCGACCGGGGCCAGCGTGTGCGGGGGCCGGGCCCCCGGCCGGTATCCGGCTGGGTGCCCGGGGTCAAGGGCGAAGCCGATCCCCCGGTTGTGCAGGAAGATGCCGAGGCCGGGCAGGACGATGCCGGCGCCGAAGTCGGCCGCGTTCGACATGATCAGCGATACACCGCGCCGGTCACCGTCGACGGCGCAGACGGCGGTGGTGCCGCCGTCGCCGTACACGTCGGCGAGGCCGCGGCGGGCCCGGTCGGCCAGGGCGGCAGCCCGTGGCTGGAGTCGGCCCGGGGCGACCAGATCGCGGCCGGCGGCGTGCTCGTGCAGCACCGCCGGCCGGTCGAAGGCGGCCTGCCGGGCCGCCTCGGCCAGCAGGAATGCCCAGCGTTCGTCCTCCGGACGGGTGGGCAGGCCGGCCTGCTCGGCGATCCACGCGCCGGCCAGCGCGAGGTAGCCCTGCGAGTTGGGCGGCACTGTCCACAGGTCCCGCCCGAACACGGGCAGGTGCAGCGGCTCCACCCAGTCCGCCTGCGGGGCGCGCAGGTCCGCCGGGGTGAACTCGCCGGCGCCGGCCGCGAGGAGCCCGGCCCCCGCCGGGCCCTCGTAGAACCCCGCGCGGCCGTGCTCGGCGACGGCGCGGAGCGCCTCGCCGACCCCGCGCAGCCTCAGGCGCCGGCCCGCGACGAGCGGATCGGGCGCCCCGAAGGCGAGGTCGAGCACGGCCGGCCCCAGCTCCGCCGAGGCGGTGGCCAGCGTCGGCGAGACCGGGAAGCCCTCGTCGGCCAGCCGCCGGGCCGGGGCCAGCAGGGCCGGCAGGGAGAGCGTGCCGAACCGCTCGTGCAACGCGGTCAGCCCGTCCACGCAGCCCGGGACCGTGACGCTGCGGACATCGCCGGTGAAGGGCATGGCCCGGACGCCCTCGGCCCGCAGCCGGGCCGGGTCGGCACCGGACCCGGCCCGGCCCGAGGCGTTCAGCGCGGCGGGCCCGCCGCTGCCCCCTGCACCGTCTGTGATCAGGGCGAACAGGTCTCCGCCGAGGCCGCACATGTGCGGGGCGACGACGGCCATGACGGCCGCCGCCGCGATCGCGGCGTCGGCCGCGTTGCCGCCCCGCTGGAGCATCCTCAGGCCGGCCTCGGCGGCGAGGTGGCTGGCCGCGGCGACCGCCCCGCCAGGCGCGTAACGGGTGATCGTCACGTCAGTGCAGCACTTTCGAGAGGAAGGCGCGGGTACGGTCCTGGCTCGGCTCGTCCAGGATCCGCCCGGGCGGCCCGGTTTCCACGATGTGCCCCTGGTCCATCATGATCACCCGGTCGGCCACGCCGCGGGCGAAGCCCATCTCGTGCGAGACCACCACCATCGTCATGCCGTCCCGGGCCAGCTCGCGGATCACCTCAAGCACCTCCCCGACCATCTCCGGGTCCAGGGCGCTGGTCGGCTCGTCGAACAGCATCAGCTTCGGCTTCATGGCCAGCGCGCGGGCGATCGCGACCCGCTGCTGCTGGCCGCCGGAGAGCTGGCGCGGGTAGGCCTCGCACTTGTCCTCCAGGCCGACCCGGGCCAGCAGCCGGCGGCTGTCCGCCCGGGCCTGGTCCTTGGCCGTCTTGCGTACCCGGACCGGCGCCAGCGCGACGTTCTCGGTCGCGGTCAGGTGCGGAAACAGGTTGAAGTGCTGGAACACGAACCCGATGTCCTGCCGCTGGCGCGCGATCTCCGCCTCGGACTCCTCCGTCAGCTCGCCCTTGGCGTTCACTCGGTAGCCGATGAGGTGCCCATTGACGTACAGCCGGCCCCGGTCGATCCGCTCGAGGTGGTTCATGCAGCGCAGCAGCGTGGTCTTGCCCGAGCCCGACGGGCCGATGAGCACGACGACCTCTTTGCTGGCCACCTCGAGCGACACGTCGTCCAGGACGTGCAGCGGGCCGAACCACTTGTGGATTCCCGTCCCCCGCACCGCCTGGTTCACCGGGCACCTCGCAGCAGGTCACCAGCGACCAGCCCGCCCCCGCCGAACAGCCGCTGCCGCAGTGTGACGGTGTCGAGGATCTCGCCCCCCTTGGCCCGCAGCCGCCGTTCGATCGCGCTCTGTATCAGCGACCAGACCGTGGTCATCGCGATGTAGTAGATGGCCACCACCAGGAAGATCTCGAAGGTGCGGAACGTGGTCGAGTTGTAGTCCTGGGCGGCCAGGAACAGTTCCTGCAGCCCGATGACGCTGAGCAGCGAGGTGACCTTGAGCATGTTGTTGAACTCGTTGCCCAGCGGGGGGATGACGACGCGCATGGCCTGGGGCAGCACCACGTGCCGCATGGCCTGGCGGCGGCGCAGGCCCAGCGACTCGGCCGCCTCGGCCTGCCCCTTGTCCACTGAGTCGATGGCGGCCCGCATGATCTCGGCCATGTAGGCGCCCTCGTTGAGGGCCAGGGTGACGATGCCGGCCTGGACCACCCCGGGCACCGAGACCGGCCCGAGGCTGAGCGTACGGAACGAGTACAGGCCCAGGGCCGAGCTGCCGTCGTAGATAATCACGGCCTGGACCAGCAGCGGCGTGCCCCGGACGAGCCAGATGTAGCCGCTGGCGAACATGCGCGGCACGCTGTGGCGGCTCCGCCGCCACAGCGCCAGCAGCAGGCCGAGGAGCACGCCGAGCGCCTGGGCGATGACGGCCAGGTAGACGGTGCGGATGGCGCCCTGGACGAAGCTGCCAGGCGGGTGGAACAGCAGGTGCTGGAAGAAGGTCCAGTCGAAGTGCATGCCGGCCGCCTAGCTGAGCATGTCAAGCTTGAGGTTCCACTTGGCCATGATCTTGGCGTAGCTGCCGTTCTGCTTCAGGGCGGCGAACGCGGCCGCGATCGCCTTGCCAAGACCGGTGTCCTGCTTGGTGGTCGCGATCCCGGTCGGGATCTGGCCGAACGGCGCGCCCGCGATCTCGAACATCCCCGATGCCTTGGACATGTCGTAGCTCGCGGTCTCGACCGTGGTGCCGTAGGCGTCCACGTGGCCGAGGGTGAGCTGGTTCAGCGCGTCGCTGTCACGCAGGAACGTCTGGACCGTGATGGCCTTCTTGCCCGCTGCCGTGCAAGCCTTGCTCTGCTGCGCGAGGTAGTCGGTGACGGTGGTGCCGGTCTCGGCCGCCACGTTCAGCCCGCACAGCCCGTCGACGCCGGTCACGTGCTTCGGGTTGCCCTGGCGGACCAGGACGGCCTCGCTCGAGTTCATGTAGTCGGTGAAGTTCACCACCGCCCGCCGGGCCGGCTTGTCGAACAGCTGGGACAGGATCGCGTCGCAGTGGCCGGCCTGCAGCGCCGGGATGATGCCGGCGAACGCGGTGTTCACCCACACCGGCTTCAGCCCGAGTTCGGCCGCGATCGCGTTGCCCAGGTCGACGTCGGAGCCGGTGGCCTGCTGCCCGTCGGCGTAGAACTCCAGCGGCGGCGTGGAGATATCCGAGCAGTAGCGGATCGTGCCGGCCTGGCCGACCGCCCCGGCCGGCACCGAGATGGCCGCGCCACCGCTGGCCGGCCCGGTGGCCGTGGCCGTGGCCTGGCTCGTGCCGTTGCTGTTACCGCTGCTGGCGCAGCCGGCCGCCGTCAGGGCGACGGCTCCGACGACGGCACAGGTCGCGGCTGTCCGGGGAACGCGGAGTCTGTGGGAGTGGTGCATGGCCGCCCGCCTCTCGATTTGGCTACTCTGGCAGGTAATTGCCAAATCCTTTTGGCAGACCATAGAATCGCCCCCGTGCGATGTCAAGATCTCCGGGCAAATCCGGCACGTACCGTGACTCGGCCGTGCTCCTGACGAACGCAGAAACGTTTTGTCATCCTGGCTGCCACCGCCCGGGCGGGGCCGTATCACGCCCGCCGTATGCTCGGGGTACCCGGAACTCTCCCTGATCAGGACCGATGGCGACCCGACCGACGATTCACGACGTGGCCAAGGCGGCCGGCGTATCCATTACCACCGTGTCGCACGCCCTCAACGACAAGGGCCGCGTCGACCCGGCCACCCGGGCCCACGTGATGCAGGTGGTCGGCCGGCTGGGCTATCGCGCCAACCGGCACGCCCGCGGGCTGCGTTCGGGCCGTTCGGGGGCGCTGGCCCTGCTGCTCCCGGTGCAGGCCGACGTGCGCACGGACGAGGCGCTGAGCCTGGACTTCTACATGCGCCTGGCCACCACGGCCGCCGCGGCCGCCTTCGCCCAGGAACAGGCGCTCATCCTGCTGCCGCCGGCCATTGTCCAGACCGGCCTGCGCGGGCTCGCGGTCGACGGCGGCATCGTCGTCGACCCCTCTCCCCTGGACCCGCGGGTCACCCTGCTGGCCAGCCAGGGCCTGCCGGTCGTGACGATCGAACGCGACCTCGGGAGCCCCGATGACCCCTGGTACGTCGCCTCGGAGACCGACGCGAACACCCGGCGGGTCCTCGACCACCTCGCGGATCGCGGCGCCCGGCGCATCGCCCTGCTCATGCCGCAGACGGACTGGGGCTGGGCGGCGGAGACCCTCGAGGCTTACGACGCGTGGACCCGGGAGCACGCCGCCCCGCGGCTGGTCGTCCCGGTGGTCATGCAGTCGGGTGAGGAGAACGCGTACCGGGCGGCCCGGCAGCTCCTGGACGACGGCCAGCCGCCGGATGCGGTGTTCGTGGTGGCGGCGCGGTTCGTTCGCGGGGTGCTGCGGGCGGCCAAGGAGGCGGGCTGTCAGGTGCCGGGGCGGCTGCTGATCGCGGGGGGCGTGGACAGCATGCAGGCGCGCGAGGGCGACCCGCCGGTCACGGCGCTTGACCTGCACCCGGACCGGCAGGCCGAGATGGCGGTCGAGATGCTGCTGGCCCGGCTGGACGGGGGCGAGGTAGCGGCGCCCCGGCACATCCCGGCGACGCTCCGGGTGCGCGCCTCGACCGGCGGCCCCTGATCTCAGCAACGAACGGGGGGAGTGAAATGGGCCTCGTACCTGGCGAGGATTGTGCGCAGCTGCCGCCGGACCTGTGAAACTCCGTCCCGGCGACGACGTCCTGGTCCCGGCCGATCCGGATTCGCACGGCAAGCTGCTCAGCGTTTTCACGGGTAGCTCCGCGGGCTGACCTCTGGGCTGTGCCCGCCCCCTGCCCGGCCCCAGCCGCCGCACGGGGGCGCTCTGCCGGCCCATCGCCACCGCGGCCGGGGGGCAGTCGGCGTACGCCCGCCCGGCAAATTGGGTGAAGGGTGCACCATCGTATAATTGCAGAATGCAAATATTGTCTAACGCAAGGGAGACGGCTGGCCCGGCGCGGAGGTACCGGCCAGACGGCCGCGGTAGACACGGTGCTGACCGCGAGCCGCTCGCTGGTCGCGGTCGCGACCGCGGACCGGATGGGCGACCGGCTGGTGCGCAAGGGACTCATCCGGCGGCACCGGGCGCGGACGCCACCGGCGAGGTACCCGGCAGCCAGCGGCCCGTACCGGCCGGGGAGGCACCCCGGCCGCGAGTGCCCGGCCACCGTGGCCATCCGGTCGAGGGGGGCCAGGCGTGACGGAGCTGGCGGCTAAGCTGCCCGCCAGGGCGGCCGGGTGGCTGCGGGCGGGCCGCGGCGGCATGTTCCTGCTCGCCCTGCTGATCGGGGCGGGGTCGGGGCTGGGCGCGGTGGCGTTCCGGTACCTGATCAACTTCTTCACCTGGCTGGCCAGCGGGCACAGTGAGTTCGGCCAGCAGGGTTACCTGGGCAGCGCGCACCTGCCGTGGCTGGGCCTGGGATTCTTCGTGGTCATCCCGGTGATCGGCGGACTGCTGTACGGGCCGCTGATCTACCGGTACGCCCGCGAGGCCCGCGGCCACGGCGTGCCCGAGGTGATGATCGCGGTCGCCGATAACGGCGGCCGGATCCGGCCGCCGGTCAGCGTGGTCAAGGCGCTGGCCTCGGCGCTGTGCATCGGGACCGGCGGTTCGGTCGGCCGGGAGGGGCCGATCGTCCAGATCGGCTCCGCACTGGCCTCCAGCATCGGCCAGCGGATCAAGATGCCGGAAAACCGGCTGCGGATCCTGGTCGCCTGCGGCGCGGCGGGCGGTATCGCCGCCACCTTCAACGCGCCGATCACCGGGGTGTTCTTCGGCGTGGAGATCATCTTGCGGGAGTTCTCCGTCGACGCGCTGTTCACCGTGATGCTCGCGGCCATGATCGCCGACATCACCGCCATCCCCTTCCTGGGCGACAAGCCGTTCCTGTCCGGCTTCCCGCCCGGCATCGCGCTGCACCACGTCGGCACCTACCTGCTCGTCGCGGCGCTGGCGGTGGTCGCCGCGCTGATGGGCCTGGCGTTCAAGGCGGTGCTGTACAAGGCCGAGGACCGGTTTGACCGGCTGTGGAAAGGCCGCCCGGAGTGGGCCAGGCCCGCCGTGGGCGGCCTCGCGCTCGGACTGCTGCTGCTCGCGCTTCCGCAGCTGTACGGGGTCGGCTACCCGGTGATGGACAAGACCACCGCGGGCCAGTACGCGCTGTGGTTCGTGATCCTGCTGGCCTTCGCCAAGATCGTCGCGACCAGCCTGTCCATCGGCATCGGCGGCTCCGGCGGCGTGTTCGCGCCGTCCCTGTTCATCGGCGTCACCTCCGGCATGGCCTACGGCGACGTCGTGCACCACATCTTCGGCGCGGCCGCGGGCCAGCCGGCCCTGTACGCGGTGGTCGCGATGGGCGCGGTGTTCACCGCTGCCGCCCGCGCCCCGCTGACCTCGCTGGCCAGCGTGGCGGAGATGACCGGCGACTTCAGCCTGACGCTGCCGGTGATGCTGGCGGTCGCCATCGCCTCGACCATCTCCCGCGCGCTGAGCTACGGCACGATTTACACCACCAAGCTGCTGCGCCGCGGCACCGACATCGACCGTGCTGCCCCCTGGCGCGCCCTGTCCGACCTCAAGGTCGCCGACGCCATGCGCCCCTTCCGGCCGCTGCTGCCGGTACCGCCGGAAACCAGCGGGAGCGCCGCGCCGGACTGGGCCGCCGCGGCCGGGCCGGTCAGCTATCAGGGCGACCCGCAGGCCCTGTTCGGCACCGAGTCCCTCGCCCAGGCCCTGCGGCAACTGGAGGCCTTCGGCCACGACGGCCTGCCCGTCCTGTCCGCTGACGGCCGCCAGGTACAAGGCTGGGTTACGGCCCCCGGGGTGCTGCGCGCCATCGCCCACCAGATCAGCACCCCGCGCGCGGAAAGCGCGCAGGCCCGGGCCGCCGCCGGGGAGCACGCCGACCCGGAATCGTTCCTGCGGCACCCGCCGACCCCCCTGCCCGGATACCGGCTCGTCGTGATCACCGTCGGCTCCGCTTCGCCCGCCGCCGGACGGAAGCTGAAGGATGTCACCTGGCCGCGGGCCAGCGTTCCCCTGGCCGTCCTGCGCGGCCGCCGGCTCCGGCCGCCCCTCCCGGAACTCGTCCTGGCTCCCGGCGATCACGTCAGCCTGCTGACCTCAGCGCCCGACGGCTCGGCGGAGCCGGACGCAACTGGCGGCAGTCACGTCAGGCAAGCCGCCGCGGATAGGAACGGCGGATGGACCTGATCGGTACCGCTGGTACTTGTCCCCGGGCACTATTTACCCATGCCGGATAAGAGGTCTCCCGAAGCGCGGTACCCGCCGGGGCAGGCGGTGGCCGATGAGCTGGTGGATACGGTGCTGGCCGCGAGCCGGGCGCTGGTGGTGCTGGCCGCCCGGGGGCCGCGGGGAACGGCGGAGCTGGCGGCGGCGCTGGCGGTGAACCCGTCGACGGCGACCCGGATGTGCGACCGCCTGGTGCGTAAGGGCCTGGTGCGCCGTTACCGGCAGGCCGGCGACCGGCGCGCGGTCCGGATCGCGCTGACCGCGACGGGCGAGCTGCCGCCGCCGGGGGCCGCGCTCGGCTGGGCGGGCCCGTGACGAGGTCACCCGGCGGCCGCGCTGCTGAGTTCACTTCCGCTGGTACAGCAGCACGGCGAGCGGCGCGAAGACCGCGATCAGCCCCCCGGACGCGGCCACTGCCCAGAGCACCTGCGGCGTGGTGGCGCTGCCGGCCATCAGCGTTCGGGTGGCGGTGACGAGGTGGCTGACCGGGTTGACGTCGCTGACGCCGCGCAGCCAGCCGGGCATGGTGCCAGGGTCGACGAAGATGTTGCTCATGAACGTGACGGGGAACAGGATCACGAAGCCGATGCTCATCACGGCGTTCGGCGAGCGGAGGACCAGGCCCAGCGTGATCCAGGCCCACGACAGGGCCGAGGCGAACAGCAGGACGAGCGCGATCGCGGCGAGCATCCCGGCGGCCCCGCCCGCCGGCCGGTAGCCCATCGCGAGCCCGAGCCCGATGACGAGCCCTCCGGCCAGCAGGTACCGTCCGATGTCACCGATCAGCGCGCCGACGATCGGAGCGGGCCGCCAGACCGGCATGGACCGGAACCGGTCGAATGTCCCGGCGGCGAGGTCCGCGTTGAGGGTGACGCCGCTGTAGACGGTGACGAACACGACGGCCAGCGCGAGCGTGCCGGGCAGCAGGAACTGCAGGTAGCCGTGGGTCGAGCCGGCCAGCGCGCCGCCGAACAGGTAGGTGAACAACAGCGTGAACAGCACCGGGATGCCGATGACGTCGCCGAGCTGTTCCGGTACGTGCCTGATCTTGAGCAGGGACCGCCATGCGAACACGAGGGATGCTGCCGCCGGGCCGGCCGGGGCCGGGCGCTCATTCCATGCGAGCGCGGTCATCGGATAGCCTCCGTTTCGGCCGGTACTGACTGCGCCTGTTCCGGCTGTGCTGGCTGTGCCGGCGCGGCCTGGCTGCCGGTGAGCGCGAGGAAAACCTCGTCGAGGCTGGGCTGGCCGAGCGCGAAGTCACTCACCCCGATCCCGGCGCCGGTGAGCCGGCCGAGCGCGTGCGCGGCGAGCTCGCCGGCGGCCCCGGCGCGCTGCTGGGCCGGGACGCGGGCGGAAATGACGGCGGGGTCGGGCTCGTCGTGCACGACGATGCGGTGATCGGCGATCAGGTCGCGGGCGCGGTCCCGGTGAGCCGGGTCCAGCAGCCGGATCCGGATGCCGGCGCTGCCCACGCGGTTCTTCAGCTCGCCGCGGGTGCCCGCGGCGATCACCCGGCCGTGATCGATGACGGCGATCCGGTCGGCCAGCTTATCGGCCTCGTCGAGGTACTGGGTGGTGAGCAGCACAGTCGTCCCGTCCGCCACGATGCCGCGGACGATCTCCCACAGTGCGCTGCGGCTGCGCGGGTCCAGGCCGGTGGTTGGCTCGTCCAGGAACAGCAGGTCGGGGGCGACGATGATGCTGGCCGCAAGGTCCAGCTTGCGGCGCATGCCGCCAGAGAGCCGGGCGGCCTGGTGCCGGGCGGCGCCGCTGAGGTCGAACGCCGCGAGCAGTTCGCCCGCACGCCGCCTGGCCTGATGCCGGGAGTGGCCGAGCAGCCGGGCGAGCAGCCGCAGGTTCTCCTCAGCGGTGAGATCGGTATCCACGGACGCGAACTGCCCGGTGAGGCTGACCAGCCTCCGCACGACGGCGGCCTCGCGGATGACGTCGTGGCCGAGTACGCGGGCGCTGCCGCCGTCGGGGCGCAGCAGCGTGGCGAGGATGCGGATCGCCGTCGTCTTGCCGGCGCCGTTCGGGCCGAGGACACCGTAGACGCTGCCGCGGGGGATGGCGAGGTCCACGCCGTCGAGGGCGCGCGTCGCGCCGAAGGTCTTGACCAGCCCCTCCGTCTCGACGGCCAGGTCGCCGATAATGCTGGGTATTGCCGTGATCATGCGGTCAGCCTAGCACTGGATTGGGCCATATGGACAAGTCAAATGGACAGGCCGATCGGACGGCTGTATCCGCGCCGACCCGGGAGAAGCTGATGACGGCGGCCGCGGAGCTGATCGCCGAGCTCGGCTGGGGACGGGTGACCACCCGGGCGGTGGCCGAGCGGGCCGGGCTGCCGCACGGAGCGGTCAGCTACCACTTCCGCGGCAAGCAGGAACTTCTGATCGAGGCGGCGATGTTCACGTTCGCGCGGGCTATCCCGGCGGACGAATTCGCCGCGCTGGCCGGCGTGGAGGATTTCATCGGGCTCGTCTCGGCCGAGGTGGCCGACCGCGACGCAATCGATCCGGTGCTCTCCCGGCTGATGTTCGAGGCGATGCGCGAGGCCGAGCGCGACCCGGTGCTGCGGGAGCGGATGGCCTCGATGCTCGCCCGGTACCGCGAGCTGATGATCGCCACGGTCCGCGCCGGGCAGGAGCGCGGCACGATCTTCACCGGTGCCCCGGCCAGCGCGATCGCCACGCTGCTCGGCGCGGTCGGCGACGGGCTGCTGCTGCAAGCGCTGCTCGACCCCGAACTCGACGTACACGCCGCGCTCAACGCGCTCCGCGCCCTGCTCGCGCCGCGGCCTTCCTAGGCACCCGGGCGCGTAGCCGCTCACTACACTCCGGCGATATGACGAGTCTGCTCTTCGACGACACCGAGCGGGCACAGCTCAGCGACCTGTTTGACGAGCTCGGTCCCGAGGCGCCGACCCTCCTGGCGCCGTGGACGACCCGCGATCTCGCCGCAGTCCACCGGGTTCGTCCTCAACCCGGCCGGCCAGCTGGTGACCGGCGTCTATTCCGACCGGGGCGATCGGGCGGCTGGTACCGCCGTCCGGGGCACCGAATCCGATCTGCTGCTCTGACTGACCAACCGGGCACCTGCTCCCAGCATCGAAATACCCGGCCAGCCTGGCGTAGCGGCCGCATGTTCTGCGGCGTCGTCAAGGACGCGCCCATGGCCCGGCTCGGTCCCGCGGCCTGCCGGCCAAAGCTGCCCGCCAGCGCCGGTGATGTCGCGGAAGCACGTGCCCGGCCGCCGGGTCCGGACGCCACGGGACACCCCGGCGGCGTCCGGGACCGGGGCAAGCCTTCCTGCACCGGCACCTAGCCGGCGGCGGGCCTGACGTCCTGGACTACCTAGTACAGTCCGCGGTTAGCATGGGCGCATGCCGAGTGAGCCGATGACCAGGCGCGGGCGCGCCAGCCGGGAGCGGATCGTGGAGCGGGCCGCGGAGCTGTTCGCGGAGCGGGGGATCGCGGCCACGAGCGTGGACGAGGTGCTGGCGGCCGCGGGGGCGGGCAAGGGCCAGTTCTACCATTATTTCCGCGGCCGGGATGAGCTGGCGGCGGCGGCGGTCGGGTTCCGCTGCGCGCAGGTGGTGGCCGGGCTGACCGAGGCTCTCGGCGCCGTGTCGTCGCTGGCCGGTCTTGAGCAGGCGCTGGCGGGCTTCGTGGCCGGGTTCGAGCAGCTGGACATGCCAGGCTGCCCGATCGGGACGCTGGCCACCGAGGTCGCCGGGCGCAACGAAGAGGCGCGGCTGCAGGCCGCGGCCGGGTTCGACGCCTGGGAACTACTGCTGGCGGACGCGCTGGAGCGGATGCGCCAGCGCGGGGAACTGCGCGCGGACGCTCCGCCCGCCGTGCTGGCCACCGGGCTGCTGGCCAGCATCGAGGGCGGGATGGTGCTTAGCCAGGCCCGCCGGGACATGACGTCGCTGCGCGTCGCGGTGGAGGCGGGACTCGCGCACATCCGGATGTACGCGAGCTGACTCTGTACTAAATCGTCCACTTCCTGCTCGCCTTCGAACTGTACTCATTCGTCCAGTTCTGGCGGCTGGCCTGGTGACCGCCCCGCCCGTTTCGTTCCTGGCCACCCGCCGCGGCAGGCTGCTGCTGCTGTGCGCGGTGCAGTTCCTCGACGTCGCCGATTCTTCGATCATGAACGTCGCCTTACCGTCGATCCGTCGTGACCTGGGCTTCTCGGCGCCGGGTCTGCAGTGGGTCCTATCGGGTTACCTGGTCACCTACGGCGGGCTGCTGCTCGGCGGCCGCCGTGCTCGCCGCCTTCACCGTCACCGAGCTGCGCCGCCGCGACCCGCTGTTCCCGTTCTCCATCTTCCGCGTTAAGGGCCTGGCGCCGCGGACGCTACCCAGCTGTCGGCCCGCACGGCACCCGCCCGGTGATCGTCGCCGGCGCGCTGACCGCCGCCGCCGGGGTCTGGTACCTGTCCCGCATCCCGGTCCACGGCACCTATCCCGCCAGGGCAAGAACTTTCCGGAACGACGGCACTGGTCACCGGCGCCAGCCGGGGTTTCGGCCGCGCCATTGCCGTCGCCCTGTCCTCCCGCGGCGCGCACGTC